>JBDHJS010000085.1:0-7732 GCA_039586795.1 Gemmatimonadota bacterium
ACCCAGCATCTCGAGCAAAACGACGTGGGCCTCGACGCCGGCGGCACTTTCGGCACGCGAACGGTATTCGTCGTACATGCCGTTCCAGTCGATCTGCTTGAACTCCATGAAGGGATACACCGAGTCCACTACGGACCAGGCGAACTCGAAATCGGCGGCGCCGTCTATGACGCCGGTGGAGTCGCTGCAGGCGGTCGCGACGGCGGCGAGGAGCAGCGCCAGGACCGCCATTCTGCCCGGCCATGTGCGGCTTGCATTTATCATGAGAACCTCCTAATTGCTGACTTTTTCCGGCCTTCTTAGCTTCAAGGGGAAGTCTAGGCGGGCCGCGTCTGCTGACCGACTCGCCAGCGTCACACGCCGTATAACGGTGGGATATGGACCGTTCCTCTCAACGAGTCACCCGTTTTCGGGCCTTCGGAGTCGCCGAGCTCAAGGGACCTGCCGGGACGGACCCGCAGTCTCTGCTGGCCCGGCCCAAGCTGCTCGGGCTCCTGGCCTACCTGGCAGCCGCGACCCCCCGGGGCCTCCAGCGCCGCGATACGATCGCCGGACTGCTCTGGGGCGAGCTGAGCCAGGAGCGGGCCCGGGGTGCGCTCCGACAGTCGCTCTATCATCTGAGGCAATTCCTCGGTGAGGGTGTGATCGTGACGCGGGGCGATGAGGAAGTGGGCCTGGACTCAGATCTCTCCTGGTGCGATGTGACGGCGTTCGAGAATGCCCTGGAGAGCGGCGCCCGTGAGGAGGCGCTGGATTTCTACCGGGGCGATTTTCTCCACGGCTTCTATGTGACGGGCGCCCCCGAGTTCGAGCGCTGGCTGGACGAACGACGCGTGGAATTGCGGGAGCGAGCTCGGGTGGCCGCGTGGGAGTTGGCGCAGGGCGCCGAGGCCGAAGGGAACGCTGCGGACGCCGCGCGCTGGGCCCGGCAAGCGATGAAGCTGGCGCCGTTCGACGAGGATCTGGTGCGGCAGGTCATCGAGCTCCTCGGTCGAATGGGAGATCGGTCGGGCGCCGTGCGCGAGTACGAGGCGTTCGCGACGCGCCTGGCGGAGGAGTGGGAGCTGGAGCCTGCCGAGGAGACGCGGATGCTGATCGACAGGGTCCGGGCATCGCGTGGTCCTCAGAAAGAAGGCGATACCGCTGATGAGCGCGCCGGCGTCAGCGCTGCACCCGCGGCTGTTGCGCCATCGACTCCCGAGTCGTCGACGCCTTCCGGAGCCGGCGTCGGCACGGGCGGACGCCTGCTCGGTACCCGGGCGTTCCGCTTGGGCCTGGTTGCTGGCGCTGCCCTTGTCGTTGGCCTCGGCATCGTGTGGGCTTTCGGATTTCGCGAGGATACCGAGCAGCCGTTGGACCCGCTGCGCGTCGTGGTCGCGGTCTTTGACAATCAAACCGGCGACCCGGATCTCGACCCCCTCGGCAGGATGGCGGCCGATTGGGCGACCGAAGGGCTGAACCAGATCGAAGTGGTCGATGTGGTGCCGAGCACGACGGGCCTCGTCCCGCGTCCCGGTTCTGCCAGCGCCGCGGTTTCGACTCCGGATGACGTGCGGGCGCTGGCCGAAGCGACGGGGGCCGGGACCGTGGTGATGGGCGCCTATTATCGAAGCGGCGACTCGATTCGGTTCCAGGCGCAGGTGCTCGATGCACGGGATGGACAGCTGCTCAGCGCGCTGGATCCCGTGGCCGGGCCTGCTGAGGCGTCCGGTGCCATCGTTGACACGTTACGTCAGCGCGTTGTGGGAACGATAGCGACGTTGCTCGATTCACGAGTCGGTCCTCCGCTGGCGGGAGGCGCACCTCCTTCGCTCGAGGCGTACCGGGCCTACCTCGAGGGCCATCGCATCTTCCACCGCTCGCAGGCCGAACTGGCGGAGGCTCTGAGGTATTTCTATCAAGCGGTTGCGCTGGACTCGAGCTTCATCACTCCTCGCATGTACATCGTCTTCGCCCACGGCACGCGACGGGAATGGCAGGCCGCCGACTCCAACGCGCAGCTGCTCGTTCCGCATCGATCGCGGATGAACGACTATCAGCGCGCGACCCTGGACTGGATGCTGGCGCAGGGCCGGGGCGATCGGATGGCCGCGCTGCGGGCCACACGTGCTAGGGGCGGGTTGGATGTGGGAGTCGAGGCCGTCAAGGCGAACCACCCCCAGGAGGCCGTCGACGCATTAGCTAACACACCAAGCCTACCCGACTGGTATTACCATTGGCTCACGCTGATCGAAGCCTATCACATGCTCGGCGATTACCCAAACGAGTTGATCGAGGCGCGCCGTGGGCGGGCAGCTAACCCCGAACGTCTGAGGATGCTCGAGGCCGAGGTGCGCGCCATGATTGTGCTGGGCGACATCGACGGAGTCAGAGAAAGGCTCGACGAAAGCCTGCTGTTGAGCTCGGATGACGGCCTGATGCCGGGCGCCCTGATGGCCAACGCCGCCGCGGAGCTCCGCACCCACGGCTACCAGGCAGTTTCTTTCGAAGTGGCGGACCGCGCGATCGAATGGTATCGAACTCGTCCGCCGCGGGAGCAGGCGACTGGGCAATATCGATTCGAGCTTGCCACCGCCTACTATTTGAGGGAGCGGTGGGACGAATCGAGAGTGCTGTTCGAGGAGCTGGCGGCAGAGGTGCCGGCGAACGTCAATATTCAGGGGTTCCTGGGCGTGTTGGCCGCCCGTCGCGGTGACGCCGAAACGGCGCTCAGCATCAGCCAGGGTCTGACGGGTATGGCGGAGCGCCGCGACTTCGGACGTGATACTTACTGGCAAGCTTGCATCGCTTCGTTGCTCGGCGAGCCTGAGAGAGCCATGGTGCTTCTCCGTAGTGCCTACGAACAGGGTCGCGAGTTCACGATCGTCTTGCACCGTGACATGGACCTCGAACCTCTACGCGATCATCTAGAATATCTCCGGTTCATCGAGCCGAAGGGCTAGACGCCTCGGCTCTCGCCCAGACGCCCAGCCCTTGGTCGCGTGTGGCCGTTACTGCTGGTCAGGACTCCCCCGGCGAAGATTGACGTTGCCGTTCAGGGTAGACAGCCAGAGATTCGGGCCGCCGCTGCCCAGTGTCCCGTATTTTCGGGTTCGTGTGCCTTCGAGATCGAAAGACGATTCGACCGAACCAGAGCTCGTAGAGGCTATAACCGCAGCGTTCGTGTTCGACGGCACCTGCACGGTCACGTCACCGTGAGTCGTCCTGAACGCCAGGTTACGATCGGGGTCGGCTTCCCCGATCACGACGTCTATTGACCCGGACACCGAGGTCGCCGCAGCGATCCCCGTTGTTGACACGGTGATGTCGCCGCCGACCGTGATGACGAACACGTCGCTGTGGAGACCTTCGGCCTCCACAGCGCCGCCGGTGACGCGAGCGACGAATTCCACGCCCGCCGGAACCATCAGCTCGAACTCCACCGTCACGTCGTTGCCGCGATTGGTCATGTTGCCGCCGAAGCCCGGCTGGCAATCGTTAGGCCTCATCCCGGCCACGTCCGGGTAGACGGCGCAGATCGTGACGCCGTCGGCGTGATGCACCACCTCGATGGTCACGGAAGCGGGGTCGCTGTCCCGACCGGTCTTGATCGCGTGAACGACGACCTCGTCGCCCGCAGTGAACGAGGCCCGCACGTTGCCGGCGATATTCTCGATCTCGATCCTGTCGCCTTGCGCGACGGTCCCTCTCCAATCGAACTCTTCGGTCGTCCGCCCGGGGCCCGTGGTATCGTCGCCCTCGCAGCCCGCAAGCAGGGCGGCGGCCATGGCCGCCATCAGTACCTTCACTGTTTCTGACATGATCATTCCTCCATCTGTACGCCCGGACCACGGAGCATCCGTGGCCCACGGGGGCACTATGGAGGAAGCGCGTATTTTCGCCGTCACCGCGCTGTCTCTTATGTGATGACGGTGCGTGCAATGGAACATGAGATGGGCATGGCACGTTTTCAGGCACAAAGCCGGGTGAACACTGAACATTGGGCATGGGACATTGGACTTTGTTGGGTGTAGCCGATGAGCCGGATGCGTGACATCGACAGCGAAGGGGGCGGGAGCCGCGCTCCACGAAAGATCAGCCGTAGGAAGTGGCTCGGGCTCATAGGAGCGGGGGGCGCGGCTGCGGCGATCGGGCGTTTCGATCCTGGATCGAGTACCGGTTTCGCATGGGCACAGTCGGTCGGGCAGCAAGGCGAGATCCCGGGCAAGCCGGGGATGATCGTGCACAGTTCCCGACCCGTGAACGGCGAGTTTCCGGCTCACCTGCTGGAGGATGATGTGACGCCCGCTTCGCGTCATTTCGTGCGAAACAATGGCAACCTGCCGCCTCGGGCCACGAGTCTTGATCCGCAGGGCTGGACGCTGCGGGTGGACGGTGAGGTGAATCGGGCTCTCGCACTGTCGCTCGAAGATCTCAAACGCATGCCCGCCGTATCGATGCCGTTGCTCATCGAGTGCGGCGGCAACGGGCGCGCGCTTTTCGATCCGCCCGTCCGGGGCAACCAGTGGGAGCGTGGAGCCATCGGTTGTGCGGAGTGGACCGGTGTACGTTTACGGGATGTTCTACAAAGTGCCGGACTCAAGCCGGAGGCCGTTTACACCGCGCACTACGGCGAGGACATACCGCTGGGCGCCGCGCAGCCGTTCTCTCGCGGGATTCCGATCGAGAAGGCGATGGACGAGCACACGATCATCGCCTATCAGATGAACGGCGAGGATCTGCCGGCGCTCAACGGGTATCCGGTGCGGCTCGTGGTGCCGGGCTGGATCGGTAGCTGCTCGCAGAAGTGGCTGAACCGCATCTGGGTCCGGGATCGGGTCCATGACTCGGACAAGATGAAGGGCTACTCGTATCGAATCCCGGCTCAACCTGTGACGCCGGGAACGCGGCCGCCGGAGTCCGACATGGTCATCGCCACATCCTGGATCATCAAATCGATGATCAACCGGCCGCGGGCCGGGAGCGAGTTCGCCGTCGGGGAGGAAGTCGATGTCGTCGGTCACGCTTGGGCCGGGGATAACGAGGTTACGCGCGTCGCGGTCTCCACGGACAACGGTGCCGACTGGAAAGATGCGATGATCACGGCGCCCCCTAATCGATACGCCTGGTATCGCTGGGAGTCCCGCATGTCATTCCCGCGGGAAGGCAAGTACGAGATTCGGGCCCGGGCGTTCGATGATCGGGGCAACGCCCAACCGTTCCAGCAGGCCTGGAATCCACGCGGCTACCTGGGCAACGTCATTCACTCAGTCACCGTATCCGTTGCGGGCTGAACGTAACGTTTGTCGTGAATGGAGCGTCGCGCGCCGGTGCGTGACGCTCACCATTGCTTGCCTGTTTTGGGGAGGCTGCGACCAGAGTCGGCAACCGGAAGAGGAATCGCGCCAGGTGGAGGGTGCGCCGGCCATTCAGGCGAGCGAATCCGCGCGGCAGTTGTTCGAGAAGAACTGTGTGGGATGCCATAGCCTGGAGCTGCCGCTGGCGCAGCGTCTCGACCGGTCGAACTGGGAGTGGGTCGTATCCGACATGGTGGAACAGTACGGCGCGACGTGGATCACCGAAGAACAGCAGCGTGTCATCATCGATTACCTGACGGAGAACTACGGACCCGACAAGCCGCGGCCAGGCGGCGGATAACGGTCCCAGCGAACGCTTCAAGATCCTCGATCATCTATGATGGTGAGCCGTGACACGCATCATCTCTGACAGTGAGAAAGTATCAATGAAGACAATACTTGCCGGTGCAGCTGCTCTCCTCGCGGTCCTAGCTCTTGGGTTCGCGCCGCGTACTGAGGTAATGCAGAGCGACGAGGAGGCGTTGGCATTGGCCGAGCGCATGCTCGAAACGCTGGGAGGCAAGACAGTTTGGTCTCAGGCACGCACAATAAAGATCGAGCTCCGCGGTTACTATGCGCGCGAACAAGAGCCTTGGGATGAGACGTATTGGATGAGTCTCGAAGCCCCGAGCGGCAGGTTCGAGCTCAAAAGCGCGACGGTCGATCGCGTCATAGCCTGGACGCGCGAAGGTGGCTGGGAGCTGGACGGTGGAGAGCTCGAGCAACTGTCGGAAGAGCGTCACAATCTGGAGCTCGAATACTGGAGGCGCCAACCGGTCGTCATCTTTCATCGGCTCGCCAAAGGGAGCCCCGCAACGCGCGTCACGATGGGGAGCGACGAATCCCGTTTCGATGTCGCCGATGCAGAAAGTGGCGAGCTCCTCGCTCAGTTTGCCGTCAACATGAAGGGTGAACCCATCAAATGGAGCTCCTCCATCGGTGACAGGGAGTTCGAACACGTTTTCGGCCCCCTCACGGAGTTCGACGGATTTCGCCTGCCCAGTTGGGGGGCGACGATCGCGGGAGTATGGCGCTACGAGCACGTCGCTGCGTCGCTGAGCCAGTCGGATCCACCTGTTTCCTTTGAACCGCCGTCCAGGTAGGAGTCGAGCGGGCGGGCCGTCCTCTTGACCCGGGCACCTGGCGGCCCGACTTGACCGGGACCGCGCTGTCGGCGATCCTCGTCCCTTATGTCGACGCCGCCTAGGCCCGCAACCAGGTTCGATCGCTCGATCGTCGACGGCCCCATCCCACGGGCCGTCTGGCGCATCGCCTGGCCCACCATGCTGCAGAACATCATCGGCGGCCTGCAGGGGATGGTCGACCACGTGATGGTCGGCCATTTCGTCGGCTACACGGGCAACGCGGCGATCGGCGTCGCGTGGCAGATCTTTCTGGTCGTGATCATCTTCATCACCTCGCTCTACTCCGGGATGGGCGTGCTGGTCGCTCGCTTCGCCGGCGCCGGTGAGCCTGACAAGGTCAACCGCTCGGTCTACCAGGCTTTTCTCACCACGTTCGTCCTCTCCCTGGGCGTGCTGGCGCCGCTGGGTTGGTTTTCCTCACCGTGGCTGCTGACGCTGGTGAACGCCCAGCCCGCGGTGCAGGCGGAAGCGTTGCCCTACATCCGCATCATGTTCATCGCCAGCTTCGGCATGCTGCTCTTCTTCATGCTGAGCGGTGCGCTGCGCTCCGCTGGCGACGCTCGGACGCCACTTCGTCTCGGCGTCGGCATGACGTTCCTCAACCTCGCCCTCAACCTGATCCTCATTCCGATCCTCGGCACCGCCGGCGCCGCGCTGGGCACGGTGATCGCCGGCACGGTCGTTAGCCTGGTCGCGCTCTACCTTCTCTTTTCGGACAAACTGGTCGTCGTGCTTCATCGCGGTATGAACTGGAGACCGGATTGGTCGATCATCCGTCAGCTGTTCCGGTTTGGGTTGCCGACGGGAATACAGGGCGTAGCGATGAACGTGGCCGGCGTGTTCCTGATTCGTTACGTCGGGTCGCTGGAGCGGAGCGCCGAGGCGCAAGCCGCCTACGCGGTGGGTTACACGGAGCTGTTCTCGCTGGTCACCTGGACGTCGGTGGGATTGATGGGCGCCGCGGCCGCGGTGGCCGGTCAGAACCTGGGCGCCGGTCGCCCGGAGCGCACCGTGCGAGCTGTCCGGGTCGCGGCCGGAATCGGGTTGTCGGTCGCGGCGGTGGTGGGTCTCATCTTTCTCGCGATCCCGGGGCAGCTGCTGGCGCTGTTCGGTATGAACGATCCCGTTGTTGTCGGGATCGGCAAGCAACTGCTCCGCTACCTCAGTATCTCCGGGCTGTTCATCACCGTGGCGCTCACGTATACAGGGGGCCTGCAAGGTACGGGTGACACGAAGAGTCCGCTCTACATC
>JBDHJS010000042.1:0-30339 GCA_039586795.1 Gemmatimonadota bacterium
CCCGAGAGGGGAGCCGTTGAGCCAGTTCAAGAAGTTCATCTCCGAAATCCATCGCCGTTCGATCTGGCAGGTGCTGGCCGTGTACCTGATTGGCGCCTGGCTGGCCTTCGAGATCATCCAGACGCTGACGGAGGGACTAGGGCTGCCCGGTTGGTTCCCAGCGCTGGCGCTGATCCTGTTCATCGTCGGCCTGCCGATCGTCTTGGCGACGGCGATCGTGCAGCAGGGAGGGCCGAGTCCGGGCACCTCCGACCCGACGCTGATACCGGTCGAACCCGGGGACGCGGCGAAAGCGGACGCTGGCCGTCAGGGACTGCTCAGAACGGTCACCTGGAGGAATGCGTTGCAGGCCGGGGTCATCGCGTTCGCTTTGTGGGGCGTCGTCGCGATGGGGTGGCTGTTGCTGCGACCGAGCGGCGATGGGCGACCGACGTCTGGCGAGGTCTCGGCCACGGCGGTGGCGGTCCTGCCGTTCACCTTCCGAGGCGATGAGGATCTGTCGTA
Organism: Gemmatimonadota bacterium; assembly: GCA_039586795.1. GTDB lineage: Bacteria > Gemmatimonadota > Gemmatimonadetes > Palauibacterales > KS3-K002 > Kutchimonas. The sequence continues at coordinate 505 of JBDHJS010000042.1, forward strand.
CCTGGGCGAAGGGATGGTGGACCTTTTGAGCCGGGCGCTGGATGGGGCCGGTGAGCTGCGGGCCGTGGATCCGTGGGCGCTGCTCAGCTTAATCGAGCAGAGTGGCGGCAGCCGTCTCGATCCGCAGATCGCGCGATCCGTCGCCGAGCAGTTTGGCGCCGGCCTGTTCGTGTTGGGGAATGTGCTGGAAACGGGCGGTCAGTTGCGGATCGACGCCGTGCTCTACGATGCCAACGGTAATCAGTTGTCGTCGGTGGAGGCGACGGCCACGGATGAGAGCGGAGTGTTGGAGCTGGTGGACGACCTGGCACGCGAACTCGTTGTGGCAGGCGGCGCTGGTGATGTGCGTCTAACACGAACCGCGGCGGCGACCACGAGCGCGGTGGACGCATTGAAGGCGTATCTGGAGGGCGAGCAGCGGTTCCGCGCTGGAAGGTACGCCGAGGCTGTGGACGCCTTCCAGCGCGCCGTGTCTGTCGATTCTTCCTTCGCCCTCGCCTACTACCGGATGAGCGTCGCTGCGGAGTGGATCGGCATGTTCGATGTGATCCTGCATGCCTCCGAGCAGGCGGTGCGCTACGGCGAGCGCTTGCCGCCGCGCGATCGCCAATTGCTCGAGGCTTCGTTGGCGCTGCGCCGGGGTGCTGCCGGAGAGGCGGAGCTCCTGTACGAGGGCGTGCTCTTCAGCTATCCGGAGGATGTGGAGGCGTGGTACCAGCTGGCCGAGTCGCAGTTTCACTACGGTCCGGTACGAGGCCGATCGATCAGCGAATCGCGCCGTGCGTTCGAGCGAGTGATCGAGCTCGATCCTGAAAACGTGATGGCAATCTTCCACCTGGCGCGAGTCGCGGCGCGGGAACGCGAGTACCCGAGGCTCGATTCATTGGTGAACCGGGCGGTGGAGCTTCAGCCGGAGAGCGGGCGGATTCTGGAGCTGCTGGCGCTCCGTGCCTTCGTCATGGGAGATGCCGAAGAACGTCAGGGTGTTCTGGCGCAGGCGCGCGACGCTCCCCTGGTCTTCATGATATCGGTGGTCGGTTCGGGCGTATACTCGGAGGAGATCGACGCATCGATCCAGCTCGGCCGGCAGCTGACGCTGCCAGGACGCGGCCAGGTAGAGCGAATACTAGGCCGTGGGTCGGTCACGATCGGGCAAGCGGGCTTTGGAAGGTTGGCGGCGGCCAGGGCCGAGGCTGCCTCTAGCTCTGTGCCGGATCAGGTCGGCGAGCCAACGTTTTCGGCGGTCGTCACAGCTCTTTCGGCAGCTCACCCCTTCTACCCTGTATCAGAGCAGGCCCTCGAGGCTGCGCGTGCGGAACTGCTGTCGTGGAATACGGAGATATGGCCGGGAGATGCTGAGAGCGTTCTGTACGGCCGGGCCGACCAGGCCGAGGTTACGCGCCTTTATCTGCTGGGACTGATCAGCGCGCGGATGGGCCAGGGCGCTGCCGCGCGGGACTATGCGACGGAGTTGGAAGGCCAAGGTCCACTGGCCGAATGGGGCTCGATGGTATCGGATCTCGCGCACACGGTCCGCGCACTGGCGGCTCGGAGCGAGGGCCGACTGGAGGATTCGCTGGCCGAGATCGAGCAGGCGCGCTACGAGACGCACTACGCGTGGTTGACCACGTCACCACTTCACGCCCAGTCGGCTGGCCGGTTCCTTCGCGCCGAGCTGCTGGAGGTTGCCGGCCGCGACGAAGAAGCGCTGCGCTGGTACCGGGCATCCACGGAGCTATCCTTCTTCGACGTGATCAACTTGGCACCCGCGCACTTGAGACGGGCTGAGATCTACGAGCGGCTGGGCGATGAACAAAATGCCGTCCATCACTACGCCCGGTTCATCAAGCTTTGGCAGGATGCCGATCCGGAGTTGCAGCCAATGGTGGAAGAAGCGCGGCATGCGCTGGAACGGCTGACGGACGAACCGATGCGAAACTGATGGTGCGGTGGAAAGAGAATGATGCTGGGATCGAACGTGCCTTACGGTAGCCGTCCCATCTCGCGCCGTGAATTCGTTGAGCGCACGGCCGCCGGCGTTGTCGCGCTCTCCGCCTATCCGATGTCGTCAGACGCCGGCAGTTTGGCGTCGAGACAGGAGCAATCGGTACGGAACCGACACTACGTGTCCAACCGCGAGCCGCTGACGAGCAACCCATACATCCCGCTCCCTCTCGGCTCGGTGCAACCGGCGGGCTGGCTGGAGCGCCAGCTCGAAGGCTGGGCGCGGGGCATGACCGGCGAACTGGACGAAGTATGGCCCGACGTCGGCCCGGACAACGGTTGGCTCGGCGGCGACGGCGACGTGTGGGAGCGCGGCCCCTACTGGCTCGATGGCCTGGTGCCCCTCGCCTATTCGCTAAAGAACGAGCGGTTGATCGAGAAGGCGAACGTCTGGATCGAGGCGACGCTCGAGAGCGCGCGGCCCGACGGCTTCTTCGGGCCGGAAGATGAGCGGCAGCAGCGCGGCGGGGGTCGGGTGCCGGGTGCCGACTGGTGGCCGCGCATGGTGATGCTGAAGGTGCTTCAGCAGCATCACGAGGCGACAGGGGACGAGCGGGTGCTCGACCTGATGACGGAGTACTTCCGTTATCAACACACCTGGCTGCCGGATCTCCCGCTGGGCGCGTTCACGTTCTGGGGTCAGCGGCGCGGCGGCGAGAACCTGGCGAGCGTGCACTGGCTTTACAATAGGACGGGCGATGCGTTCCTGCTCGATCTCGGTGAGCTGATCTTCGAGCAAACGGAAGACTGGACGGCGAACTTCACGACCGATCACGGCATCTGGCACGTCGTGAATACGGCGATGGGCGTCAAGCAGCCCGGCGTTTGGTACCAGCAGTCGGGGGATCGCCGATACCTGGAGGCGGTGGAGCAGGGGATCACCTACTTGATGACGCGGCACGGTCAGCCGCAGGGGATATGGTCGGGCGACGAGATGCTGCATGGTACGAATCCGACGCAGGGCGTGGAGACGTGCGCTGTGGTGGAGTACATGTTCAGCCTGGAGACGCTTCTGGCGATCACGGGGAGCGTCGCTCATGCGGACCGGTTGGAGCGCGTCGCCTACAACGCGCTACCGGCAGCGCTCAGTCCACACTTTGCGGGTCGTCATTATTATCAGCTGCCGAACCAGATTGCCTGCACGAAGGACTATCACAACTTCAGCACACGACACGAAGACGACGCATTGATCGGCCTGGAGACCGGTTACGGCTGTTGCACGGCAAACATGCATCAGGGCTGGCCGAAGTTCGTGGCGCATCTGTGGATGGCGACGCCGGATGACGGGCTGGCGGCGCTGGTCTACGGGCCGTGCGAGGTGACGGCTGCAGTCGCAGATGGTGAGGAAGTCCGATTCGAAGAAGACACATCGTATCCGTTCGAGGAGGATGTGCGCTTCATCTATCACGGCGCCTCGAACATCGCCTTCCCGCTTTACTTCCGCATCCCCAGCTGGTGCGACGTGGCGGCGCTGCGTGTGAACGATCGCGTGATCGATCAGCCGGAGGCCGGCAGCATCGTCCGTCTGGAGCGGCGGTGGGAGAATGGCGATCGGGTCACGCTCCACCTTCCGATGGAAACCCGCGCCTCACGCTGGCATGAGCGGTCGGCGACGCTGGAGCGTGGACCGCTGGTCTTCGCGCTGCGCCGGAACGAGAGGTGGACGGCGGTGAAAGGAAGGCAGCCATACGTCGACTACGTGATTCGCACCGACGAGCCCTGGAACTACGGACTGCTGCGGGAGGACCTGGAGGAGCCGGGTGAAGGCTACGAGGTGCGACGTCTGCCGATGGAGGATCAGCCCTGGTCGGCGCAGAACGCACCTCTGGAGCTGACCGGCTGGGCACGGCGCGTACCGGAGTGGGAGCGCTACGGTGGCATCACCGGGCCGTTGCCCTGGAGCCCGGTGCCGTCGCGCATGCCGGACGAAGAGGTGACGCTGGTGCCGTATGGGTGTACGGAGATTCGGATTTGTGAGTTTCCGGTGGTGGTGAGGACGTCTTAGGGATTCTGAGATTCGGGGATAACGAGAGTCGGGAGTGTTGGGGTGGAAGCTGTTGCGTTGTTGGAGGTTGAGGGGCATCGTAAGGCTGCTGTTAGGGTCCCGCCAAATGTAGGGTAATGCATCGCTGTTGGCGCTCTTCCGAACCCGCTGTCGGATGGCGGGTTTCTTTTTGGACACCCGGAAATACATGATCGAGATCGACGGATCCTACGGAGAGGGCGGCGGCGCGATCTTGCGGCAGGCGCTGGGCATGGCGGCGTATGCGCGGAAGGCGATACGCGTGTACAACATTCGAGCGGGTCGCGAGAAGCCGGGGCTGGCGGCGCAGCACCTGAGGGCGGTCGAGGCGGCGGGCGCCGTGTGCGGCGCCCGGGTGCGCGGCGCCAAGCTGGGCTCTTCCGAGGTCCTATTCGAGCCGAATCAGATGCAGTCGGGCGCCTTTCAGTTCGATGTGGGGACAGCGGGCTCGGCTACGCTCATCCTGCAGACGGTGCTGCTTCCCTGTCTTTCGATGCCAGGGGAATACCAATTCGAAATCACGGGCGGGACCGATGTGCCCTGGTCACCGCCGGCGGACTACCTCAAAAACGTTACGCTACCGGTGCTGGCGAAGCTTGGCGACGGTAAGGTCGCGGTGGTGCGTCGCGGCTACTATCCGAAGGGCGGCGGACGACTTCTGGCGCGATTGGAAGGCGGTTCGCGCCGCGGCTTCTCTCTCGTCCTGCGCGACCCGGGAGACGTCAGGGGTATCAAGGGGGTGAGTCACGCCACCGAGCAGCTGCGCGAGCGCAAGGTAGCGGAACGGCAAGCGACGGCGGCGAACCACGTGCTGATGCGGCTAGGCTACGAGGTGAGCATCTCCGTGCAGTACTCGGACGCGTCGAACCTGGGCAGCGGGATCACGTTGTGGACGGAGTCGGACAACGGTCCGTCCGTCGCAGGTTCGGCGCTGGGTGTGAGGGAGAAGGCGGCGGAAGAGGTCGGGCGCGAGGCGGCACGTGAGCTGTTGGACGAGGTCAATGCGGGGGCTACTGTGGATCGATATCTGGCGGATCAGTTGATCCCGTTCATCGCCGTGTCGGGTGGTTCGTTGCAGACGTCGGAGATTACGGCGCACACGCGGTCGTGTATGCATGTGGCCGAGCAGGTGCTGGGGGCGCGGTTTTTGGTGGATGAGACGACGGTTACGGCGCGGAAGTAGGGGGGCGAAAAACAAATCGGGGCTCGCTAGCCCAAGGCCCTTTAAACATACGAGCGGGCGTTTATGGACCCGGGCCGCGAGCCCCAGCGGTCTTTTGACCGGTTATCAGATTCGCGAGATCGCTTAAGGCGTCAGCGCCAGCGTCTCGACTGACTCAATCGACGCCAAGCGCGTCGCCCTGATCTGATCCTTAACGTCCTCCGGGATATACGGCGAAGTCAGCAGCTTGTCGACTTTCGCCAGATGCCGGTCCACTACCTGCTTGTTGCCTTCGACCCCGGCGATCCATGCGGCATCCGCAAAGGCCCATACCTCGGCAACGATGTCACCGTAGGTTGCCGCCTCCTCAGCCAGGTTGACCATCGTGCCGCCGGCCGACTGGAAGCGGTCCTCGTAGTAGTAAGTGTATGCGATTCGACGGAGCGCCGTTTCGGGTAGCACTCCCTGCTCGCGCTGCAGGTCTACTGCCTTACGGTATTCTCCACGTGCCGATCCATACCTGCCCTCAGCCGCCAACTCATCGCCCCTTACGATGTGGGCTTGAGCGATGGGATCATCTGGCGGATCGGCATTGATGGTGGTGACCGGAACGAGGAACAACGCTGCTGCAGCTACGCCTGTGGAAATCCTGATCAACGTCTTCATAGCACGCCTCCTAAGGCTCTGGGGGCGTGTCCCTCCTCACGCCACTTGGGCTGCCCCGGCAATTTGCCCGCTATGTCGACTTGACCAGTTACTCTACATAACGAGTCATCTGTCCCGTAGGTTTCACTCGCCTGTAAATGATTGAAAAACAATAGGTTACGGACTCGGACGCTTTAGCGAACCCGCTCGGCGAGCGCCCTCAGCGAGTCTCCGCTCACCTCAGCTGCCAACGTCAGCAGATAGCCCTCCTCATACCAGCGATACACGTTCATCCCGGATGGCTGGCCGATCAGAACCGCATCGAGTGCGTCCTTTTCCCGGGCTTGTTCCGCCGACGCCTGCTGCATGGTCAGCACGATCTCGTTGTTCGCAGCGTCCAGATAGATGAGTCGCACGGCGGGTAGCCCAAGCACGCCATCTTCCAACGCGGCTCCCGGTCCGACTTCGACTCTCTGCAGTTGCAGATCGGGTAGCGTGCGCAGCTGGTGGCCCAACCACTCGGCGGCTTCGTCCGGTTGCACGGCGAAGAAGCGGCCGACCTCGTTGGCTTCCGCTTCCGCGGAAACCTGTGCCATGGGCGCCGCGAACTCTGCGTCGGCGGGGACATCAGCCTTGGCGGCGGTGAGTTCGCGCCGTTCTCGCGTCACATCGTCCCGCAGATGATCTACGGCGGGTTCGGCTGGCGTTTCGTCAGCGGACACTTCCTTCGCCTCGGCGGCCTCACCTTCGCCGCCGCGGCGCGCGAGGTCGTCACGATCCGCTTCCGCCAGCTCGCGCCCGATTTGTTCTGGCACGCCACGGCTCGGCGGAGCGGCGGGCTCGGCACCGACCGTCGAGGTCACGGGCTGTTGGTCCTCGACCTGATCGGCGAGTGATCGCAACGAGGTCTCTTCGACAGCGATAGCCGAAGCGCGGTCGTCGAACGCTTCACCGGTTACATTTGGCCGCTCCTCGAACTCGACCGCCACGGGTAAAGCCGACGGTTGTACCGTTTGGGAAGCCGGGCTTTGCATCCGGTCGCCCCACACGGGCCAGCTGGAGTGAGAGAGCCAGCCAACACCGAAGGCGAGTACGATAGATGCTGCCCAGGCGAGCCACGGCCCGACTCTTGGTTTGCGGGGCGCGCGCGCCGCCCGCGCGGCTGCCCGCTCCTCGATCTCTGTCCAGGGCGGCGGCTGCGAGGCTTCGGGCTCCAGCTCGGACATGAGACCGGAGGCCCGGCCGATGAGCGACTCGGCGGACTCGAGTCGCTCGGCGCACGCTATGCAGTCGGCGATGTGCGCTTCGACGTCCGCTCTTCGCCGGTCGTTCAGCTCACCGTCGAGGTATTCGTGCAGGGTTCCGTCATCAATATGCGACATCTTCATCACTTCCTTCGGTCGCTATCTCTTCGTACGCGGCGGCGAGTCGAGTCCGTGCCCGGGCCAGAGTGGTTCCGACGGATCCGCGTGAAAGGCCAAGCACATTTGCGATCTCGTCATAGTTGAAGCCTTCTTCCCACAGGAGGAGCGCCTCTCGATCTCGATCGCTCAACTGGTCGAGGGCGGCTCTCACCTTCTGAATCGTTTCGCGCCGCTCCAGCGCCACCTCGGGCCCGGGCTCTGGCGGCCGGGCCTCAGCTTCGGCTTTGATCAGCGTCAGGTGTCGCCTTCGTACCGAGCTTCGTCGGCCTTCATCCCGCGCCAGGTTCGCCGCCACCGTGAACAGCCAGGCCCGCGGTTTGTCCGGCTCGTGCTCCAGAGCGCGAACGAAAGCCTCTTGCGCCAGGTCCTCTGCGCGAGCCTGGTCGCCGATCCGCCGGTAAAGGAAGCGGACCAGCGACCGATAGTGCTCGCGGTAGACTTGGGAGAGATCCAAGGCCTCTCTCCAGGTTCAGTAACCGGCCGGCCTAATCAAAGGCTCCCCTCGAAGCCTTCCAGCACGGCCCTCAAATCCTTTGAGCTCAGGTCCGTCGCGCCATCAGCCGTCAGCCTCAGCGCCACGCCGTCGCCACCAATCACCAGCTCCTCACCCAGCGCGAAGTATTCGGCCAACGCCGGGATACGGTCGAGCAGCTCGAAGTAGGCTTTGCTGTAAGAAGCTATCTCGACCACCTCCAAGCTGTCATTGTAGCCGATGTCCGTCCAGCTTCCGTCGCGAAGGACGAAGAGCCGTCGGCCGACGTGTCGTACCCTCTCAGCCGCGTCGCGGCTGCCATCTGCCCGTCCAACGGAGCTGGCAGCCAGGGCTAGGTTCTCGGCCTCGGCATCGGTGGCCTGCTTCGCCTCGCGCATCCGGCTGCTCCGCTGAGCCGCGTCAAATGCCTCGGCGCCGACCTGCTCCTCGGGCGCCATGGCCGCGGCCGGCACGATCCCGCGTTCCATGATCTCGTCTGTATCCAGCACGGCGAACTGCGGTTCCTCCACCAGGTACGATGTGTACTCGGTGAGTATGCCGTAGCGGAGACCGAGCTGGCGGATCTCCTCGATCAGCTCGCGGTCCGGCCCGTTGAGGCGGATCTGCGCGGTCAGCGCGCCTGCCTTGCGAGCGGCCCACAAGCGAGGGATGAAATCATTGTCGTTCTCGCGGCGCGGCAGCTCCGCACGGTAGGTGAAGCGCTCGGTCTCACCGCCGCGCGTGCCTTCCAGCACCAGCTCACCGCGCCCATCGCCCCGGTAGCGACCGAACAGCACCAGCTCTTCGCCGTAGAAGAGGTCGGGCAGCGGGTTCGGGTAGAAGTCTTCGAGGTCGGCCGGCGCATCGACGATCCGCAGGTCGGCCAGCGCCGGGAAGCTGATCTTCCGCGTCAGCGACGAGACCGCTTCCTCGACGTCCTCACCCGGCCGAACGTAGCTGACGCTCCCGCGCCCACCGTCGGCCATCCGGTCAAGCAGGTACGTGTTCACGTCGTAGCCGACGCCGAACGCGAAGACGCGCTCGCCATCGCGCAGCTGTTCCGCCGTGTCGGCGATTCGCTCCGGCTCCGTCTCGCCGACCGTGGGTTTCCCGTCGGTCAGGAAGACGATCATCGAGAGGCGGCCGCCGGTCGTTTCAGGCTGTAACGCCTCTTGTAGCGCGTCCATGACGTTGGTGCTGCCCTCGGCGCGCACGCCCGCCAGGTAGTCCCGCGCCTCCCGAAGAGTCTCTGCGTCGGCGTTCACGAAGTCGTCGCTGAACGTGCGAACGTAGCTGCTGAACGTGATGAGCCGGAATCGATCCTCGGGCCGCAGGCCGGCGAGGATCTGGTCGAGGGCGGCCCGCGCCTGTTCCATCTTGCCGCCGGACATGGAGCCGGAGACATCGAGAACCAGAGTCACGTCTCGTGGTATCTGCACCTCGTCACTCACGGCAGGCGGAGTGAGGAGCAGCATGAAGTACCCGTCTTCGCTACCAGGCGCGTGAGCGAGCAAGCTGGCTCCGACCAGCGACTCGCGGAGCGGAAGGAAGAGCTCGAAGTCGCGGGCGGCGCCACCGCCGCGATGCGCGATCTCCAGCTCGCCGTCACGCCGCTCACGGACTTCGATGGCGTGAGTCGGCGAGTACGGCGTTGCGAAGATCTCGGCGCCGGTGATCCGAACGGTCATCGTGAACGGGTGCGGAGCCCGTGACCGGACATCGATCACAGATACTTCGCGGGGTTCGTCACCGACCAGCGGCACCACGCGGGGGTAGCGGAGGCGATACATGTCGCCGTCGCGACCCAACACCTGGGTATAGCGGAGGATGACGCGGCGCTCAGCGCCGGGCTCTATTGGAAAGACCCGAGCACGCAACATCCCGTGGCCGAGAAGCTCGATCAACGCCGGGTCCTTCCGACGCCGGACGATCTCCTCGTATATCGATCTTGCCCGGTCAGCGGGTAACATCTCGCCCCGGAGCTCGTCCTCACCCATGAACAGCGAGAAGTTCGTGAACACGGCTTCAGGCGGAATGGGGTAGACGTAGTCGCCCTCCATCATCGTGCCCGCCCGGTTCCGGAACACCTCTTCGACCTCGATCAGCGCTATGCGGCGCTCCGCGTCGATGGTCACGAATACGTCGCTTCTCACCCGCTCCACCGGGGAGCCGGGGAGGAAGCGATGGGTGTCGGGCTCGATCCAACCCTGAGCCAGCACGGTATCGCCCGCCGCCAACATGGCCAGGGCGGCGAGCCCGACGCTTGCTAGATATCTTAAGTTCTTTATCCACATGGCTTTAACCTCCCAGTCGTGGCGGGATTCATCCGCTTTCTGACCGGGAGACGCGCGAGCCCCGCTCCGTTGCACACGTGGAGGGCCCGCGTGGCGCAAATTGGTCTCCTTTATTAGGTTAGGACTACCCCTTCGACCCTGCCCGATACCGCATCAGCCAGTAACAGGACAGCCTGGAGCAGGAAATGAAACTCGAGAAAGCCTGGCTTTGGGTAGCGCTCTTGGGGCTAGTGGCGCTGTTCGTCGTGAACGTGCTGGTCGAAGAGCCGATTCAGCGCGGAATCCTCTCGGTGGTTACGGTGCTGCCGTTGCTCTACCTGACCTACCAGGTCACGGTCGTGGCGGGGCGGGAAGCGGCTCACGAGCGGCGTAAGTACATGAAGCTGAGGGTGGTTGCGGATGAGTTCATGGGGCAGATCAGAAACCTGAATCGTCTGGCGATCATCTCGAAGAGCGAGAACCCCCCGGAGCAGACGGAAGAGATGATCGAAGACGTCGTGAACCGCATGCGGGCGATGGTCGATCGGATTCGGGATGCGGCGGGCGAAGAGGACCCCGAGGTTGCCGGGGGCTAGCCGTACCCGAACAAGCATACAGACTGAAAGCCGGCGAAGCGCTGGGTCGTCCACCGGGAGAGGCGACGCACCGCGACGCCGGCTTCTTCACGCATCGTAGTCCGGAGGTGGCACGTGATTTCGGAGCGGCGCTCGGCTAGATTGTCCGAGCCCCACCGATACAACGGAGGTCTACGATGCTTCATGTCCTGATTCTGGCAGCCGCCGTCATCTTTCCTGCTCAGCAGATCGAATCTGGCGCCGACGTCATTCGCGCCATGCACGACCGATACGAAGGCGAGTGGTACACTAATCTGGCCCTGATCCAGACCGTCAACTACTACGATGTGGCGTCGGGAGGAGTCGATTCGGTGCGCGTGTGGTACGAGTCGATCCGCCTGCCGGCGACTGTGCGAAGCGATATTGCACCTCTGAATTCTGGGAACCGGATCTTCTACAAGGATGGGGCCTGGATCACGATCGAGGCCGACTCGGTGGTCAGCAACAACCCCGGACCCCATCCGCTGCTGCTGCTCGGCTTCGATGTCTACGTGCAGCCGGTTGAAGAGACGTTGGGCATGCTGGAGCGGTTCAGATTCGACCTTTCGCAGCTGCGAACGGACGAATGGGAGGGGCGAGAGCACTATGTGGTTGGAGGTGAGAACCGTGAGTTCTGGATCGACGTCGAGACGCTGCTGTTCACGCGGCTGTTTCTGCAGAACCCGAACACCGGTGCGTCGCGTGAGATCTTGTTCGAGGCGTACGAGCAGCTGGGCGGAGGTTGGATCGCCACCGAGATCAAGTTCATGCGCAGTGGCCGGGTGGATATGTGGGAGCGGTATGATTACTGGACAATCGATGTGGAGTTCGCGGACGACTTGTTTGCGTTGACGGGTGGCTCGAGGCCGACGTGGGTGAAGAACTGATAGGGAGTAGGAGTAGGAGTAGGGGGTAGGGGGTCGGAGGTGAGAGTGTGCTGGCATAGGTGGGAGAATGCTTGATCGATTGAGGGAGTTGGAGGGGGCAAGTCGGCGACTCGAGCCGCAGCCGAATGAGCGGGCGCGGGTGCGGGATGCGGTGGTGAAGTTCGGGGACGAGTTCATCGATGGGATGAACGGGCTCAAGACGTACGAGATCAGCAAGGAGCAGGCGAAGAAGCTGCGTGGCGCGCCGATCGGAGACGGGCCCACCGATATCGACGAGATTCTGGCGTTGGTTCAGGAGAGCGTGTTGGAGCCTGGTCTCAATCCGGCACATGGCGGTCACCTGGCGTTCATTCCCGGCGGCGGCATCTACTTCGCTTCGCTGGGGGACTACCTGGCCGACATCACCAATCGCTACGCCGGCATCAGGTTTGCCGGGCCCGGCGCCGTCGAGATGGAGAATGTGCTGCTCGATTGGATGGCGGAGCTGGTCGGTTACCCGGCCGGCTCGGGCGGAAATCTGTCGTCGGGGGGCAGCATCGCCAATCTGATCGGGATCGTCACCGCGCGTGACGCCTGCGGGCTGAAGGCCAAGGACTACGAACGGGCTGTCGTCTATCTGTCTGACCAAGCGCATCATTGCATAGACAAAGCGATCCGCGTTGCGGGGATGGGGGAGTGCATCAGGCGCAAGGTGCCTTTGGACGACGGCTATCGGATGGTGCCCGGTGACTTGGAGACGATGATCGCCGAAGACCGGTCGGCCGGTCTCATTCCCTGGATGGTGATCGCGGCGGCGGGAACAACGGACGTCGGTGCCATCGATCCGCTCAGCGAGATCGGGGAGATCGCCGGGGAGAACGATCTCTGGTACCACGTCGACGCGGCCTATGGCGGCTTCTTCGTTCTGGTCGACGAATGTCGCGCGAAGCTGGCGGGGATGGAGCTCTCCGACTCCATCGTCCTCGACCCACACAAAGGGCTCTTTCTTCCGTACGGGACCGGCGCCGTGTTGGTGAAGGATCGTGACGCAATGCATCGGGCGCACTACTACCGAGCGAACTATATGCAGGACGCGGCGTCGGAAGATCCGGATGTCATTGACTCGCCGGCAGAGCTATCACCGGAGCTGACCAAGCACTTCCGGGGCCTGCGGCAGTGGCTTCCACTCAAGCTGCATGGCCTGGAGCCTTTTCGCGCCTGTCTGGAGGAGAAGCTCCTGTTGACCCGGTATTTCTACGAAGAGGTTCAGAAGCTGGGCTTCGAAGTTGGTCCGGAGCCCGAGCTGTCTGTGGCCACCTACCGTTGGGTGCCGGATTCCGGCGATGCGAACGCGTTCAATCAGGCGCTCGTGGAGGAGATCCATCGGGATGGGCGGATATTCATCTCCTCTACCCAGTTGGACGGAACATTCGTGCTGAGGTTTGCCGCGCTAACGTTTCGCACCCACCTTGAACACGTTGAGCTGTTTTTGAAGATCCTGAAGGAGAAGGTCGGAGTCGTAGCGGACAGCTAGCAGAGAGGCAGTCATGAGGTACGCAAGGTTGGTCTTGGCGGCGAGCGCCATCGTGGCGCTGGGCTGCGGCGACGACGAGATCGTCATCCCCGGTGATGGTGACATCTTCGTAACGACGGCGACGACGGGCGTGGACGTCGACACCGATGGATACTGGGTGAGGTTGAACGGCGGCGCCGATTTGGGCATGGGTGTTAACGACACACTGATCTTCCCCGACGTCGAAGAAGGTACGCATTCGGTAACCCTGTCGGGTATGGCGCCCAACTGCGCCGCGGTGGGGTCGAATCCTCAGCAGGTGACGGTTACGTCGGGGGCGGTCGAGAGGGTCTCGTTCGACGTAAACTGCGTGCAGGCTGGACAGTTGGCGGTGACGACGTCGACGAGTGGTGACTCGATCGACTTCGAGTACACGGTGACTCTCCCAGGAAGCGGGAGTCGGTTAGCCGCGGCGAACGGGACTGTGAGCTTCGAGACGCTGATGCCAGGCGACTATACGGTGAGGCTAGAAGGCGTGTCGGTGAACTGCACGGTGGGTGGGGAGAATCCGAGAACGGTGAACGTTACCGGCGGCGCCGTCGCTGAGACGACGTTCTCCGTGGTCTGTACGCCGGCGTTGCTCGATCGGATCATCTTCGCCAGCGAGCGCGACGGCAACAGCGAGATCTACAGCATGACCGATCGAGGCACCGACCTTTTTCGGATCACCAACGACCCGGCCAACGACCAGGCGCCGATCATTTCACCTGACGGAACGCGGATTGCCTTCGAAAGCGATCGGGATGGCGACTTCGAAGTCTACGTTGTGAACATCGATGGCTCGGGGATCGTACAAGTGACCGATAACGTAGTGTACGACGGTGAGCCGACGTGGTCGCCCGATGGCCAGCAGATCGCTTACTTTTTTAATGATACGGCGACCACCGAGATCTACACCATGAATGACGACGGAACCGGCGACGCCAATCTGACGAATCACGCCTCGGAAGACCTGTCGCCGGCCTGGTCGCCGGACGGAGAGATGATCGCGTTCAGCAGCGACCGGCTGACCAGCGCTGAGATCTACGTCATGGAGACGGACGGATCGGGAACGCGCGTCCTCACCGCTAACCTCGCAGCCGACGTCAGTCCCGCCTGGTCGCCGGACGGCGCGACGATTGCCTTCGCCACCGACCGAGACGGCAACTGGGATGTCTATACGATAGACGTCGCGACGGAGAATGAGGTGAGGGTGACGAGCGACCCGGGGACGGATATCGCGCCCGCGTGGTCGCCGGACGGCACGAGGGTAGCCATCGCCACGGATCGCGACGGCGATCTCGAGATCTACTACCACAGCGTTGTCATCCCGTTGATCGTGAAGTTGACGGATGACGGCGCTGTGGATACTGCGCCCTGCTGGTCCCCAGAGCGTTGAGTTACCGCCTCACGGAAAGCGCAGTCTGAAGGTAGGAATGAAAGAGCCTGCCGCGGCGGACGCGACGGCGCCACCGCGTTCCGTCTGTAACCAATGATGGACCTTCTCCGTAGTGTAGGGAGTGGGAGAGGGGAAGAGCGTTGGGATGTATACCCAAGACAGTGGGGTCTTAGATGGTCGAGTTTGTACTTCACATCGGCGTTACGTCGCTGCTGGTGCTGCTGGTCGCCAAGATCGTGGATGGGTTCGAGGTCAAGAACTGGGGTGCCGCGCTGATGGCCGCCCTGGCCCTGGGCCTGGTGAACGGCTTCGTTCGGCCGCTGATGGTGCTGCTGACCCTGCCGATCACTGTTCTGACGCTGGGTCTGTTCCTGCTGGTGATCAACGCGTTGATGCTCTGGCTGGCGGCGGCCATCGTGCCTGGCGTACGGATCAAGGGCTTTGGATCGGCCTTCTTCGGCGCGCTGCTGCTCAGCATCTTCAACCTGATGGTGAGCTGGCTGCCCAGTCTCTGATCTACGAGAGAGCCAGCCGCAGGTCAGGCGGCAAGGAAAGTGGGAATCGAGGGCCGGAACTCGTAGACGGTGCCGTCCACCACCCGGGCGCTGTCCGGGTAGCGTCCAGCAGTTTCGACCGAGATGTAGACGTCCTGGGAAAGTGCCCCTTGGGGGAAAAAGAGGGCGACGTTTCCGTCGGCGAACAGGAAGCTGCCGCCCGCGGGCCCGACGAGCGTCCCGCTGGGTTCGGTGGGTGAGTCGCCGTCGCACGCCGCGGCTAGCGTTGCGATGACTGCAAAGGCGAGGAAGGGGAGCGCCCGACGTGAGCGAAACATGGCGCTGCTCCTACGGCTGCTGCCGGCGGAGGCGTCCCATGCCGCCGCCCTCGGTGGGCCACCCCTCGGTGAGCGGTGGCGAGTCGCCCCAGAGGGCCAGCAAATAGACCTGCCCTCCACCCCAAGTTTCCCTGTAGAACAGGTAGATCGTACCGTCATGCGCTACGGCTGGAGATCCCTCGATGTAGCCTCCAAAGTCGGTGCGCCACACGAGGCCCCCATCTAGTCTCCGCACCCCACAAAGTTCGTTGATGGCTGTGCCACGTTGACGGCTGCACTTGACCAGCAGGTTGTCGTCCGACAACAGGGTAGGGGCGCTTATGTGGTCGTACTCCGCGGCGTTGGCCCAGACAGAGTCGGTGGCCCACCGTTGATTTCCAGTAATGTCGTAACTCGCCAAGCCGGTGAAGGTCTGGAAGAAGATATTACCGTCGGCGTCTATCACAGGCGGCGATTTCGAAGCGGCAATGTCGATCTGCCACAGAAGCGTCCCCGCCGAGTCGAATGCCGCGTAACCTTCGTAGTCGGCGATGACCACCCGGTCGGTGATGAGGGCCGGGCCGGTGTAGAGCTCCCTCCCACGGAGCTCTCGCATCCAACGAATCGATCCATTCGTGCCAACTCGCCATAGAAACCCGCCATATTCGGGTCCTTTCACCTGCGCATAGATATCGCCGTTCGACGCAATCGCCGGGGCGGTCCACTGCGTGATCCGTTCGAGGAACAGGGTATCGCGCCAGAGCTCGATACCCTGAGAGGAGATCCGACTGAGCATCACGGCATCTTCGCCATCTGCCCACAGAACAGCCACGGATCCATCTGGACCGACGGCCGGCGCGGCATCGGTATCACCTGTCGGCACCATCCACTCGATTGACCCATCAAGCGCGTGGCGCTGCGTGCATGAATGCCCGGCGACGTGGGCGCGCCCGTCCACGGCAACGGCTGGCATCGTGAGTGTCGACGAACATGTCCATTCTCTGAAGAGGAGGTTGCCGTCGCCGTCGATCGCGAGCAGCGTTTGCACTCCTGCTAACACATAGATTCTGTCGCTTCCGTCGAGCGCTGGGGCACTACTGGAGCCTGGACCGCCAAAGGGCAACGCCAATCGCCATCGTTCGGTCCCGGGCTCGATATCGTCCGGTCGCGCCGTCCGAATGTTTGCACGGTCAACGAACTGATCTACGAACACCGCATCGAGGATAGCGACGAGGTCCGTCTCGCCCGGCGCGAGGGCCGTTACCACGCACGAGTCCGCGCCGACCTCATCGATTGAGATTACGTCGGAACGCGACGCCGACCAGCCGACGCTGCCGGGCACCCACGCATCCGAGGAGTCCTCGACCGCCGCATGGAAGGTCACGCTCTGGCCAACCTTCATCAGCTGATCTGGCGTCGCGATCCGCCCCGTGACATCGGCGGGCACACCCAGCACACCCATCACGCTGAACCCGTCGATGATCGTGGAAACGGTGTTGTCCGCCTCGTCGACCTCGCTGTCACCGACCGGCTGCCAGAATGCGTCGTTGGCCTCGTAGATCGCCAGGTCCTGCGCCTCGACGCGGGACGGCCACCGCCCGGGGTCGTACTTGATGATGAGCTGTACCGGGAGGTCGAACTCGATTCCTTCCGGTGCGAAGCTGTAGACCGTGCCATCCACCACGGTCCAGCTGTCGGGATAGCCGCTCGCCGGATCGACGTTGACCGTAACGTCCTGCGAGACGGCGCCCGGCGGGACGACGAGGCTGACGGCGCCGTCGGCGAAGACGAAGTTCCCGCCCGCGGGCCCGACCCGAGTGCCGCTGGGTTCGGTGGGCGCGTCATCGTGGCAGGCGGCGAGGAAGAAAAAGGCCGGCAGGCCGATACAATGGCGGCATGCCGGCGCTCGACATACAGAGTATTTCCCGTACAACACGGCTGGTCACCTTCGTGCAGAGTGCACGGTGCTTCACCCAGCCCATCTATCTATCTAAAGCTACGGCGGCGCGCTGCGGCAGGCAAGCAAAGAGCCCGGGAGCGGTGCTCCCGGGCTCTCTCCGTAACGGAATGTGTTTCCCGTTCGCCAGACAATTAAAAGCTAGCTGCTCGCTGTTCACCGGTCAAGCCGAATGCCGGCGCAGGCTGCGAAAATGGTGGCGTGCCCCCGGTGGGAGTTGAACCCACACGACCTTGCGGTCACCCATCTGGCGAACGGGCGCGTCTACCAATTCCGCCACGGGGCACCTTGGCCATGAGATGACGGACTCGGTATCGGGCGCGCTTATCGCCAAACAGCCTCACAGACCGCGACCACAATAGGTCGCGGCTGTCATCAGATCCTCAAAGGGAGTGAGCTAGAGCTACTGGGAGGGACGAATCGTGTTTGGAAGGGCGCGCCCGACCCTCACCGGACGCTACCGAAACTACCCCACCACGATGTTGATCAGCCGGTCGGGCACGAAGATCACCTTGCGGATCTGCTTCCCGTCCATGTGACGCTGCACGCCATCCTCGGCCAGCGCCTTCTCCTTCACCTCGTCCTCGGATGCGCCGCGCGGAACCGAGATGGTGGCCCGCAGCCGTCCGTTCACCTGCACGGCGATGTCGACCTCGTCGGCGACGGCGAGCTTTGGATCGTATGCTGGCCAGTTGGTACCGGTGAAGATCGAATCGCCATGGCCGAGATGCTGCCATAGCTCCTCCGCCAGGTGGGGCGCGAAGGGCGCGATCATGACGACCAGCGGCTCGATCTCGGAGCGGCGCGCCGCGCGGCCACTGGCACGCGCGATGTTCAGGTACTCCATCATCGCGGCGATCGCGGTGTTGTACTGCAGGCTGGCGATATCCTCGGTCACCTTCTTGATCGTGGCGTGCAGCTTCTGCTCGATCTCCTCCGTCTCCGGTGGCCCGTCGCCCAGCTCGCCGTTCGCCGCGTCCCAGACGCGATCGAAGAAGCGGGCGATGCCGGTGATCCCCTGCTCGCGGAAGTCGCCGCCCTCTTCGTAGGGGCCGAGGAACATCAGATAGGTGCGGAACGTGTCGGCGCCGTACTGCTCTACGTACTCGTCGGGTATCACCACGTTGCCGCGGGACTTCGACATCTTGGCGCCTTCCCGGATGATCAGTCCGTGCTTGCGGAACTTCTCGTACGGCTCCTCGAACGGCAGGTGCCCCAGGTCGTGGAGCGCCATGGTGAGGAAGCGCGAGTACATCAGGTGCAGCACGGCGTGCTCCTCGCCGCCGATGTACATGTCGACGGGCAGCCACTTCTTGGTGCGGTTCGCGTCGAACGGAACGTCGTGCCTGTCCGTCGACGGGTAGCGCATGAAGTACCAGCCCGAGTCGAGGAAGGTGTCCGAGACGTCGGTCTCACGCTTCGCCGGGCCGCCACACTTCGGGCACTCGACGTTAAGGAACTCCGGGTCGCGGGCCAGCGGACCGATGCCGCTCTCGTCGGGCCGGAAGTTCTCCACGTGGGGCAGGACCACAGGCAGATCTTCCTCCGGCACCGGGACAGCGCCGTCCTTCTCGCAGTGGATGACCGGGATGGGCGGCCCCCAGTAGCGCTGCCGGGAGATACACCAGTCGTGTATCCGGTAGTTCACCGCGTGCTCGCCGCGCCCCTGCGAGGCGAGCCAGTCGGTGATCTCTTTGATCGCTTGCGCCGCCGGGACGCCATCGAACTTGCCGGAGTTGACCAGCACCTCATCCTCGGTGTGCTCGGTGAAGGCGGCCTCGAGGTCGGCGTCCGGGTCGAAACCCTCATATTGGTCGGCCGGGATGACGACGATGCGGATCGGCAGATCGTATTGGGTCGCGAACTCGAAGTCGCGCTCGTCGTGCGCCGGCACGCCCATGATGGCGCCGTGCCCGTACTCCATCAGCACGTAGTCGGCCACCCAGATCGAGATCTCCTCGTCGGTGACCGGGTTGATCGCCTTCGCCCCGGTGTCGACACCGGTCTTCTGTCGCTCCTCTCCTGCCTTGCGTCGTTCGACCAGGTCCATGGCCAGGGCGTTCCGGACGTACGACTCGACCTCGGAGCGGTGCTCGTCGGTCGTGATCTCCTGCATGTACGGATGCTCGGGCGCCAGCACCATGAAGGTGGCGCCGAACAGCGTGTCGGGCCGTGTGGTGAAGACGCGCAGCTTCTTGTCCGAGTGGCCGACGATCTCGAAATCGATGTCGGCGCCGTCGGAGCGACCGATCCAGTTCCGCTGTAGCCGCTTGGTCGAATCGGACCAGTCGATCCATTCCAGGTTGTCCAGCAGCCGCTGGGCGAAGTCGGTGATCTTGAAGAACCACTGGTCGAGGAACCGCTGAGTCACCTCGCTGCTGCAGCGCTCGCAGCGGCCGTCGATGACCTGCTCGTTGGCCAGCACGGTCTTGCACGACGGGCACCAGTTGACCGGCGCTTGGCGGCGCTCCGCCAGCCCGGCCTTATAGAGCTGCAGGAAGATCCACTGGGTCCACTTGTAGTACTCGGGCTGGGTGACGTCGACCACCCGGTCCCAGTCGTACATGAACCCCATGCGCTTCAGCTGCCGGGTGAAGTTGGCGATGTTCGACGGGATCAGCTCCATCGGGTGAGTGCGCCGCTCGAGGGCGAAGTTCTCCGAGTGGATGCCGAAGGCGTCGAACCCGATGGGCTCGAAGACGTCGTTCCCCTGCAGCTGCTTGAAGCGGCCGTGGATGTCGGCGCCGGTGAAAGCGTACACGTTCCCCACGTGCAGCCCCTCCGCCGATGGGTAGGGGTACATCATAAGGTTGTAGAAGGGATTCGCCGCCCCGTCTATGTCGACATTGTTCAGGCGGGTCTCATCCCAGCGCTTCTGCCACTTCGTCTCGACCGCGACCGGGTCGTAGCGCTCAGCCATAGCTCCAACTGGGTCTATATGAGAAAAAGGACGGGCTCCCGGCCCGCCCCGCGAGTTCGGAAACCCATAATAGATATGGAGGCCGGGCCGGAATTCAATGCCGGCCCGGCTGTTGGCTCAGATCAGGCCGGAGTGAGGCGCAACTCCACCGATGTGTCAGAGATGTCCGTGATCAGCACCGCCACCCGGAGGTTGGCGCCCTCCACGATCCCCGTCCAGCTGCCGCCCAGGTTGGGCTCAAGGGTGAAGGTGCTTTCGCTGGTCATCGTGGCGATCCCTTCCTCCGAGTAGAGGCCGGGTACCGGCGCTCCGCCGGTCGGCGTTGTCTCGTAGGTTATCGCCATCGTGTAGCGTCCGTCCGGATCGATCGATAGCGTGCCGGCAGTCACCTCAGTGACCTCCGTCCCCGTGCTGTCCGTCGTTGCAGGCAGCGTTTCGCCGTCCACGTCGAGCAAGCGGTAGAGCCCGGCAATGTCGGCCGGACTTGTTGTGTCGTCCGAACACGCGATCGCGATTATACCGATCGGAAGGAGAAAAACCAGAGCAATTAGTCTGCGTTTCATGATCTCACTTTGTTTGCGGTTGCGCTGCTCTCATAGTCAGCCGCCGGACTGCTTCCGGAATGTCACGTCGAGCCGACCCAAGAGAAAATCGGGCTCGCCGATACCGACCGTGATCTCCGTGCCGTCGACCTCACCGAACCATGTGGTTCCCGGCGTCGTCGATTCGAACATCAGCAGACCCTCGCCAAACGTGTAGGGACCGACGTCCGTGAAGCGTTCCGTTGTCGGGTTTCCCGGCTGTTGCGGATTGGTGATTCGAAAGTCGACAAAGAGCGAGTAGTTCTGGTTTGCCAAAAGAACGAGTCGACCGCCCGTCACCTCGGTGACCACCAGAGTGTCGCTGGTTGCGATGGTCGCCGGGATCGAACTGCCGTCGGCGGACACCAGATTGTACTCGCCGGCGAGGCTCTCCGGAGTAATTGGGTCGCTGCAAGCCAGCGATCCCAGCAGCAGTGTAGCGGCTGTCAGATTCCTTAGTGTGATCAACTGCATGGGCCGTCATCCGTTGTGGTCATCGCGCAGCGAAACTGGCACGCCGATCCGGCGATGGCAAGGTGTTTCTACGGCTCCAGTGCGGTCCACGGATCGTCCGCATCCTTGATGGCTTGCGCTATGTGTTCAAAAGCCGCTGTCAGGCTCCCCGCCGTTTCGTAGATGCTCTTAAAGAGGGACAGACGGTGAAAATAGAGGTGCCGGGCGATCAGCGTCGCGTTGTTGATGCGCGTTGGGTCGTAGCGAGCGAAGCCGCGGGTTTTCATCTGCGGCGCAAACTCCGTCCTGAACCGCTCGGCGGATTCGGCCAACAGCGATTCTCTGCGCCCCAGCAGGTCTTCGATGGGCAAGGCCTCGGCGTATAGCTCCTCCAGGTCATCCCACAGCTGGTCCAGGAACTCGCTCAGCAACACGGTGTCGGTCCATCGGTCGCGAGCCGTCTGGCAAAGCGCTTCGTCCCGGGTTCGCTGGCAGAAGAACTCGACCGCGCCCACCGATCCGACGAAGTTGGCGAAGCTTTCGTTGAACTTGACTTGCCCGCTGATGAACAGCGTGTTGTGGGTCAGCTCGTGAATGACCGTCTCTACGAGACCGACGCTGTCTTGTCGCAACGCGGTGTTGAGCAGCGGGTCGGGAAACCAACCCAGAGTGCTGAACGCCGAGGTTGTCCTCAAGTACGTGTCGTAGTTCTTCTCCTCCAGCTTTCGCTGTTCCTTCCGCGCCGCTTCGAGGCTGAAAAAGCCTTTGTACGGAACGTGGCCGACGATCGGGAACCACCAGGTGTAAGCGGTCAACTGATCGGGTGGGCTAGCGGAGATCACGAGAGCGAGGGTGTCGCGACCGATATCGGCATAGGACGTATAGCTGTCGCCGACGTCCAGGTTCAGGTCGCGGCCGGCGAAGGTGCGCGCTTGGACCACGAGCTCGAGTTTGCCGCGGGTCACCGGGTCGAGCTGCGGGTCGTCGAGCACCTCTATCATAGGTCGGCGGCGCGCCAGTATCCGCGCTTCCTCCCAAGCGGCGCGGAGCACGTAACCCGGTGAGCAGGCGAGGGCGGAGGAGGACAGAATGAGCAAGATCGCTGCGCGCCTCACGACGCCTCCCACCGTGACAGCTTTTTCAGGGCTTGCATCCGGTCGGTTTCTCCGATGCGAGCATGTTGTACAGCCTCCCGTAGCCAGTCGATAGATCGATCGTAGTTCTCGCGATCCACGGGATAAGGATACCCGTCTTTGCCGCCGTGCGCGAAGCTGAAGCGGGCCGGGTCGCGGTAGCTTGCCGGAGCGCCATAAGAGAGCTCCGCGATCAACGCCAACGCCCTGACCGTCTTCGCACCAACGCCCTTCAGCGCGAGCAGCGCCTCGAAGTTGTTCGGCTGCGCTTCGTATGTGGTGAGCAGCACCTTCGATAGGTTGCGCGGGGCGATGTCGGCTCGAACATCGACATGGTGCCGCTTGGGCAATGTCAGGCGGAGCAAGTCGGCCACTTCCTTCTGTGTTCTTCCCGGCTCTTCACGCGCGATCTGCGCCGCCGCTTGCCGGGCGTCACCCGATTCCCGGGCCACGAAGTTGAGGACCGTCTGTTCCTGCCCGTCGGCGCAGATCGCGGAATGAGGCTCGCAGACGAAATCGTCGACGGCCGAGCCTAACCAGTGGTAGCGCCGGGCCGCGTTGCCACTCTCTTTCATCCCCTGCTGGACCACCGCCCACTCGCCGGCAGGTGTGAAGAAGAAGGAGTGGTGGTAGACCTGGAAACCGTCCTGTACGGCCGCGCTATCCACCTTCGCCGACATACGGCTGGAGTAGACCAGCGCCTCGCCGTCCAGGCCCAACGGTTCCGCCTTGGACCGCAGCTCGTCCGGCGTCTTCCGTGATGCCTTGCCTTTGCCGCCGGCCACGTAGATCGACGTGTCCGCCTCGGCACCGGCCAGTCCGGCTTTGAGCGCGCCGCAGACGGTGGTGGTCACGCCGCTCGAGTGCCAGTCGAAGCCGAGGACGCAGCCGAACGCTTGGAACCAGAAGGGATCGGAGAGCCGTCGCAAGAACTCGGAGGCGCCGTGCTCGATCACGATGGCTTCAGTCAGTGCCCTGCCGAGCGCGGTCATGCGGTGAAACAGCCAGCGGGGCGCCCGACCTGTATGCAGGGGCAGCGTAGCGGTTCCGGTTCTACGGGCCATCAATTCTGTTCCGGTGATGGAAAAGTCTTGCGTCGTGCGTTATTATACTCAACGAAGCTTCTGGCGATCCAGATTCACTCGGATCGCGAGGGCACCCTTCGGGTTTTGAGGGTTACATAGGGGTGGCGTCGGCACGAACCGGCAGCCGCGGCCAGAGCCGCGGACGGTGGCCGGGAAAACCACTGGGGAGGGGACGAATCGATGGCTGACGATCATGGGGTGGACCCGAACAAGCTCCGGCAGGATCTGCTTAATCTCGCGGATGCGATCATCAGGCTGGATGAGGAAGGTACGCTTCTGGAGGCGACCCCCGAGCTGATCAAGCTGTTCGGAGATCTGCGTTCGCACCTTTTCGAATACGAAGTGCGTTTCACGGACCAGTTCTTCCCGGACGAGGAAGATGTCCCGGAGGTCGTGGAGGCGCAGCGGATCGTCAACGACTTCGCCCGCCAGATGGAGGAAGAGGATCGCCAGTGGTGGCGACGCTGGTCGACCGAAGTCGAGGAGGAAGATGAGTTCGGTTAGGATATACCGAAGCGGCTAGACCCGGACCGTTCCTTCCAGCATCGCGACGGCGCCGCCGGCGATCTCGAGATCGCTGACTGCGCCGTCTTTTTCTTCGACACGCACGATCACGCGCCCCGGCCGACCCATCAGATCACCCTGCTCACCCTTCAGTTCAGTCCAACCCTCGCTCGCGCTCGGTTGGTTCAGGCTCAGATAGACGACGCCCATCGGCCCCTGCGCGCTGCCGGTAACGATGTCTTCGTCTACGCCGTGGAACGGCGCGAAGAAACGGAGGAACCAGTCCGAGTCGCGGTCGATGGTGTCGCGGGTGAAGAAGGTGAAGCAGGCCGTGTCGTCGAAGCCGGCCAGCCGCTCCGCGTCCAGGGTCACCCGGCCGAGGGCCGATCGGTCGCGAACCGGAATGTACCAGTAGTTGATGCCGGTGTTTACCAGCCAGTCGCCGGAAAGCTCGTCCAGTCCGATGTTCCAGGTGTCCGCAAACGCCTGGCGATCGAGCCCGAGCGGCGCGAACGTCGGAACCGGAATCTGCATTGCGATGCGGGGCTTCCCGCCGACCCGCGTGATCCGGATGCGCAGCAGGCCCGACAGGGTCTCCACTTTGAGGACTCGCTCGCCGCCTTCCTCGACGTCGAACACGCCGTGCTCGGCGGCGGCGGTGAACGTGGCGATAGTGGCGTGCCCGCAGAGGTCGACTTCGGTGGTCGGCGTGAACCAACGCAGCCGTATGTCGGCGGCGGGGTTGGAGGGCGGGACCAGGAATGCGGTCTCCGCATGGTTCATCTGCCGGGCGACCAGCTGCATCTCTTCCGGGTCGAGGTCTTTGGGATCCACGACGACGCCAGCCGGGTTGCCGGCGAACGGCGCCTCGGTAAAGGCGTTGTAGTGGAAGATCTCGATCTTGCGTTCGGCGCTCATGACTCGAAGTCCGCTTCGTCCAGGTCAGCCTGCCTGGCGATGGGATCCTCTTCCTGCTCTTCCTGGCGGATCTTCTGGTAGAGGAACCAGGAGAGCCCGGCGGCGCCCAGGGCACCGGCCGCTGAAGCGATCACGCCGGCGAACTTGCGTTTACGCTCGGCAGTCGCTTTCTCTCGTTTCTTGCGCGATGGCTTGGACCCGGCCCACGACCAGAGATGGCGGTCGAGATCATCGCGATACAGCGGTTTCTTGGTACGGTCGCGCTTGCGGCGGCTGCGACGTTCGCGTCCGCTTCGGCGATCGTTGCCCGAGCGACGCTCCTTCTTGGATTTCTTGGTCGCTTCGCCGCGAGTCTTCTTGCCGTCGGGTTCGGCTTTGCCCAACCACAGCGGTGACATGTATATGTTCCTCCATCGAAACCGGACATCCTGCCGCGGCTTCCGTGGGAAGTTCCACAGTCGCTGCACGTGCTGGCGGCGGGGGAGCGATGCCAGCCGTCAAAAAGCTATCCGAATAACTATACGCCTTCCACCCAACAAATGTTCTACCGGGTACGCACGTAGTAGAGACGCTCGTTGACCTGGTCCCCCTTGTAACGACGGGTCTCGCTGTCACGATCCGACCGGTAGCGCTTGTAAGGCTGTTCCAGCCGTTGGTAGGTATCGGCTACGCCGCGTTCCCGCATCACGCTCTCGATCCTCTCCTCGGAGATGATCCCTTCCGAGTTGTAGCTCAGCAGAATGTGACGGCAGTCGGCAGCGGCGACGAGGTCGCCGAAAGCGCCCTCGCATTGCCGCCGCCGCGACCAGTCGGATCGCTTGTCGGCGTCCTCGGGCAGTCCCGTCTTGCCCCGTAGCTTCGGCGGTTCGTCGAACCAGCCTTCGGCGATGATCTCGGGGATGTGGTAGTAGCCCGCGTACTGGCGCGTGTTGTAGGGCGGGTCGAGGTACAGGAGATCGAATGTCGGCAGGTCCCGAACTACCTCGATGGCGTCCCGCTGGTAGGCCCGGTGCTCGCGCCCTGTGCCCGTCACGAGAAGGGGCGGCCTGAGGCGGAGCGGGCGTGTGGCGTTAGGCTGCCAGCTCTTCACGTAGGCGGCGTAGACGCCGGTGGTGTTGGCGACGCGATCGGCGGCTTCGATCAGGCCGGCGAGCAGCACGTAGTACTCGCCGTCGTCGACCAGGCCGGTCGCTTGCCAATCATGGATGCGGTGTCGGATCGCGTCGATCTTTCCTGCGTTCTCTGCTGTGAAGTATCGACGCTCGTGCTCCGAGCCGGCATGGCCCTCGGGGCAGAAATGCTCGTAGATGAAGCTCGACTCCGGATCGAGGGCATTGAGATGGCCGGTGACCGAGCTCAATGGATCGTCGCCGAGCGGGATCTGGTCTGCCAGGCTTCTGAACGTCGGTGCCGCATCCACCACGACGTAGGCCCATTGCAGGGCGAAGCTGAACGACATGATATCGCTCGTCGTCACCGCGTATTCGTGGCCCTTCAGGAACTTCGCCACCGCAGCGGTCCCGGCAAACGGGTCGCACGCCGTCCCACCGGCGATGTCCAGCTCCTTCAGGGCGCCGTTGATGAACGGGATCAGCTTGCTCTTGTTGCCGATATAGCGCACGTCGGATAAGTCCCTGTTCTGGTGGAACGGGTCCGGGCTTCGGGCCTAAGATCGGGAGGGTCTCGGGAGGCAGCAACACCTTACCAAAAGGCCCGCCGGCGCCTGCTGACCCCTCGCATCGGGCAGATGGGCTGAGGCTGATTCCACGGGACCAGCCGCACCGACGAGCCTTCTGTGGAAATCACTATAGGAACGGCCCGTCACCCGAGTATCAGCTGATTGTCAACTGGGGATCGTCCAGCGAATTTGCCTGAGCAGCGGGCCAAAAAATCGCGGGGCGACCACGCATGGCAACCGCCCCGCGATCCAGTGTCTGGTGGTTGACGCTATTTCTCAAACATCCGACGCGGGGACACCCGCTCTTCGAGCTCCTCGGCGGTCAGCTCGACGGCCGACGCATCCTTGCCCGTGGCATCGCGGATCAGCTTCTTCTGCTCCTCTGTGAGCTCGATCCTGATGGGCTTCTTCTTCTCGTCCATTTTCCTGCTCCTCTAGCTCGTTGGCGATTGACTCTGCTGATCGGTACCGACAGCAGCCAAGATGGCGGAGCGCATAGCGGGGCGCGACGACCCTGGTCACGTATGCAGCGTAATGCGCATCGCTATCGCGGGGTGACCCTCGTGTCACGGAAATAGTAGATCGATCACGCCCGATCATGTGACATCGGTCGCAGTTATCTGAAGGGATTCTCCCTTTCTGAACTAACGCTCAGAGGTCTGCATTTGACGCTTCCCGTTGCCGTCGCGCCGTTCACGTTTCAAGTTCAGTCCATGAAGTTCAGCGAGGTGCTCTACGATTGGGGAACAGAGGGTGTGCGCCGTGTCCTTCCTCACGCGCCCTTCCTGCCGGAGAAGGCGAAGCGGAGCGTCGAGGGCCGACGGGAACTGCTGGAGCGGTTCGAGCGATGGGCAACGGATAACCGGACTGACTCACCGCTTGTTTGGTTCCACGCGCCCAGCGTCGGCGAAGGTCTACAGACGGGCCCGGTGATCGAGGCGCTGCGCGATCTTCGACCTGACATCCAGATTCTCTACACCTACTTCTCTCCCTCCGCACAGAAGCTGGCGGACCAGATGCCGGCCGACTTCGCAGACTATCTGCCCTTTGATGTCGTGGATGACCTGAAGAAGGTGATGGAGCTGGTGAGGCCCAGCGCCATCGTGTTTGGCAAGCTGGATGTGTGGCCGAACGTGACGCGGGTCGCTAGCTGGCGCGATGTGAAGCTCGCGCTGGTCAGCGGCACGCTGGCGCCCAACTCGAGCCGCCTGAAGTGGCCGACCCGTGGCTTTCTGCAAACCACGTACGAGCGGCTCGACGCCGTAGGCGCTATCTCCACGGAAGATGCGGCGCGGCTAGCCTTGCTGGGCGTTCACGCCGACCGGGTGGAGGTCACGGGCGACGCCCGATTCGATCAGGTCTGGGCGCGGGCGGAGGCCATCGATCGGAGCAAGCCGCCGGTCTCGCTCCTCGATGATCATTCGGGTGTGACGTTGGTCGCTGGCTCGACGTGGCCGGAGGGCGAGCGACACCTGGTGCCGGCGATCGCGCATCTCCGGGCGCGTCACCCGGAGCTGCGGGCCGTTCTGGTCCCCCACGAGCCGACCAATGACCACCTGGTCCGTTTGGAAGCTCACTTGGAGATGGACGAGCTGCCGCACGTTCGGTTATCGCAGATCGAGAACGGCGAAGCACAGCCGGCCGCCGTTGTCGTTGTCGACAAGGTCGGTGTGCTGGGCGAGCTCTACGCGCTAGCCGATATCGCGTACGTGGGCGGCGGCTTCGCCAAGCGCGGCCTGCACTCGGTCCTCGAGCCGGCGGCGCTGGGCGCGCCGGTCCTCTTCGGCCCGAACCACGCCAATGCCCGGGAGGCCGGCGAGCTGATCGAACACGGCGGGGCCGTCGTCATCGAAGATTGGGCTTCAGCCGAAGCGAAGCTCGGCCGCTGGCTCACCGACGCGTCTGCACGCAAAGCGGCCGGCACCCATGCTCTTGACTATGTGAAAGCCAATCTGGGCGCCGGCCGCCGCAACGCTGAACTCGTACTCAAGCTACTAGACTAGCACTACCCCCTACCGTCTACCGTCCACCGTCTACTGTCGACACGGCGCGTTCGGGTCCGGAATCGGTTTGTCCACCACAACGCGGTGATCGAGATCGGCGATCGTCAGGGCGAGCGCGTACACAAACTCACTCACCTTCTCCAACTTCTCGTAGTCGATGTACTGCGCCTCATCGGTCAGCTGGTGATAGTCCTGGTGACTGCCAGTGCTGAAGAAGACGATCGGTATCCCATAGCGGGCGTACATATAGTGATCGCTGCGGCAGTAGTAGTTCTGTGGGTGGCCGTCGGCGTCGTACTGATAGTCGAACTCGAAGTTGAAGCCGTCGCGGACGTTCACCTCTTCCACCAGGTCGCCCAGCTCGGTGGAAAGACGACGGGACCCGATCAACTGGATGTAGTTGAGTCCGCCGTTCTCGATGTCGCTCGCCTTGCCGCGGCCGACCATGTCGAGGTTGAGCTGCGCCACGACATTCTCTCGAGGTACCGTCGGATTCTCCGTGAACCAGCCGGCGCCGTAGAGCCCGACCTCTTCGCCGGTGTGCCAGACGAAGATGATCGAGCGCCGCGGCTTCGTGGCGCTGGTGGCGAAGGCCTCGGCGACCTCCAGCATGGCGACGGAGCCGGAGCCGTCGTCATCGGCGCCGTTGAAGACGGAATCGATGCGGGGCGATCTGATCGCTCGCAGGCTGTCGATGATCGCCTGGACACGCACCGCCTCTTCGGCGGTCGCCTGCCGGTTCGGGCTCTCGGCGCCCATCGGCCGAACCACGTTGAGGAACGCCCACAGCGAATCGTGGTCCACCGGGGTTCCTGACGTGCCCACGTGGTCGTTGTGCGACCCGATGGCGACGTACTCGTTCCGAAGCCCGGGGTCGCTGCCGCGGACGATCGCCACCACGTTCCGGGCTGCGTAACGGGCCGTCTCTTCGACGAAGCCGATTGTCCCCTCGATCGTCGTGCCGCTCGCGCCCACCGCAGCGTCGGCGAGCGGCGCGCCGACCAGTCGCTCCGCCACATCCTGACTGACGAACAACCCGAGCGTGCCTTCGGGAACGTCGCCGCCGGACATCACCGTGCGCGGCTGCATCATGAAGTCCGCCCAGCCCGGCGGCAGCATCTCAAGCGCCGTTATCGCCACGCCCGCCGCCGACAGGTAGGTCTGAAGCGCCTGGCGGTTGATCGTCTGGATGTTCGGTCGACCTGTAGAAGTGACCGGCACGCC
Source organism: Gemmatimonadota bacterium (assembly GCA_039586795.1). GTDB lineage: Bacteria > Gemmatimonadota > Gemmatimonadetes > Palauibacterales > KS3-K002 > Kutchimonas. The sequence continues at coordinate 30,206 of JBDHJS010000042.1, forward strand.
GAGGACGACGAGTTTGTCCTCCACGTCGTCAGCGGTGAGGGCGGGGGCATCGGAGGCCGGGCCGCCGTAGATCACCCCTTTCCCGTCGATCGAGCCCTTCGTGCTGAACGGAAGAAAGGAACCGAGCCGCGGGA
>JBDHJS010000086.1:0-7596 GCA_039586795.1 Gemmatimonadota bacterium
AACAACGCCGGGATCGAGCGCCGTCACTTCGATAGGCGACACGCGCTGGAACCGATAGATCAGGTCCTTCGGGTTATGGCCGTACATGTACTGAGCTCCGACCCAGTACTGCTGCTCCTGACCGGTTCGCCGGTTGTAGCGCCCGAAACGTCCCTTGCAGTTGCTGTAGACGATGTCGGGATCGCCCACCTTTGGTACGGCGGGACCGGTCTCACAACCGCCGATCGCCTCCCAATGCGCGGTCGGTCCCCCGGGTGCCCGATAAGGCGGCAGGCTGGGCACGGCGATCGTCGTATTGTCCTGCTGACCGGCATATAGCCGGTAGGGAAACGCGTCATCGACATAGACCTGGTAGAGCTCGGCCGTGGGCTGGTTGTGTTGCGTTGACCACGTCCTACCGCCGTCCACCGTCACATTGGCTCCGCCGTCGTTCGACTGAACGAAAACGTCAGGATCGTTCGGATTGATCCACATGTCGTGGTTGTCGCCGTGGGGTGTGGAGCGACGCTCGAACGTCGCCCCACCATCGACCGACTTCCAATAGCTCCCGGTGTTCACGTAGACGACATCCGAATCCGTGGGATCGGCATCGACGTTGATGTAATAGAACGGCCTGTTCACCAGCGCGGCCCGGTCATTGACCAACTCGAAATGCGCCCCCCGGTCCTCCGACCGATAGAGCCCACCCCCCGGCTCCGCCTCGATGAGCGCGTAGACGCGCGCCGGGTTGGCCGCGGAAACGGCCAGATCCGCCTTGCCGACCAGGTCGCCGGGTAGCCCATTCGTCAGTTTAGTCCAGCTTTCACCACCGTCAGTCGACTTGTAAATGCCTCCTTCGCGGGCGCCGGAGATGATCGTCCAGGGCTTTCGCTCGGCTCGCCAGGTTGCCGCGTAGATCGTCGTGGGGTCATCGGGCGCGAATTCCAGATCGACGGCGCCCGTTGAATCGGAGACGAACAGCACCTGCTCCCAACTCGCGCCGCCATCCGTGCTGCGATAGACGCCCCGCTCCTCGTTAGGCCCGAAAGCGTTTCCAATGGCCGCCACAAAGACGACGTTAGGATCGGTGGGGTGGATGATGACCGCTCCGATGTGCCCAGTGTGCTCCAGACCAACGTGTGTCCACGTCTTCCCTGCGTCCGTCGATTTGTAGACGCCAACGCCCGGAATCACGTTGCTCCGCAGTCCATCCGAACCCGTGCCCACGTACAGGATGTCAGGGTCCGAATCGGCGACGTCGATGGCGCCGATGGATCCCGTCATGAAGAATCCGTCGGATATGGGGCGCCAGTTTCGCCCGTAGTCGGTCGTCTTCCACACGCCACCTCCCGTCGCCCCCATATAGAAGGTCGCCGGCTGATCGGCGTGCCCGGCCACCGCCGTCACCCGGCCGCCACGCGACGGACCCACGTAGCGATACTCGAGGTCCGCGAAAAGGGACGCGGGATACACGACGTTGGGGTCTGCTTCCTGGGCGTTTGCGGGCGCGCTCGGCGACAGGAAAAGGGCGGCACCGACAGTCAGGGCGAATGTTTGAACAAAGCGGAAGATCGGCGTTGAACGCATGGCGCTACCTTATGTTTCTGGGACGTTTCGGCACTTGGAGGATTACTCATTCTATTGCATGAGGGGCGTTCTGGCGATCCCCTATCGAGGGGCTGCTCACAGGCCAATAAAAAAAAGAGCCCGGAAGGCTGAATCCGGGCTCTCTCGCTCGCCGAACCCTCGGTCCGGCAAAACGGCTTCCAGCTTAGACTTCGCGTGTCTCGTCTGTCGACTTTTTATCGAGAATCCTAACCACCAACATCACAGCAGCCACGATCAACACGCCCACCAGCACATCCAGCTCGGTACCCAAGTGATCCTCCTATGGAACCGCCCAAACATTCGGGCACACATCTGCAGATGGTCGAGGTGTTTTCGGGGTCTACCCCCGGGGGGCCCCCCTCACTCACTCAGCTATTAACAGTTGCAAGGATGGTACCGTCGAGCCGGCCGCTGAGTTACTGGGCTTTGGGCTCCGGGATGGGCGACTGACCGGAAAAATGTGCTCCGGGCCGGGACGAAGTGCACCTGACAAAACGGCCCGCCGAGGAGGAGAAGTACTAAGAACGATTCTCCAAACGGTCGACCACCGCAGTCGTCACCAGGGTTCCGGTGACGTTCGTGGCGGTCCGTGCCATATCGGGTATCCGATCCACGCCGAGTAGCACGGCCAGCCCGTCAAGCGGAATCCCTACCGTGCCCAACGCCGGGGCCATGCTCAGCACGCTGCCGCCCGGAATGCTGGGCACCGTGAACGAGACGATGACGGTAGCCAGCACGACGCCGGCGATGCCCGAGATCGGCAACGGCACGCTGAACAGCCAGGCGAGGAACGTCAAACCGGCGCCCTGGAAGACGGCGCTGCCGGCGCGACCGATGCCGGCGCCCAGCGGGATGACGAAGCCGGATACCGTGCTCGATGCTCCCAACGCATCGTCGGCGGCCTCGAGCATCGCGGGCACCGTGGCCGGTGAGGATACGGTGGCTGCCGCGATGACCTGCGGGCTGACGCACGCCCTGAGGAACTTCGCCGCTGGCATTCGCGCGAAAAAGCGGATGGCCGGCATGTAGATCAGGGCGACGAAGATCAGCAGCGCGACGAGCACGGCGACGACGAAAGCGATCAGACTTTGCAGTAGCGCCCAACCCGCGCGGGCCGTGACCGGCGCGGCCAACGCGAACACACCGATCGGTGCGATCCACAGGATCCAGTGCGTCAGCTTGATTAACGCGGCGGCGATGGCCCTTGCGAAACCGACCAGCGTATCGCGCTCGCGTTCGGGAAGCGCGCCCGTTGCCGCCGCAAGCATCACCACGAAGACGATGAGCGGAAGCAAAGCACCTTCGGCGGCCGCCTGGAACGGATTGGCGGGAATGAGGCTCAAGAGGAAATCGACGAGTCCCGGCAGCGTCGGTGCCTCGACCATGCCTTCCGTTATCGCCTGCGCTGCCCCCTCGCTGGCGAGCGGCAGCAGAGCTCGCATCACGCCCATCCCGATGAGTACGCCGATGACGCTGGTTACGGCGAAGAACGTCAACGTCACGCCGCCCATTCGGCCCAGCTGACGCAGATCGCCCAGCGAGGCGACGCCGACGAATATGACGGCCGCCACCAGAGGGATGACGATCATCTTCAGGAGGTTGACGAACGCCTCGCCGATGGGCGCCACTCCCTCGGCGAGGCCGAGCAGGAGCGGACTCTGCGTGATCGCCGCAGCCAGGCCCAACAGAAGGCCGGCCACGAGTCCAAGCAGAATGGCCACCTGCAGTTTTACGGGCACGGCGTCTCTAACCTCCGGGGGTGTAGCGGACGGGCTGGGGCTTTCCGCACATACTAGCCTTATGCCGCGCTCAGCGCGCCCCTCGTTGTTATATCAACGCCAGCACATGTCTTTCCGCGCCAGATATGGCAAATCAGAAACCGGCTCTGTTGTTCGCCCTCGCGACCTCGGTCGTCTGTCCGCAACTGGTTGGCGGCCAGAGTCCATCTGACGCTACCACGAAATCGGTGTCGGCTATCGCTTCGACGGCGGGTTGCGGGGGATCAGAATCAGAATCGCCGGGAACCGAATGATGCGGTTCCCGGGTGAGTCAGCCGACGAAGGGATCGTCCGGTAGCGCTACAAACCGGCTTCGTCCCTGTTGTACGCCGTCCAGGTGAAGCAGGGCCAGGCCAACGCCCGCCGCTCCTTGCATGAGGCCGGTCTGAGCTATGAGTAGCTCGGGGCGAACCCGGTGTTCGGCCTGGACCCACCTCAGGCCTCCGTCTTCTTCCGTACCCCGCTGCAGCGTGTCAACCGCGACCTGTTTCGCAAACTCGAGATGTCTCTCTTCGCCCGTCACGCCGTTGAGCGCGATGAAGAACTCCATAACGCCGGCGTTGCCGCAGCACTGACTCACGTTGTTCCAGAAACCAGGCGAGCGCTCCGGGACCTTCATGTCGACGATCGCCTGCGCGAGACGGGGTACGTACTCCGAGTACTCCGCCGCGTCGGTCACCCGCCCGAGTCGGTGAAACGTTCGCGCCGTTCCCGCTGGACCGTGGCACCAGCTGAGGTAGAACAGCTCTTTGTTCTCCGGCTCGCTGTGGAAGATCATGCGGCCATCGTTTGCTGTCAGCGTCGCGTTCGCTTGCAGATACCTGGCGCCCGCCCGGGCAGCCTCGAGGAATCCTGTCTCCCCTGTCGACTCGTACAACGAGGTGAGGAAGTACGCGACGCCCGCCGTACCGTGCGAGAAGTTTGGGTAGTTGCGCTGGTAGCCTGGCACGATCAACCACTTCAGGCCACCGTCCGCCGGGTCGCCCAACTCGATCAGTCGCCGACCGGCACGCGCCGCTAATTCGAGGGCCTCCACGTCGCCCGTCCGGTCGTGGGCCCAGAGCAGAAAGAGTCCGATCCCGGAACTTCCCGATACGATGTCCGTGACATCGCTCCACGCCACTCCCGAGCCTTCCGTCCGGGCGGCTCTTGCGAGCAGCGCCCGAGCCCGCGCCGCGGCATCGCCGAGATCCGATTGCCGCGAGGCTCGGTACGCCAGCTCCAGAACAAAGGCGTGTCCCGCCAGTCCGGTGTACAGCCCCGCATCGCTGACCTGACCGTCGTCCGGAAGTGCAGCTCCGATGTAGTTCGCTCCGGCGATCGCTTCAGCCAGCGCCGCCTCGTCGCCCGTCGCGTGGAACAACTCCAGATAGAAGAGCACCACGCCCGGCGTACCCGTGTAGAGGTTCAGTTGGATCGACTCCGGTTCCGCCGGATTCCAGGGCCAGGCGGTCCCGCTTTCATCGCGAATAGCGGATCCCTCGATCCACCGCGCGGCGCGTTGCGCGGCGTCCAGGTACGGCCGTTCCGCCACCCACTTGTCCGGGACACCGCCGGTCAGGGCGAGGAGTGACGGCGGTCGCAGCGCCAGGGCCGCCGACGCGGCGAGGCCGCTCTTGATCAGGTCGCGGCGCGACAAGTGTGGGACGCAGTGAGAGCAGGGATTCATGGCGATAGCCCTTGTTTTCACAGAAGATGGGATGTGGGCTCAGGGCCAGCAACTCGATCGGGGACTTGGACGCCAACGGGTCAGCCGAATATGTTATGGGTCTTCCAGAATGGCGGCAGACTAAACGTGTATCGATCTGGTGTGGAGGGAACTGGGTTGAGTCCATCTCGAGTTAGCGACGGAGCGGTGCGGGGATACATCATCCCCATCGGTGGGGCTGAGAAGAAGGTTCGGGACAAGAAGATTCTGAGCCGGTTCGTGGAGCTGTGCGGCGGCGACCGGGCGCGGATCGCCATAATACCGACGGCCTCCGAACTCAAAGAGACCGGTCGGCGTTACGAGAAGGTGTTCAGGGACATCGGTGTGAACGAGACCCGCAGCTTCCCGTTCGAGGAACGGGACGAAGCCGGCCGCGAAGACTGGCTCGCCGAACTTGCTGAGGCAGACGGGATCTTCATGACTGGTGGTAACCAGCTCCGACTGTCCACCACTCTGGGTGGCACGCCGGCCGCGCAGTTGATCCGGCGGATGAACGCCGAGGGCGTGCACGTGGCCGGGACCTCCGCGGGAGCCGGCTTCATGTCGGAGCACATGATCGCGTTCGGCGAAGAGGGTCTGTCACCGCGGGCCGACATGGTCACCCTCGCGCCGGGCCTGGGGCTAACCAACCGCGTCATCGTCGATCACCATTTCAGAAAACGCGATCGGTTCGGCCGGTTACTTACCGCGATCTCATACAACCCGTTCACGGTCGGGCTGGGTCTGGCCGAGGACACCGCGGCGATGATCGGGCCCGACGACGTGATCGAGGTCATGGGGAGCGGTGCGGTGACGATCGTCGATCCGTCGGAGCTCGAGTACTCCTCGATGGACTCGGCGCACGAGCGTGAGCCCGTTTGTCTCGTGGGGCTCCGCGTCCACTCGCTCGTTGAAGGCTGGAGTTTCGACCTCGGGAGCCGTCGCGCGCAAAGCGCCGGCGCCCAAGCAACCACATAGGAAGTCATATGGAGGTTCTGGAGCGGTCCGTTTACCTGGGTCCCAGCCTGTACGCCCACTTTCCGGTCATCCGCTTGCTGATCGACCTGGGCGAACTGGAGGAGTGGCCTACCGGACGGCTGGGCACGCGGTTCAACGATGCGCTACTGGAGGCGCTACCCGGTCTCAACGAGCATGGATGCTCGTACGGGGAGCCGGGTGGATTCGTCAGGCGACTGACGGAAGACGAGGGTACCTGGCTGGGCCACGTGTTGGAACACGTCGCGATCGAGCTGCAAAACGCTGCCGGCGGCAGCGTCACCTTCGGTAAGACGCGCGGGGCGGGAGTGGAGGGTCACTACCACATCGTCTACGAATACCTCGAGCGCCGGGTTGGGTTGGAAGCTGGTCAGTTGGCGTTGAACCTCCTTCACTCCCTGCTACCGAGAGAGCTGCAGCCAGACGGTGCGGTGCCGGCCGATTTCGATTTTCAGACGGAGCGCGACCTGTTCATCCGCTACGCGCAGAAACACGCGCTGGGACCCAGCACCGAATCGCTGGTCCGCGCCGCGCAGGAGCGCGACATCCCCACACTACGCCTCAACGAGTACAGCCTGGTTCAGTTCGGTCACGGCCGTTTCCAACAGCGCATTCAGGCGACGGTGACGAGCCAGACGCCGCACATCGCGGTGGAGATCGCTTCTGATAAGGAAGAGACGAACCGCATCTTGGAGGACCTGGGGCTTCCGGTTCCACAACAGCGTCTGGTCTACAACGAAGAAGAGGCGGCCCGCGCGGCGGAACGCATCGGTTATCCCGTCGTGCTGAAGCCCCTCAACGCGAACCACGGGCGCGGCGTGTCGCTCAACCTCGTGAACGAAGAGCAGGTACGGACAGCCTACCACCAGGCACGGGAACATAGCCGGGGAATCATCGTCGAGTCGTTCATCACCGGCCACGATCACCGGATGCTGGTCGTAAACGGCGAGCTAATCGCGGTGGCACAGAGAGTACCCGGCCATGTGGTTGGAGACGGAAAACACACCGTAGAAGAACTAGTCGAGGAGTTGAACAAAGATACCCGACGCGGCATCGGTCACGAAAAAGTGCTGACGCAGATCCGCTTCGACCACCAGGCGAATCGAGTGCTGGGGCTGCAGGGCTATGATCGCAGTTCGGTGCCGCCGAAGGACGAGATCGTGTACCTGCGCTCGACCGGCAACCTGTCCACCGGCGGCACAGCAGTCGATATGACCGACGTGGTGCACCCGGACAACCGAGAGATGGCGGTCCGCGCGGCCAAGGCGATTGGCCTCGATGTGGCCGGCGTCGATTTCCTCACACAGGACATCACGCGTTCGTACAGAGAGACGGGCGGCGCGATTTGCGAAGTGAACGCCGCGCCCGGGTTCCGCATGCACGTTCAGCCCAGCGAAGGTGAGCCACGCGATGTAGCGGGGCCGGTGATGGATATGCTGTTCCCGGCCGGTATACCCTCGAGGATCCCCATCCACGCGGTGACGGGCACCAACGGTAAGACGACAACGGCACGCATGCTCGCCCACATCTACAAGCTGAGCGGCATGA
>JBDHJS010000043.1:0-29695 GCA_039586795.1 Gemmatimonadota bacterium
GCTCCGACGGCGAAACCGTTAGGCGCGGCAATGTGTTGGGCCGAGGCCGTATTGGTCGCCGCCGCGATGGCGGTGAGTAGCGCGGTGGTTAGCGCGAGTTTGCGTAGCATATCCTGTTAGCTCCCTCAGTTATTTGGTTCAGGCTTCAGGTACTCCGTTTCGCGCGGCGTAGTCCATCGCCGTGATGAAACGGTCCAGCTCATCCAGCGTCGTGTAGACGCTGGGCGTGACGCGGATGCCCCGGAACTCGGCGTGGTTGATCGGCGTGACGATGATCTTGTGCTCACGCCACAGCCAGTTGACCAGCGGGCCGGGCTCGATGTCGGTGATTTCGACGTTGGCGAGCCCGCACGCGAAGCCGGGCTTCAGGCTGGTGTGCAGCCGCACGTTGTCGTGCTCCAGCAGTGGCTTCGCCCAGTAGTCCCGCAGGTAGACCATACGCGCCGCTTTACGCTCGCCGCCCATCCCCTGGTGGAAGGTGAGCGCCTCGGCGATGGCCAGGTAGTTGGCCGCCGGGTGCGTGCCGATCTCCTCGAACTTGCGGATGTTGTCGTCCATCGCCTCGGTGGCCGCCATCAGGGGCCAGACGTCTTTGATCTTGTCGCGACGGACGTAGAGCAGGCCTGTGCCGTGGGGCGCGAACAGCCACTTGTGGAGGCTGACCGAGTAGTTGTCGCACTCCAGTTCGGAGATCGTGAAATGGTTGTGGGCCAGCGAGTGGGCCCCGTCGACGATCACCGGGATGTCATATTTGCGGGCCATAGCCACGACATCCCGCACCGGCAGGATCTGCCCCGTGAGGTTGATCATGTGACACATCAGGATCAGCCGCGTGCGCGACGTGATGTTCTCCTCGAACGCGGCAACGATCTCAGCGTCGTTCTCCGCCGGCACCGGGATCGAGAACTGCTTCAGCTCGATCCCCTCGCGCCGCTCCCGCTGCTTGAACGTGGTGAGCATGCGGCCGTAGTCCTGAGTCGTGGTCAGGACCTCGTCGCCGGGCTGCAGGTCGTAGCCGAACTGCATGATCTGCAGGCTCTCCGAGGCATTTCGCGTGAACGCGAGCTCCTCGGGATCGACATCCCACTCTCGGGCCATGCCCTGACGCACGCCCTCGCGCTGCGGCTCCAGGATGCGCCACATCGTGTAGACCGGCGCCTTGTTCGAGTAGTCCAGGTGATGTTTCATGGCGTCCTGGACGTAGGCCGGTGCCGGACTGACGCCGCCGTTGTTGAGGTTGATGAAACTGCGATCTACAGTGAAGGCTTGCTGCACCTCGACCCAAAAGTCCTCGTTCCCAGCGATCTCGTCCGGGGTACCCGGGTAGTCCGATAGCTGCTCGGCGATCTCCGCGGCGCGGGATAAGCGCAGCGGTGCGAACGACGCCCCGACCGCCGCGGCGGCGGCGGGAACGCCGATCGCTCCCAAGAACTCACGTCGGCTATACACGGAATGTCTCTCCCGCTTTGGTGCTTCAGTTTTTATTCGTTCGTCGCCTGCTCCTCGACCTTGCGCGGCATCATCTCGTCGCGCATGGCCAGGTGGTAGACGGTGGCGGCCACCACGACCGCTGCTTGCTTCAAGTCATCGATCACCAGGCGTTCGTATCGGTCCGCCCATGTGTGGTGCGTGCGGGTCGAATACTCGATCGGATCCTGTATGAAGTTGAAGCCCGGAATCCCGTTCCGGTCGAACGACAGATGGTCGGTACCGCCGGTGTTACCGTGGCGGACCGCGACGACGCCGAGGTCGACGAAGGGCCAGAGCAGCTGCTCGAACACGTGTCCGGCTTCTTGGTTGCTCTGGTCCCAGATCCCGCGGATACGTCCTGTTCCGTTGTCGACGTTCACGTAGGCGCTGATCTGCGGCCACAGCTCCTCGTTGTTCTCCACCCAGTTCCGCGAACCCAGCAGCCCCTGTTCCTCGCCGCTCCACAGCGCGATGCGGACGGTACGCCGCGGCTGCAGGTTCAACTCCTTCAGGATGCGAACCGCCTCCATCATGACGATGGTGCCTGCCGCGTCGTCGGTGGCGCCGGTGCCCGAGTACCAGGAGTCCAGGTGGGCGCCGAGCATCACGTACTCGTCGGCCAGGTCGGTGCCGGGTATGTCGCCCAGCGTGTTGTACGATTGGGTGTCGTCATCGAAGAACTTCGTCTTGATGTCGACTTCCAGGCGGACCGGGATGCCCCGCTTCACGTTGCGGTAGATCTGGCCGTACTGCTCATGGCCGACGACCAGTTCCGGGCCGGGGATCGGGTTCTCCGGGTTACGGCCGGATCCGCCCCAGACGCGGAGGATACCGTAGGTCCGGGAGGACGATGATAGAATACCAGCGATTCCCTGGTCCTGCAGGAAGGTCGAGATCGAATCGCGCATCGCCCGCTGACGACGCCATTCGGCCCAGCGGCGCTCCATCTCCTCTCGGTCCGGGCCGCCCTGCCGCTGCGGTGCTGGCTCGAGGAGAGTCTCCAACGGCGTGCGCAGCGGGCGCGGATCCCATTCCGGCTCGATCTCCTGCGGTACTCTGGTGAGCACCCAAGCGCCCTTCAGCTTGCCCCGATACTGCTCGAGGTCGGCGGTGCTCTCCGCCTCGACGACTACCGCCGGCCCCTTCTTCATCCCCCGGGTGCCGCCGGTCCAGGCGACGGGGATGGCGTTGAGCAGCTCGACGTAGGGCTCGGTTACCCGGCCGCTGAACGACTCGATCTCCCAGCCGCGTCCGAACTCGCCCCACGGCTCGACCATCACGTTCACCAGCCCCCACTCGCGGAGCTTCTCGGCCGTCCACTCGTTCGCCCGCATCATTCCGGGCGAGCCGGTGAGGCGGGGACCGATGACGTCGGTGAGATAGCCGCCGAGCTCCTCGATCTGGGAGTTATTCAGTCCCAGTTCCCGAATCTGCTCGATCACGTCCAGGTCCACCGTCTCCTGAACGACCTGGGCCTGAACGGGCGCCGCCCAGAGGAGCAACGCCGGGGCCAAGATCAGGGCACGCCAAGATGTCCGCATCTCCATCCTCCATGCTTGTCACGTGAATACGGTGCGAGTTGGCAGCAGACAGCCACCGTCTACAGGCTTACTGGCTCTACATATCGCGCCGGGAGCCTCCGCGCAACGCATGCTTGCGGATCAGCGAACCGGCCGTATGAAGTAGCCTGAGACCTTCCAGTCACCGGCGGGCGTGTGGTGCAGGACGATGGTCTCCATCGCCCGTTCCAGATCCTCGAACGAGGTAGCGAAGCGGATGACCAGGTACTCACCCTCCGGCACGCCGGCGGGGTTCATGACGGGCTCACTGGAGCGGAATTCCCGGGCGATCAGCTTGCCGAGCGGGGCCTTCACGGAGGTGATACGAGCGATCCAGTTGTCCCGGGTAATCGCGGTTTGGAAGAGGTCGGCTGCAGTTTCCCAAGTCCCGGCATAGTCCTCGTTATCCAGCAGGATCAGCCACTCCAGGGCCGCCTCCAGCGCCTCCGGCTGCGTAGTTTGAGGGGAGCTCTCGGCGCCGCCAAACAGCAGCGGGACCGCGAAGAGCCTTGTCAGCAGGTGTGTGCCGGCGATCTGCATCGACCTCACGAGGTTTCGGGATATCGGGGAGAACTCGGAAACATACAGGACATCTTGTCCCGGGGCTAGCTCCGGTGTTAGGTAAGCAGCAGGAGGCCGGCGACGGCCGGATCCTCACTAGACTATGCGATCATATGGGAGATTGGATATGCCGAGCGCGAACGTGGTGTGGAACAAAGGGCTGCAGTTTGTGGGCACATCGGAGAGCGGCCATGCGGTTGTGACGGACGCGAAGAAGGAAGCCGGCGGTTTTGGGGCGGCGCCGACGCCGATCGAGTTGACGCTCATCGCCTTGGGTGGCTGCACGGCGATGGATGTCGTGCCGATCATGAAGAAGAAACGGCAGCAGTTTGATGATTTCGAGGTCGAGATTGTTGCGGAGAAGTCGGCTCAGCCGCCGAATTACTTGACGAAGATAGAAATGGTCTATCGGGTCTGGGGGGAGGAAGTGTCTGAAGAGGCGCTCGTTCGTTCGATCGAGCTTTCGAAGGATAAGTACTGTACGGTTTCGAATACGCTGAAAGGGAAGGCGGAGATTACCTACCGATACGAGATCAATCCGCCGCGGGGTGAGTGAGCGGTCGACGGTCGACGTTCGATGCTCGGCGATCGGCTTCTTCTCGGCGATACGACGTCCGACGTTCTTCGTACGTCGTTCGACGTAGTGATTTTCGACAGCGGACAGCCGACAGCCGCGTACCGGCGACCAAATCCTGTTGGGCGATCGACGATCGACGCCCTACGCCCGTCGCTCGACTCGCCGTCGGGATGAACGTCGGGAGTCGGGCGTCGGTCGCCGAATAGTCCTCGGTCGCCGGTACGCGGCTGTCGGCTGTTGGCTGTCGAAATAGACTCGAACGATGAACGTCGACCCCCGGCTGTCGACCGTCGAGCGTTCACCCACCGATATAGAAGATCCTCCAAATCCTCCCACTTCGATCATCCGTCACATACACGGAGCCATCCGGTCCCTGCGCCACCCCCGATGGCCGATGGGCCGCGCCGCCCGGGCTGACATCTTCTCCGGCAAAGCCGTCGGCAAAGACCTCGTAGTCGCCGCGCGGCCTTCCATCCACAAACGGCACAAAGACCACGTTGTACCCACCCTGCGGCAGCGGCGCCCGATTCCAGGAGCCGTGGAACGCGATGAACGCGCCGCCTCGGTAGCGCTCGGGAAACTGCTCGCCCGTATAGAACAGCAGGCCATTCGGTGCCCAGTGGGCCGGTAACGCGGCAAGCGGCTCCTCCATCTGGGCGCAGCGGCCGGCGCGTCGGCCATCTCCGCCGTACTCGGGTGCGAGAACCAGGCGACCGAGCTGCGGATCGTGGTAGCAGTACGGCCAGCCATAGTCCTTGCCCTGATCGATGCGGACCAGCGTTTCGGACGGGAGTTCGGCATTCTGTTCGTCTGTGAACAAGTCCGACCACTGGTTGAGCCGGTCACGGCCATGCACCGCTCCGTAGAGAAGTCCGTCCACGGGATTGAGGGCCAGCGCCACCGTGTTTCGTAGGCCGGTGGCGAAGCGTTGGCCATCCGCTTGAGTCTGGTTCTTCCCGTTGGCATCGAAGAGCCAGATGCCGGCATAGTTGTCGAGCTCGGGGCAGGGATCTTGCCCAACCGACCGAGCGGCGCGCTCCCCCTGGCACACGTTGGAGGGCGATCCGACGGTAACGAATAGCTGGTCGCTGTCGTTGATCGCGATCGGCTTGGACGGATGGTTCCGGGGTCTGGGAAGATCATGGACGATCGTCTCTACCGATCCCGTGGGTTCCAGGCTGCCCTCGGGGAGTCGATAGCGCATGACGCTGGTATCGTCGCCGTAGTACAGGTAGCCGCCGTGCAGCGTGATCCCGGTGCCGGCCCCTTCGCCGAACCGTTTCCTGACATCCGCGACGCCGTCACCGTTCGTGTCACGGAGCGCAAGCACGCCGAAGGACGCGCTGTCGCTCCGTGAACGCCTAAGAGCCACGAATACGTCGCCATTCGGCGCCACGGTTAAGTGACGGGGACTGCCCACCTGGTCGGCGAAGACCGTCGCGCAGAACCCGTGAGGCAGCGTGATGCCGCCATTGTCCGGGGCACAGCTGGCCTGGCTCGCCTCGCTCGAGCTGCCGGCAAAAGCGAAAGCGACGACGGCGAGAGCGGTTGCCGCCATCGAAAATACGGATATAACACCGTGCCTGTTCTGCATTACTGGCCTTCTCCCTCCTGTTGCTGCCCGTGGACCGGATACTCCGGTCGGCTCACTTCGAGCGGCGGCCGGTCGACGATCGCCTGCAGCACCGTGCGAATCGCCGTCAGCAATTGCGTGTCGCGGCCCTCAATCCACTCGGCGGGAAGCCACTCGACCTCGAGGTCCGGCTCGACGCCCATGTTCTCGATGCCCCATGAGCCGGCCGGGTCGTACGCCGCGCGGCTCGGCACGCTGATCGTACCGCCATCCATCAGGGGCGGAACGAACACGTAGGGACCTACGCCGGCTCCCCAGGTGCGGGTCCCGATAACCCTACCCAGGTTGCCCAGCTTGAACATGAGCGCGAACGCCTCGGCCGCCGAATGGTTCGCATCATTGATCAGGAGGACCTTGGCTTCCGGCACCGGATTCGTCGGCACCGGCAGATCGTCCCCGTGTCGGAACGTGTAGAAGAAGAGCGGTCGGCGATTCAGCATCTCGATGATGTAGTCGGCTGTGATGCTGCCGCCGGCAAACCGCTGGTCGATCACCAGACCGCGCCGATCGGTGTTTTCCAGAAGCTGTCGAAACATGGCGACGATACCGGACGGCGTGTAGTCAGGCACGTAGATGTAGCCGAGGACGCCCTGTGATTCCTGCTCGACGATCTGGCGATTACCTTGCGCCCAATTCCACCGCCTCAGCGTGTTCTCCTCGGGCAGCGGGATGACGATGTAAGAACGTGTCATGCTGCCTGCCGAATCGGAGCCGATCGTGATACGCGTCGGTTGAAACGCTTTGCCGACGAAATAGGAATAGAGATTGCGATTGGCTCGCACGGGTTCTCCATCCACGTCCAGCAAGAAGGCGCCGGGGCGGACGTTGACGCCGGGTTGATCCAGCGGTGCCTGAGCGAGTCGGCTTTCCGCGTTGTAGTGGGCGGAGCGATCGACGTTAGCGATGCGGTAAAACTCACCGTCAACGAAATAGTCGGCGCCGAGCATCCCGATGTTGCTCGGCTCACCGTTGGGCACCGGCACGTCGCCGCCACTTATCCTCAGGTGGCTGACCGAGATATGACCGAGCGCTTTGCGGAGGAGCGTATTCAGATCCTGGCGCCGAACGACCGACGGCAAGTAATCGGCGTAGTGTGCCTCTTCGCCGACCAAGTCTTGGCCGTGATGGTTCGGATCGTAGAAGTAATCTTCCATGAGGCGCCACGCCTCGTGGTAGATCTGTCGCCACTCGGCCGCCGGGTCGACTTCCAGTTGGAGCGCCTCGGTGTCGACCTCCACGGGCTCGAACTCTCCGGTCCCGGTACCGTCGACGAGCGACCATTTCTGGCCGTGTCTATATAATATTCTGTCGCCATCCGCCGTCACCGAGAAATCATCTACTCCCTCGACGATCTTTCTCAGTTCGCTGGGGTTCGCCAGGTCGTACCGATACAACGTCCGCGTCGGTTCGGTGCCGAACGTGGGAGACGGAGGCCACTCGGTGACCAGGACGTAAAGGCCGTCCGGCTGGCCTGTGGCCAGATCGGCGTAGTCCCGTGGTCCCAACGGGAGCGGTATCACCCGGTTCTCAATCGCTTGCAGGGTGATGGTCTCCTGGCCGGCCCGCGGCGGCCGAGCCGCGGCGGCGCCTTCTATCGGTTCGCCGCTGATCGGGTAGACGGGAGGCGAAATGCTACCGCGCAATGGGACGACGTGGAGCCGTCGGGCGGAGTAAGGTCGCAAGAGCATCCCGGAGAGCACGTCCCACCCAAAGTCGCCCAGCGAGGCGGTGCTGCTCGCAACGAAGTAGAGGTAGTTGCCGTTCGCATCGAAGGTCGGGTGCTCCGCGCTGACGCGGGCGTGGGTGATCCTCCGTTGCCTTCCGCGCTCGGCGCTGTACAGGTAGACGGCCCGCAGTCGGTTCTCCTCGTATCGAGAGTAGGCAAGCCATCTACCGTCCGGTGACCAGGAGGGATAGTAGCGATCTTGGTAGGAGTAAGATGATGTCGTGACTCGGCGGGCCCCACGTGTTTCGACATCGACCACCCAGAGGCGCAGTCGCTTGTCTGAAAAGGCGAGACGTTTTGAGTCGGGCGACCAGGCCAATTCGCGATAGAAGCTGGACTGCAGTTCGACCTGAATGGGTCGAACATCCGTTGAGTCGACGAGCGATCGGACGATGAGCTGGTAGTTGCCGGTTTCGTCTGAGAAATAGGCTACCCACTGACCGTTAGGCGAAATCGCCGGATAGCGATCCGCGGCTCCCGAACTGCTGGTCAGGTTATTCATGGTACCTTCTGCGACGTCGAGCATGACGACGTCTCCGCGCACGCCAAACGCGACACGATCGCCGGATGCGGAAGGGCTTGCTGACTCGATGAAGTCCGCGCCGTTGACGACTCGCGGCTCCAGTTCGCTGCGGTCGGGTTCGAGTTGCACCGGCAGGGTTCGCACCTCGCCTGTGGCTGTGTCGAAGACTCGCAGCTGACCGTCCTGAACGAACGCCACGATGTTAGCGCCTGCCGCGGCGTCGTCGATCCCGTAGGTCTGATACTGGGTAAGCTGCTGGACACTGCGTAGCAGCGCATCGTAGGCGTATAGGTTGAAGGTTCCGTCCCGATCGGACACGAAGTATATCGTTCCGCCCACCCACATCGGGTCCCGATCGTTCGCGTCAGCCGGGGGTATCAGTTCGACCACGCTATTGTCCAGCCGCGCGACGAAGATGCGTGACATTCGGCCGCCCCGGTAATGACGCCATTCCGCATCACCAAGCTCGTGGGGCAGGGAGTAGGGCACGTAAGCGATCCGCTGTCCGTTCGGCTCGAACGAGCCCGTCCATCCTCTCGGCACGCGGAGCATTTGCGGGTACGGCTCATCGATGCCGATCGTCAGCAAAATGTAGTAGTCGTCGGCGACGCGTTCCGACATGAAAAGGACGCGCCGGCTGTCGGCAGTGAAGCCGCGGGCGATATCGGCTGCTGGATTCCAGGTCAGCCGGCGGAGCTCGCCGCCCTGGGTGGGCAGCAAATAGACGTCCCAGTCGTCCGCGTCTTTTCGCGAGAATGCCAGGAACAGGCCGTCGGGTGAGATGACCGGGAAGTCGTCGTCCGCGGGTCCCGATGTCAGCTGCTCCGCAGGCCCCCCACCTAGGCCGACCTTCCAAAGGTCGCCGGCGTAGGAGAACACGATCTCGTTGTTTCCGACAGCGACATGGCGGATCAGCATACGCCCCTCGCCGTTGTCCGCGGTTGTCGGCGGCGCGCCGAAACTCGCGGAAATTAGGGCGAGCGCTGCAAGGGCGTTGAGCATGGTCGAACTCCTATCGACAGTGCGTTATTTCTATGCTTGGATACGGACAAACCAATCAGTCTTCGAGGAATGGACAAGTGGCGCCAAACCCGCGTTATCTAACGTTCGGCCGAGCCCGAGCGTTCCGGAGCGGAACTGAGGGGCGCCGGCCTGGCGAATTGGTATCTGGTCGTGGAATGCTAGCTCGGACCCGATCAGCCGTCCAGCGGCTCGCGCGAGCGACTGCGTTGAGTGGCGCGCTCATCGCTGTAGAGCAGACGTTCTGCGAAGTCTTGCCTCTCCTCGAGAGACTCGATGCGATCGGTCAGGCGGCTGACGACATCCGTCAGCCGTTCCATATCCTCGCTATTGATCTGGTGGTCGGGATGGGGATGCTTGGCCTTTGCCCTGAGCTCGATCATGTCGCCGATCCGCTTGGTGAGCGGGCGAAGGATCAGGACGCCAGCGATTGAGAGCATGAGGGTCATGGCCATGAGAAACGGCGCTATGTCATGAGGAGGCATTCGGTCCCTCCGGGCCTCTCCTGGTTAACCTAAAGCACGTCGTCGCGACCGGCGCGACGGCTCTCCTGGTCCTGCCCGGCCGGCCCGCGTACGGGTCCTTCGTTCAGGGCGGCCTGTCTACGCTGGCGCTCGATCATCCGTTCGGTGAAGTCGACTCTGTCTTCCAGTCGGTCCATACGATCGACCATGCGCTCCATCAGCTGCATCATCCGCTGGATCTGCGGCTCCTGCGAGATGCTCTTCTTTTCTTGCGAGCGCTCGATGCTCTTGCCGATACGCGTCGTGAGCGGCCGGAAGATCAGCACTCCCGCTGCCGAGAGGAACAGTACGATCGGAATCAGTTCGCCGGGCATTGGCCTCTATTGTCAGTCGTAACTGGTCACGAGCCACTGGTGCGACCGGAACGCTCTCCCTCGCGACGCGCCGCTATCGATGACGCGGCCTCGCTTTTCCATCCCGCGCTCTCGATAACGCGCTCGGCGAAGTCCTGACGCGCCTCCAGGCTCTCCATGCGGTCGAGAAGACTCTCCATCAACTCGGCGACGCGGCCGGAGTCGACGAATTGAGTCTTCTGCTGGCGGTCGCGACGCATCTGGTCGAGCAGCTCGCCAAGCTGCTTAGTGAGCGGGCGAAAGATCATCACGCTTGCCACACCCGCCGTAAGTGCGACGACCATTACAGCGCCGGCGATCGGCCCCATGACTGCAGGGTCCCATGGTCCCATACTATATACTCCTTTTCCCTGGGGTTCTACCCTCTCTTGATTCTTACGCCACCCTCAACCCCTCGGTTTCATACCGCAACTTGGAAATTGGGCCTTGGATGTGGACATTGGGGACGTTTCCCTTGGACATTAGGCGTTTCTGAAGGGGAGCCGTCCAATGTCCACATCCAATTTCCGAATTTCCAGTTCCCTGAGCTCGCGAAGGCTAGCGTGACACGCGAATCTGCTGCAGATTGGCGCGGCGTAAGCGCTCCTGGACCGCTGAGGTAGACCATGCCGCTCTCCTTTTTCCTCGTCATGTTCGTTTTGCCGGTCGCGATCATTTGCTGCGCGATCGTGTTGGCTCATGCCAGCAAGCGGCCGGAGGGATGATGCAGGAGAGCGCTACGGTTCAGATCGCCGCCGACCCGTTCGCCATAGCCGCCTTCATCGGCTACCTGATCGTCATCGTCCTCATTGGGGTCGCGTCGGCGCGCTTTTCTTCCGCCGGCGTTAGCGAATTCTTCGTCGGTGGCCGCAAGATGCACCGCTTCGTGGTCGGCCTGTCCGCCGTCGTATCCGGCCGCAGCGCCTGGTTGCTGTTGGGTGTCACTGGTATGGCCTATTCCATAGGGGCCGGAGCGGTGTGGGCGGTGACCGGATACATCGTGGCCGAGATGTTCCTGTTTCTGTATTACGCGCGTCGGCTCAGGCGCTTCAGCGAGCAGTACGACTGCGTGACACTACCTGACTTCTACGCCGCACGCTTTGGCGACAGGGATGGCCGGCTTCGTACGATACTTGTCATTATCATATTGATTTTCATGGTCGGCTACGTGTCGGCTCAGTTCGTCGGCGGCGGCAAGGCGTTCGCGGCGAGCTTCGGACTGAGCCCGACGACCGGCGTGTTGATTACCGCGTTCATCGTTCTCGCCTACACGATCATGGGTGGTTTTCTGGCGGTCAGTCTCAGCGACGCCGTGCAGGCGTGCTTCATGATCGTGGCGCTGGTTGCGGTGCCGGTCATCGCCATCCTCGATCGCGGTGGCCTGCTGGCGGTGTTAAGGGAGCTAAGGGCGTTCGACCCGACGCACATCGATCCTCTGGCTCTTTCGGTCGGCGTCATCATCGGGTTTCTCGGCATCGGGCTCGGCTCGCCTGGAAACCCGCACATCATCGTCCGCTACATGTCGATCGCCGACCCCGATCATCTCCGCGCATCAGCGGTCATAGGTACGGTTTGGAACGTGGTGATGTCCTGGGGGGCGCTGTTCATCGGCCTGGTCGGGCGGGTCTACTTCCCGAATGTGGCGATGCTGCCCGGCGCCGACACCGAGCAGCTCTTCCCGATGCTCGCCGCCCAGCACTTGAATCCGATACTCTTCGGAATCGTGGTCGCGTCTATCTTCGCCGCGATCATGTCGACGGCCGACTCGCAGTTGCTCGTAGCCACGTCCAGCGTGGTTCGTGACTTCTACGAAAAGCTGCTGCACCGCGGTGAAGAGATCCCCCAGAGGCGACTGGTGTTGTACAGCCGGATCGTGGTGGCGCTCCTCGTCATCGCCGCTCTCATCGTTGGGCTTGCCGCCGAGGCCCTCGTCTTCTGGCTGGTGCTGTTCGCCTGGGCTGGACTCGGCGCTTCGTTCGGCCCGACGTCGATACTGGCGCTCTACTGGCGCCGCACCACCCGGGCCGGCGTGATCGCAGGCCTGCTCACCGGAACGGCCATCACGTTCATCTGGGAGCTGACGCCCTTCCTCAGCTCGCGGCTGTACGAGCTGATCCCGGCTTTCGCGGGTGGGCTGCTGGCGACCGTCCTGGTCAGCCTGATGACTCGACCGCCCGACGAAGTGAATAGCATGTTCGGCGTGATGAGGAAGGGCCCACTGCGTCCCTGAACCCGACCTTCTCTTGGGCCGCCTCCAGGTCTGTCGTCCCGTCTCGCAGCGCCTCCAGCGTTCTGCGGTAGTCACGCGCGTGCGCCAGGATCTGCTCGCGCTTCATTCCATGGGTACCGTGAACGACGAAAGGCGGAAGGAACTCGATGCCCCACAGGTTGGCGGTTTGCTCGATGGGTGCCAGGAGCTCGCGAATCGTGAAGTGGTTGCAACCGCCAGGCTGGTAAGCAACTTCTCGCCCCCCGGCGGTCATGGCGCAGAGCAGGTTCTTCCCGCGCAGCGCGTTCCCCTCTTTTCCGCAGGCCCAGCCGTACTCGAGCACCAGGTCCTGCCATTCCTTCAGGATGGCGGGGGTGCTGTACCAGAAGAATGGATGTTGGAGGATCACCAGGTCGTGGTTTTCCTACTGTCGCTGCTCACGGGGTACGTCGATATCGAACTCGGGGTAGTCTTCGTAAAGATCACGAAACGTGATCCCCTCCACCTGCCGAGCTTCCCGCACCAGCTCGCGGTTCACGCGAGACTTCTGCAGGGCGGGGTGCGCGAACAAGACGAGCACGCGGTCTCCTGTTTCCGACATCTCTTCCCTTCGTTCTTTAGGTCCCTGTGTGGGCTCTGCCACGCTCCCAAACGCGGTGATTATGCCTAGCGGGTGCCGAACGTTCAAGCACCTGGCCCGGCGTTGCCCGAGGCGCATGGCTCAGCGATAATCAGGGCCATGCTGAAGGTCATCTTTCTCGGCACGTCGTCGGCGCGGCCAACGGTAGCGCGCAATACCAGTGCCCTCACCGTCCAGCGCGAGGGCGAACTCTACCTGTTCGACTGTGGAGAAGGAACGCAGCGACAGATGATGAAGTTTGCCACCGGCTTCGCCGTGCGGGAGATCTACCTGACCCACATGCACGCCGACCATTACCTGGGCGTTTTCGGGCTGCTGCGCACCATGGGCCTTCAGGATCGGGAAGAGCCGCTTGCCATCTACACGCCGCCGGGGGGAGAGACGCTGCTCAAAGAGGCGGTGGCGCTGGAGATGGAGGAGCTGCCTTTCGCGGTCTCCATCGAGCCGCTCGAGCCAGGGTGCTCCGTCGATCACGGCGGCTACTCGATCTCGGCGTTCGCGGCGAGCCATCCGGGGGGCGCCAATGGATATGTGCTCAGTGAGGACCAGCGCCCCGGTCGCTTCGATCTGCAGGCCGCTCTGAAGCTGGGCGTGCCGGAAGGGCCGCTGTTCGGGCGCCTGCAACGCGGTGAGACGATCGAGCTGCCGGAAGGTCGCCAGGTGCAACCGGCGCAGGTGGTGGGCGCACCGCGGCCTGGCCGAACCATCGTCTACACCGGAGACACGCGACCTGTCGAGGCGACGGTGGAGGCGGCCGCCGGTTGTGACATGCTGATCCACGAGGCGACGTTCTCCGAGGAAGAAACGGAGCGCGCCGGTCGGACGGGCCACTCGACTGCCGCCCAGGCCGGCGACGTCGCGAAGCGGGCCGGCGCTCGGCAGCTCGTTCTGACACACCTCAGCGCTCGCTACTCCGAACGCGCTTTCGTGCTGGAGAAAGAGGCGAAGAAAGCGTGTGGCGGCGAGTGTGGGGTGGTGGTCGCGTATGATGGTCTGGCGATAGAGGTTTCACTTCGCGAGGAGTAGGTAGGGGGTAGGTGGTAGGGGGTAGGGGTTAGGGGGTAGGGCGTGCCCAACGGCTCTCCAACCCCCTACCCCCAACCCTCCACCCCCTACACCCCACCGCACGACAGGCTCGACAAAAAGTGCTTACTCTCAGGGTCCCTGGCGACAAGTCGATCTCGCATCGCGCGCTGATGCTGGCGCCGTTGGCGGCCGGGACCAGCCATATCAGCGGGTTGGCATCGGGGGCGGACGTGGCGGCGACGGCGGCGGCGATGCGCTCGCTTGGGGTGGAGCCCCGCGTGGGCATCGACGGTTCTTGGGAGATCGAGGGTGTGGCTCGACTGAAGTCCTGCGCCGAGCCGATCGACTGCGGGAACAGTGGCACGACGGCGCGACTGTTGACCGGTTTGATCGCCGGGAGCGGGATCACGGTTTCGCTGGATGGCGATGACTCGCTGAGGCGTCGGCCGATGGCTCGTGTGGTCGAGCCGCTCAGGAAGGCGGGCGCGCGGGTTGACGAAACTGGAGAAGCGGGTCGCTTGCCTCTGGGGATAGCGCCGGGCCAACTCACAGAGATCGACCACGAACTGGAGGTGGCCAGCGCCCAGGTGAAGAGCGCGCTGCTTCTGGCTGGGCTCGCCGCAGGTGTTCCCGTCAGGCTGTTCGAGCCCGGTCGCTCGCGAGATCACACCGAGCGAATGCTGCGTGCGATGGGCGTTGCGGTGGAATCAGCGAGCGTCGGCCCCGGGCGTACCGTGCGCCTCGCCCCGGGAGCGTCGTCTCTGCTTCCCTTATCGCTGACGGTTCCCGGTGACATCTCGTCCGCCGCATATTGGATCGCCCTGGCCGTGCTGGGCGGGTGCGGCGACGGCGTTCGAGTGGAGGGTGTCGGCCTCAATCCCGGGCGAACCGGCTTTCTTCGCGCACTGGAGGCGATGGGCGCACGGGTGTCGATGGAGAACGTACGAGAGGTGGCAGGAGAGCCGGTGGGTGACATCTGGGTCGAGCCGTCGGAGGTGATGGGGATCGCGTTGCCGGAGGAGTGGGTCCCGACACTGCTTGACGAGGTTCCTATTCTTGCCTGTGTGGCGGCCGGGGCTCGGGGCACGACGACGATCAGGGGCGTGGGCGAATTGCGCGTCAAAGAGAGCGACCGGATCGCTGCGTTGTGTGGCAACCTGTCGGTGCTGGGAGTGACCTGCGTCGAACATGAGGATGGGCTCGAGATCAAAGGCGCCGCGCTACCCGTTTCTGGCGGCGTGAAGGTCGAGGGCGATCATCGTATCGCGATGGCGTTTGGGGTGTTGGGTGCCTTGCCCGGAAGCCAGGTCCAGATCGACGATCCCGCGTGCGTCAGCGTTTCTTATCCCGAGTTCTGGGACCAGTTGACGACCATTGAAAGGGCGACCACCGAAAGATGATCATTGCGATCGATGGCCCGGCCGGCTCGGGTAAGAGCACCACCGCACGCGCTGTTGCGCAGCGACTCGGCTTTCTTCACCTGGACTCCGGGGCGCTTTACCGGGCGTTCGGTCTCGCGGCCTGTCGACTGGGTTGGGCGGGCCCGGCGGGCGATGTACAGACCGATCGGATCGAGCAGCTGGCCTCGCAAGATGTCGGTGCGGACATCGCCGACGGCCGCGTCGTCGCGCAACTGAACGGGCAACGTCTGGGGGATGAGATACGTACGCCGGACGTGACGGCGTGCGCGTCGAAGGTTTCGGCGCATTCGGCGATCCGCGCCCGCGTCGATGCGACGCTCCGGGATCTGGCGAAGCGGCATCAGGGCGGCGTCGTGTGCGAGGGCCGGGACATGGGCACCGTCGTCTTTCCGGACGCCGAGCTCAAGGTCTTCATGGACGCCGATCCCGGGGAACGCGCCCGGCGGCGACTGTTGCAGCGGGGCGATGCGGTGACGGCGGAGAACGTCGACCGCGAGACCGGACGCCTGGTGGCCCGGGATCGGGACGACTCCCAGCGGGACGTGGCTCCGCTCCGCAAAGCGGAGGGTGCGGTCGTGATCGACACGACAAATCTGGATTTCGCGGAGCAGGTAGAGAAGATCGTGGGAGCCGCCCGAGAAATCCTTGACAGGGCTTGAAGTTCCGGGCTATTTTCGGGTCTTGATTCCGTGGCGCAGCTAAAGTCCCTTGTGGCGGAGGCAGTGAGCTAGCGGGTCCGGCATCGCGGCCGGGGTTCGTCTGCGCCGTAATTAACGTTTTGTAACCTATTTATCTGTTGGGGCCGCCGGTCCCGGACTCCCGGCGTGATTCGTGAACCCGATGTTAGAGAAGAACGAGGCCGTCTCCCCGAATGACGTGGAGACCACCGCAAACCCGGAACCGACCCAGCCAATCGAAGAGCCGAGCACCAGCGAGGCGACCACGGTAGACGAAGCGCCGGTTCCCGCCGAGCAGGAAACCAAAGAACAGCAGGGAGTCGATAAGGCCCGCGCGTTTGGCGCGCGCCGTGACCTGTTCGACGAGGACGAGTACTCCGACGAGGAGTACGAGGACATGCTGTCGATGTACGATGACACCCTCAAGAATATCGAGGAGGGTGAAATCGTGAAGGCGAAGGTCGTGCGCGTGACGGATAACGCGGCGATCCTCGATCTCGGCTTCAAATCGGAAGGCTCGGTACCGCTCGACGAATTTCGTTCGGCGGAAGAGGTGGAGCCGGGCGTCGAAGTCGATGTCTTCCTGGAGAAGCTGGAAGACCAGGAAGGTGTCGTCGTCCTCTCGAAGAAGAAGGCGGACTTCCTCCGCGTCTGGGAGCAGATCAAGACGGCCTACGACGCTGACGAGTCGATCAGAGGCGTGATTAAGAAGAAGGTGAAGGGTGGGGTGACGGTCGACATCATGGGCGTCGATGCGTTCCTGCCCGGATCGCAAGTGGCGCTACGCCGCGTGCCCAACGTCGACGAGCTCGTCGGCAACGAATTCGATTTCAAGATTCTCAAGCTCAACAAACGGCGCCGTAACATAGTCGTTTCACGCCGCGTGATTCTCGAGCAGGAGCGCAGTGAGAAGCGCGAGTCGTTGAAGACGGAGCTCGAGGTCGGTCAGGTCAGAATCGGCACGGTCAAGAACATCACCGACTTTGGCGCGTTCATCGACCTGGGCGGCATGGACGGTCTGTTGCACATCACCGATATGTCGTGGGGTCGAGTCGGGCACCCGGCCGAGATGTGCAGCATCGGCGACGAGATCGAGGTGAAGATCCTCGACATCGATTGGGACCGCGAGCGTATTTCGCTTGGACTCAAGCAGCTGCAGCCGTATCCGTGGAAGGATGTGGAGGCCAAGTACCCGATCGGCGTCCGCGTGCGTGGCAAAGTGGTATCGATCACGAACTACGGTGCGTTCATCGAATTGGAGCGCGGGGTCGAGGGACTGGTCCATATCTCGGAGATGAGCTGGACTCGCAACGTGCGTCACCCGTCACAGCTCGTGTCGATCGGCGAAGAGATCGAAGCCGTAGTACTGAAGGTCGATACCGAGGATGAGAAGATCTCACTCGGCATGAAGCAGGCCGAGGAGGATCCCTGGCTCACGCTGCCCGAGAAGTACCCTCCGGGCACGCGGATCCGCGGCAAGGTGCGGAACCTGACGTCGTTCGGCGCCTTCGTCGAGGTCGAGCCCGGTATAGATGGCCTGGTGCACGTGTCCGATATGAGCTGGACGAAACGGATTCAGCACCCGTCGGAAGTGCTCAAGAAGGGTGATGAGGTCGACGTGGTCGTGCTCAGCATCGATGTGGACCAGAAGCGGATCTCGCTGGGTCTCAAGCAGACCGAGGACGATCCCTGGTACAACCTGGCCCAGACCTACGCGCCGGGCACCGAGACCGAGGGCGTCGCCGTTCGGCTGCTCGACAAGGGCGTCGTCGTCGATCTTGGCGAAGACGTCGAGGGCTTCATCCCGGTCTCGCAGATCGTCGAGGACAAGGAGATCCAGAGTCCGAACGAGGTACTGCGTGAGGGCCACAAGCTGAAGATGAAGGTGATGGAGTCGGATCCGATCAACCGCCGGATCGTTCTCCAGGTAACCGAGGTCCTCGAGGCGCCGCCGGAGCCGCCACCCGAGGCAGAAGTCGAAGCGGCGGAACCGACACCGGAAGGCGAAGCCGAAGCGGCTGCCGAAGTCGAGGCAGAAGCAGCTGGCGAGGTCGAGGCGGAAGCGGCTGCTGAGGACGAGGCAGAGGCCGAGCCGGCCGTCGAAGCTGAGGCTGCAGAGGCCGCAGAGGCCGCAGAGGCCGTGGAGGCTGAAGCCGCGACCGAACCTGAGGCGGAAGCGGTTGCAGAGCCAGAAGCCGAAGCCGAGCCAGAAGTCGAAGCCGCGGCCGATTCCGAGGAGCCGGACGCGAGTGCCGAGGCCGCCGAGGAAGAGGCGCCTGCAGAGGAAGAGTCTGAGGAGGAGAAGAAGGAGGAGTAGGTACTCCCCTTTTCTTAGAGGAACAAAAGGGCGGATTTCATCCGCCCTTTTGTATATTTGGACAGCGAACACCCGACAGCCGTCGCTCGACGTCCGAGGACAATTCGTCGATCGACGTCCGACGCCCGACGAGCTTGGCGCGACGTTGTCCGACGCGCGTGGAACGACGAACATCGGAAGCCGAACAGTCCTCGTGCGTCGATACTCGGCTGTCCGCTGTCGGCTGTCGAAATAGTCCGAACGTCGACCGCCCCCAATCCCAATCGGGCGTCGACTGCCGACCGTCGAGACAAGACCTTTCCTATGAAGCAGAACCGTTCTAACATTCGGCCGATGAATCAGGCAAGAAAGCAGATCTGGAAGCGCCGACTCGCCGGCGCCGCGGTGCTGGCAGCAGCCGGTTTTGGCCTGACCTGCGCCAGCACGCCGGGTCCCGTCGACACAGCGCCGGCTGGGTCCGGCACCCCCGAGCCCGTCTCCCGCGACGCGACCGAGCGGGATCGTTTCGCCGCCGCGATCTACCGGCAGGCGGAGGACGCCTTCGAGGCCGCCAACTATGTGGCGGCGGAGTCGATCTCCAGCGGCCTGATCGCGGAGTACGACGATACGCGTTGGCTTGGTCCCGGCCTGTTGCTCTCCGCCCAGTCGCTGCTTGAGCTCAACCAACTCGAGGACGCCCGTCAAACGGCGGGTCGATATCTGCGGCTTTATCGGGCCGCGGATCCGGAGCGGGCGCCGGGCCTCATCCTGGTAGCGCGGACGCTCTACGTCGAAGGTTCGGCCGTGGAGGCGGCAGACACGCTGCTCGCCACGCCAACCGACCTCGACGACGAACGCGAGGCGGCAGCGCAGATGGCGCGCCAAGTCGTCGGCGACCTGGGACTGGGAGAGATCGAGGCGGTCTCGGCACGTTGGCCGTCATATCATCCGCTGCAAACCGTGTTCAGGGTGGAGCGGGCATCGCTACTTCTCGTCGCCGGTCATCGCGACAGCGCGCGACACGTGGCCGGTACAGTGCTGGAAGCGAATCCCTTGGGACCGGAACGTGACCGGGCGCGGGCCATCGAGTCGGGCGAGATCGAGGAAGAGCAGTGGCGGCCGATCATCGGCGCCATCCTGCCACTCAGCGGCCCGCTCGCCCGCTACGGACAAGCGGCGCGAGAGGGAATCGAGCTGGCGGTAGACGAATACAATCGGCGCCACTATGACCCGGTCACTCTGATCGTGCGCGACGATGGGGACGATTGGGAGCGCGACGGCGAGCTGATCCGCGAATTGGAGGAGCTGGGTGCGGTGGCGATCATCGGGCCGCTGCGCGCCGAAGGCCTCGAGGAAGCGGCGCGGCGACGACGCGATCGGGATCTGGTGATCGTCAGCCCAACGGCGGACGAGAACTACTCCTTCGCTCGCAATACGTACTCGGTGTGGAGCACCACCGAGCGGGTTACCCGCGGCGCCCGCGCGGTCGCGGCGTTTGCCGTCAGGGATCTACAGGTCGATCGCTTCGGCGTCATGTACCCGAATACTCGCGAGGGGCGGGAGCAACTGGCATCGTTCGTCGACGCCGTGCGAGCGCGCGGCGCGCAGATCGTGGCGTCGATCGCTTACGACGATACGGCGACCACGTTCCAGGAGCCGCTGACTTTCCTCGGCGAGGCGGAAGCGCAGGCGATCTACGCGCCCGCCGCCAGCGTCGGCAGCGTGATTCAGATGGCCCCGCAGTTTTCCTACTACGGACTGCGCGGCACCCAGGTGCTGGGCGACTCGGATTGGGCCGACCCCACCGTACTTCGCCTGGTCGAGCCGCGCTTCATCAACGGTACGGTCATCTCCACCTTCCTGTACCGCTCCAGCCCGGCCGTTCGCTGGCCCGAGTTCGTGGAGATGTACGAGCGGAAGTACAGAAAGGGGCTGCGAGGCGACATGATGCCGGCTCTGGCCTACGATGCCACCGAGCTCATCCTCGAGGCGCTGCCCTGGGGCTACCCGCGGCGCTCGGCCATCGCCCGGTCGTTCCGCGGCATTCGGAGCTTGCCCGGCGCGACCGGTGTCTTTTCGGTGGAAGGCGGATCCATAACGCGTCGACCCTTCCTGCTCCAGTTCAAGGACGGCGAGCTGGTTCCGGCGTACGATGAGCTGCGGCGGACCCAAATGGAGGAGGATGCGGGGCAATGACGATGCGCGACAAGCTGAAGCGCCTGGAAGAGCTGAAGAGCCAGTCCGAGTTGGGGGGCGGCGCGGAGCGCATCAAGGTACAGCACGAGAAGGGCAAGCTGACAGCGCGGGAGCGACTCGACCTGCTCCTCGACGAGGGCTCGTTCCGCGAGTTCGATCGCTTCGTCACGCACCGCGCTAGCGAGTTCGGCCTGGCGGAGAAGAAGATCCTGGGCGACGGCGTCGTCACCGGGATGGGCAGGATCGACGGTCGCCAGGTACTGGTGTTCTCCCAGGACTTCACCGTCTTTGGCGGATCGCTGTCCGAGGCCCACGCCGAGAAGATCTGCAAGGTCATGGACATGGCGATGAAGGTGGGCTGTCCGGTCATCGGTCTCAACGACTCGGGCGGTGCCCGCATACAGGAGGGCGTCACTTCGCTGGGTGGCTACGCCGAGATCTTCTGGCGAAATACGCAGGCGTCGGGCGTCGTTCCGCAGATCAGCGTCGTGTTGGGCCCCTGCGCCGGCGGCGCCGTCTACTCGCCGGCGATCACCGACTTCATCTATATGGTCGACGGGACCTCGTACATGTTCGTCACAGGACCGGATGTAGTGAAGACCGTGACGCATGAGGAGGTCGACTTCGAGTACCTGGGCGGCGCGCAGATGCACGGCGAGACGTCGGGTGTCGCGCATTTCGTCTCCGAGTCCGAGCCCGCCTGCCTGGAGCACGTTCGACGACTCTTCCACTACATTCCGCAAAACAACATGGACGACCCACCGATGGGGCCGGGGGACGACCCGCCCGATCGGATGGACGAGAAGCTATTGGATATCGTTCCCGACAACCCGAACAAGCCGTACGATGTCCATGAGGTGATCCAGCGGATCGTCGATCGCGACAGCTTCTACGAAGTGCACGCCGACTATGCCAGGAACATCGTCGTCGGCTTTGCCCACCTGGGTGGCCGGTCGGTGGGCATCATCGCCAACCAGGCGGCCGAGCTGGCCGGCGTGCTGCACATCGACAGCTCCCTGAAGGGCGCGCGCTTCGTCCGCTTCTGTGATGCGTTCAACATCCCGATCGTGACCTTCGAGGATGTGCCCGGCTTTTTGCCCGGTGTGGGACAAGAGCACGGCGGGATCATCAAGCACGGCGCCAAGCTGTTGTATGCCTACTCGGAAGCGACGGTGCCGAAGTTCACCGTAATTCTGCGGAAAGCGTACGGCGGTGCCTATGACGTCATGAACTCCAAGCACATCCGCGGCGACTTCAACTACGCCTGGCCCACGGCGGAGATCGCCGTGATGGGTCCCAAGGGCGCTGTCGAAATCATGTACCGCCGGCAAATCGCCGAGTCGAAAGACTCGCAGGCGGAAACGGATCGCCTGATGGCGGAGTACCGGGAGCAGTTCTCGCATCCCTACATCGCCGCGTCGCGTGGCTACCTCGACGATGTGATCGACCCGCGGGAGACCCGACCGCGGCTCATCGAAGCGCTCAGCATCACGAAGAACAAGCGCGAGCCCGGTCCGCCGCGAAAGCACGGCAACATCCCGCTCTGATGCTGAAGAAAGTCCTCGTCGCCAACCGAGGTGAGATCGCCGTACGCATTATCCGGGCGTGCCGCGAGCTGGGCATCGAAACCGTCGCCGTCTACTCTGAAGTCGACCGGCTGGCCCCGCATGTCTGGCTGGCCGATGAGGCCTACGAGATCGGTCCCGCCCGGGCCGCCGAGAGCTACCTGTCCATCGTCCGCTTGCTGAACGCCGCGACGCTGTCCGGCGCCGATGCGATTCACCCGGGCTACGGTTTCCTTGCCGAGAACGCCGACTTCGCTGGCGCCGTGGAAGAGGCAGGCCTGGTATTCATTGGGCCGACCGCCGATACCATCGCGCTGATGGGCGACAAGACGGAAGCTCGAAAGGCGATGCAGGCGGCCGGTGTGCCCGTCGTCCCCGGGACCACGGATGCCCTGGAAGACCTGTCTGAGGTCCGCCGGGTCTGCGGGGAGGTTGGCTACCCGGTGCTGCTCAAAGCGGCGGCGGGCGGGGGCGGCAAGGGGATGCGGCGGGTGGATAGCGAGGATGAGCTGGAGTCGGCGTTCGGCGGAGCGCAACGTGAAGCGCAGGCGGCGTTCTCGGATTCACGGGTCTATGTGGAGAAGTATCTGCTCAATCCACGGCATATCGAGTTTCAGATTCTGGCGGACGCGCACGGCAAAGTCATTCACCTGAACGAGCGGGAGTGCTCGATCCAGCGTCGTCATCAGAAGCTGATCGAGGAATGCCCGTCGCCGGTGATGACGCCGGAACTGAGGGCGCAAATGGGTGAGCAGGCGGTGGCCGCGGCGCGCGGAGCCAACTACCGAGGCGCAGGGACTGTCGAGTTCATGTACGCGAACGGCGAGTTCTATTTCCTGGAGATGAACACGCGACTTCAGGTCGAGCACCCGATCACCGAGATGACTACGGGGATCGACCTGGTCCACGCGCAGCTACGCATCGCCGCCGGCCAACCTCTCGATATTGAGAACGTTCCGCCGGTCGGCCATGCCATCGAGTGCCGAATCAATGCCGAGGACCCGTTCGACGGGTTTCTGCCAGCGGGTGGACGGATCGAGCACCTTAGGGCGCCCGGTGGTTTGGGGGTCCGCTGGGACGCGGGCATCGTGCAGGGCACGGAGATCGGCCTTCATTACGATCCGCTGGTCGCGAAGCTCGTCACCTACGGCGAGGACCGGAACGCCGCCATCGCCCGCATGGCCCGGGCTCTGGACGAGCTGTTGATCGACGGAGTTCCCACTATCGCTCCTTTCCACCGCCGCGTGATGGACGAAGCGGACTTTCGCGCCGGCGACTTCCACACCGGTTATCTGGATGAGCATCCCGATCTGCTGAACGGCGTTGACGACACTGAACGGCTGCGCGCCGTTGCACTCGTCGCCGCGATGCTCGAAGACAGAGAGCGCTCCAAGGTTCGGGTCGATGACGGAGAGACTCGCGGACAGAGCGCCAGCGCCTGGAATCGACCGAGCGGCGGCTGGTCCGGTCGCGGCTGGTCCATTCGCCGCTAATCCGTTGGACAACATCACCGTTCAAATCGATTCGATCATCGCCGGCGGCGATGGACTGGCTCGTCAGCCCGATGGGCCCGTCGTCTTCGTCCCCCGCACGGCGCCCGGCGATCGCGTCGAAGTCGAGATCGTCGAACAACACAAGCAGTGGGCCCGGGGCAGGGCGCTTCGAATCACCGAGCCGGGCCCAGCTCGCCGCGACGCACCCTGCCCGGTCTACGAGGCGTGCGGAGGCTGCCAGTTACAGCATCTGGACTACGAGGCGCAGTTGAAGGCAAAGTCCGACATCATCTCGGACGCCCTTCGCCGCCTGGGCGGCATCGAGATCGAGTCGCCCGTCGTCACCGCCTCGCCACGCCAGCTGGGCTATCGGAATAGGATCACGTTCACCCTGCGGAGGCACCCGGATGGTGTCGTGGCGGGCTTCCACGGCCTGGCGGATCCGGACCGTATCGTAGCGGTGGATCGCTGCCCGTTGGCCGAAGACACGCTGAACGAGCTGTGGGAATCACTTCGAGCAAACTGGGCGCCTAACGCAGATAACCTTCCACCAGGCAACGAGTTACGCCTCACGCTTAGAGCGAGTTCTACCGGCGAACTGGGCCTTGCCGTCGAGGGTGGGGAGGACTATGGGGACCCGGAAACGCTGCTCGAGACGGTTCCCGGGCTCCGCTCCCTGTGGTCGGTGGACGAGGACGGGGCGATCGACTGGTACGCCGGCGAGGCATGGCTGAAGGAGCGCTGGGGCGAGCAGACGTTCGGCGTCGCCGGGCTGTCGTTCGTGCAGGTGAACCGGGAAGCGGCCGAGTCTCTCGAGTCGTACGTGATGGAGCAGTGTGGCGATGTCTCCGGGCGTCGAGTCATCGACGGCTACTGCGGATTCGGGCTTCGGTCGATGCGGCTCGCCTGGGCGGGTGCCCGAGTCGTCGGGATCGACGCGGATGAGGATGCGATCGACGCGGCGGGGGCGGCGGCGGCCGAGTCGGGCGCCGCGGCACGATTCGTTGCGGCGCCGTTGGAGGAAGCGCTGCGAACAGAACTCCCGGCCGATCTCGTGCTGCTCAATCCGCCACGGCGGGGCGTGGACCGCCAGGTCGTGGAAGCGCTGTTGAAGAAGCCGCCGGAGAGCGTCGTCTACATCAGTTGCGATCCGGCGACGTTGGCCCGGGACCTGAAGATGTTGTCGGCGTCGTTCAAGCTGACAGCTTGCCGCGGTTTTGACCTGTTTCCGCAGACCGCCCACGTCGAGACGGTTGTCTCATTGGCACGCAAATGAGTTGAGCGCCTACCACTTGTAACCGATCGTGAATTCGGTTCCGAAGTCATTGACGGACTGGCCGCCGTCCGGGTCACCGCTGTCAAACTCATCGAAGATGTTGAAGCCGACGGTGAAGTCGCTGAGCAACTCGTAGGATAGGCGGGCGCGGAAGCTGATTCGCACACGGCCGAAGGTGGTCAGGTTGGGGAATACGGACAGGTAGGCGTCGATGTCGGTCTTGGGGCTGTCGAACAGGAAGTAAGCGGCCTCTCCCCCGATGACAGCCTCGAGGTTGTTGGTTCTCTCCGTTGAGCCGGTTTTCAACTCATTCGTGTAGTTCAGACCGGCCAGCGATTGCAGGAGCCCCTTGTTGGTCCTGATGAAGAATAGGCCAGCGCCGCCGAGAACGTTTACACGAAGGTCCAGGTTAAGTTGCGTGTTCTGTTCAAGCCCGAGGCCGCCAATGTAGAACCACGACCCCTTCACGGCCCGTTGGTAGGAACCGTTGACCGTGTTACGAGATGTCTCGTCCGCGGCCTCCTGGGTCTGAAAATAGAAGCTGTAGTCAAATCGCGTTATCGCCCTCTGCGCGCGATGCCTGACGTAGCCCGTGAGCGAGTACTCCAGCAATCGGTTCGCCTTCTGGTAGTTGAAGCCGAGGTCGACCCGTCCGTCGAGGCGTTCCCAGAAGGTGGTCTCGATCGGGATGATCCGGACCACCGACTGCATGCGAAGTGTGTCGGAGAACTCGGCGACGGCGACCACCATGAAGCCCGGCTCAGCGCCCTCTTGGATCGCGCCGAAATAGCGATCGCCACTGCCGGTCTCGATCTCGAAGAAATGAGTACTGACGAGCCGGCGAATTTGCAGCCACTCGACGGAGATCGTCCCCATGTCATCCGTCGAGTAGGAGAGCTTGCCGCGCTGCAGTTCCTTTATCTCGCCGGTGATCTCATCGCCGTTCCTCAGCGTGAGCGTGTCGGTCTTCTGTGCCTGGAGCGGCGCCGCGATTCCCAGCAAAGCTGCGAAGGCGAGTAATGCACCGGTGGCTAGACGGGTGTTTAGCACTAGTTGATGAAGTACTTGATTCTCAGTCGAATTATGTGATCGGTAACCTCGAACTTCTCACCGCTCGTCGCCCGGGCCCGCTGCGCGGTGTAGATGAGCTCGAAACGCCAGTTGTATGTATGGCGGTAGCCGAGACCCAGCCGCAGCCGTAAACGGTCGGCGAACTCCTCCGATAATCCCTCGTCGACGGAGATGAACGGTTCGGCGTCAACGATAGCAAACAACGTCCGGTCCGCCAACAGTGTGGCTTTGTTCAGCGCGATCAGTCCGCCGAGGCGGGTTCGGAAGCGCCACCAGTCCTCGTTCGCACCGTCCTCGGCAAAGAAGTACCGATACTCCACGCGAGTGTAGCTGTCCAACCTAAAGCGGCGGGTGGGCCACAAGACTAGGAATCGAACGCCGATGGCCGGGCGTAACTCGAACGTGTTTGAAGAGCCCGTCAGACTGGTGTAGTCGCCGAATAATTCCGGTGCGAGCTGCATCCAATCGAGAACATCCCAGTTGAATCTCCAGCGGCTGAGGAAGCGCGTGAAATCGGTGTCGCCCGAGATGTCCGTGCGATAGCCGATCTCGCCCGACAGTCGCGTGATGCGCGAAAACCGATAGGTGCCTCGGAAGTCACCCCAGAACTGGCCGCTCGTCAGGCTGGTCTCTTCCTGTGCGCGGGCATCGTGCGTGGCGATTGGCATGGTGAGCATGATCGCTAGTAGCCCGAGGTAGCGCGGGCAGCGCATCGAACGGACACCGTCGAGTGCGGAGGTCACGGCGCTCGGTCTCAAGGAATGAAGTAACTCGCTCTGAAGCGAAGCACGTTGTCGACCGTTGTGAACTCCTCGGTGATCAAATCCCTCGATATTTGGATCTTGTACCAAAAGCTGAAACGCCAGCCGTAGCTCAGCCTGTAGATGAGACCGACCCGGAAGTTCCAGTCGTTGGCGAACGTCTCGGCCACGGCTTCTCCGATATC
Organism: Gemmatimonadota bacterium; assembly: GCA_039586795.1. Taxonomy (GTDB): domain Bacteria; phylum Gemmatimonadota; class Gemmatimonadetes; order Palauibacterales; family KS3-K002; genus Kutchimonas. Next base: position 26,742 of record JBDHJS010000043.1, read on the forward strand.
GACAAACGCCTCGACGTCTGATGTGAAGGTCAGCGTGCGGTCCGTGCTCAAGCTGCGATGATTGACAGCAAAATCGAAACCGAGACGCGATCGGAATCGTCCGCTCGAGTCCGTCGTATCGTCGGAGTACCAGAACCGGCGGTACTCGATGCGCGAGAAGCTGAATATCCTGAGCCGCGGTTTTGGCGTCCATGGGATCAGAAATCCCACGTAGGGGCGCAGTTCGAACGAGCTCACAGCATCCGTCTGGTCGGTCCACGAGAGCAGCACGCCGAAGGGTAGATCGAGCCATACGCTGGCGTTGAAAGTCACCGACGGCCTGAGGTCGAACCTCCTCCAGTCGTGAGGTTCGGTGAGCACGGTCCGCGCGCTAGCCAGCACGCGCCCACTCCACTCGTGCGAGAAGTGCTTGCGGACGTCGCCATCTATCCAGAGCTGGAGGTTGGTCGTCGTGCTGTCTTGCGCGGAAAGCGAGCCGCCGGTAACCGTCAAGGCGACAAGCGCCATGAGGCCGCCTCTCCTCAGAATTCCCCTCCGTTCTGCCACGCGTCTGCCGCTGGCCTAACGCAAACTCTACGCAGACGAACCCGACTGACGGCTCGCAGCCTAACACTTCAGAGTCTCTAGGGTCAAGGCAGGACCGACTTGTAAGGGCACAAAAACGGCCGCGAGCGAGCGGTCGCCCGCCCACCCGCGGCCTCAGCCCCCGGCTGTCTGGAGGACGTTAGGGGACTGTTCTACTCGAGTTCGGCCAGTACGGCCTGATAATCCGCGGCGTCGAGTGCCACGTACCCGACCTGCGGAACCAGCAATCCCGCGTTCGTCATGTAGTACTCGACGAAGGCGGCGACCTCGGGCCGCTCCAGCGCGGTCTGCTTCAGATAGATGAACAGCGGACGCGACAGCGGAGCGTACTCGCCGCTCTGAACCGTCTCCGGAGTCGGAGTTACACAACCGGCGCCGCCATCAACCCCGACCAGCTTAAGCTTGTCCGTGTTCTCGGCGTAGTAGGCGTAACCGAAGTATCCGAGGGAGTACCTGTCACCCGCGATGCCCTGGACCAGCACGTTGTCGTCTTCGCTGGCTGTGAAGTCGGGGCGGCTCGCATGCTCCTCGCCGACGATCGCCTCGGTGAAATAGTCGAAGGTTCCAGAGTCCGTGCCGGGGCCGTAGAGCTTGATCTCTTCGTCCGGCCACTCGGATCGCACGTCGCGCCAGGTGGTGACCGTGCTGCCCGGCTCCCAGATCCGCTTCAACTCGGCAACGGTCATGCAGCCGGCGAAGTCGTTCTCCGGGTTGACCATCACCGCCAGGCCATCGTAGGCCACCGTGACCTGGATCGGGTCGATGCCTGCCTCGGCGCACAGCTCCCGCTCGGTGTCCTTGATCGGACGCGAGGCATCCGAGATGTCGGTTTCGCCGGCACAGAACTTCTTAAAGCCGCCGCCCGTTCCGGAGATCCCCACCGTGACGCGTACGCCGCGGTTCTCGATCTGGAACTCTTCCGCCACCGCCTCGGTGACCGGGTAGACCGTACTCGATCCATCGATCCGTACGGCACCCGTGAGGCTGGATCCCTGCTCGATTTGACCACGATCGCCGCTGCACGCGGCAACCAACACGGCCAGAGCGACTCCGGCGATTCGATTTGGGTTCATCATTGCTCCTCAGGTTTCACAACACGTCTGGAGTTTCTATTGAACGTGCAGGCTCATCAGGAAACGGCTGCGTGGTAAAACACGTAACCGTCCTGCTTTCAATGCGGTCGCTCATAGATGGTTGGCGCGTGTCACGTGGCTTCGACGGGTTTGTAACGGATGCGTATCGATCTGCTCTTGAAGCACGATTCCACAGCCGCGGTGGGGAAAAGGTCTACAGGGAATGTATTCTCGCCTACCCTCACGACTCCATCGCCGGGAGCCGCACATGAAAGGCGGTGCCTTCGTTCAGCGTGCTCTCCGCCCGCACATCACCACCCATCGACTCGACCCAGTGGCGTACGATTGCCAGTCCGAGTCCCGTTCCTCCGGTCTCTCGGGAACGGCTGGGGTCGATGCGATAAAAGCGCTCGAATATGCGCTCGAGCTGTGCGACAGGGATACCGCGACCGTCATCTTCTATGGAGAGGTTGACCCGATTCGAATCTGCCTTGGATGCACGCACCGTGATCTGGCTTGCCGATGAATGTCGGATCGCGTTGTCGATGAGGTTTTCGAGTACCTGGCGCACACCCTCGGGGTCGGCGAGGGCCCGGAGCTCGGGTGGCTCGCACTCCAGGACGAGCTCGATCCCGGCGTCAGCGGCCCGCAGGGCGAGGTCGCTGCTGATGCTCTCTGCCAAAGCTGATAGTCGGACAGGCACGCGCTCGATCCAGCGGTCGGGCTCTTCCAGGCGCGCCAGAGTCAACATGTCTTCGACGAGCGCGGCCATTCTCTCGGAATGATCGACGATTCGGGCCGCGAAGCTCTGCCGATCGCTTTCCGGGATACCATCGTCAAGGAGCGTTTCCGCGTAACCGCGTATCGTGGTCAACGGGGTTTTGAGCTCGTGCGAAGCGTTGGAGACGAACTCGGTGCGCACGGCGTCGAGGCGTCGCAGTTCGGTAACATCCGAAAAGACAGCGACGATACCGTCGGTGGGCAGCGGCCGCGCCGTCACCAACATATTTCGGCCAAACACCTCGAACTCGCCGTTCGCGCCATCCGCAGGTAGCGCGGTTGGGGCCAGAAAGCGCACGAGATCGGGGTTGCGGAAGATCGACGACATGGCGCGTCCCTCGATGGGGTCCGCCGACCCGACCACGGCACGCAGTTCAGCGTTCGCCCGCACCACGCTGCCGTTCGAGTCCAGCGCCAGCACACCGTCGGCCATCTCGCTCAGCAGGACTTCGGTCTCGGCTTGCTCTGCACCGAGTTGCCGAACTCGCGAGCGGTGGCTCTCAGCAAGTCGGTTGA
>JBDHJS010000010.1:0-84038 GCA_039586795.1 Gemmatimonadota bacterium
ACAAGGCAACGATGAGCGGCCGGACCGCGGGCGACGCTCGTGGTATCGTCGAGAGAGACGGACTGTGTGGTATCTGCCCGGCCGGCTGTTGGGTAACCGTGTCGATGGAGGATGGCGCGATCAAAGGAGTACGGCCGCAGGATCATCCGCTGGGGATGATCTGCACAAACGGGGCTCACTCCGGGGAGATCGTGCACGATACCGACCGCCTACAGTACCCGCTGCGTCGAACCGGCCCGAAGGGCAGCTACGAGTTCGAGCGGATCAGCTGGGACGACGCGTACGAGATCATCGTCGAGAACTTGCAGCGCTTGAAGGCCGACCACGGACCCGAATCGACGGCGATCTACACCGGGCGGGGCAGCTTCGAACTGGCGCTTTGCGATGTCTTCCAGCCGGACGGCGTGGCGATCTCATCGGCGTCCAGCGTTCTGTTCCCGTTCGGGTCGCCCAATACTCTTGGCGTCGGTGCGCTGTGTTACGTGTCGTTTGCGATGATCGCGCCGCACGCGACGCTCGGCGAATACTACCACACGATGGATCACGACATAGAGAACGCGGAGTTGATCGTGATCTGGGGCGCCAACCCCGCCACTGACTCGCCGCCGCTGGCCCACGAGCAGATCAAGCGGGCCGTACTACGCGGCGCCGAAGTCATCTGCATCGATCCACAACGTAATTACACCGCGCGGGAAGTCGCTGCCGAGTGGATCCCGGTGCGGCCCGGTACCGATGGCGCGCTGGCATTGGGCATGATCAACGTGCTCATCGAGGAGGAATTGTTCGACGAAGCGTTCGTGAAGGACTGGACGCTCGGCTTCGACGAGCTGGCGACCTACACGCAGCACTTTCGGCCCGAGGTTGTCGAGGACATCACGGGCGTGCCGGCGGAGACCGTGGTGAGCCTGGCGCGGCGTATCGCCCGGGCACGTGGCGCCTGTCCCGTCATGTATACGGGACTCGAGTACTCGGACAGCGGCGTGCAGGCGATACGCGCCGTCTTCACGCTATGGGCGCTGGCGGGTCAACTGGATGTGCCGGGAGGCCTGAACATCCGGATGCGGGAGAACCAGTTCCCGATCAACCGCCGGGGGCTGGTGGCGAACCCCAACGTGAAGAAGGCCCTCGGTCGCGATCGCTTTCCCGTCTACAGCATGTACCGCGGCGAGTCGCACGCCATCGCGCTACCGGACTCGGTGTTGAAAGGCGAGCCATACAAGATCCGCGGGCTGATCGTTCTCGGCGGCTCGATCATCACGGCGTGGCCCAACCCAACTATCTGGCGCGAGACGTTGGGCGCCCTGGACTTCCTGGTGAGCGTCAACCGGCATCACACGGCGGACTCGGCGTACGCCGACATCGTGTTGCCGGCAACCACCGGGTACGAGATCACCTCCTACATGACCTACGGCCCGATCTTCAAGATTCGCGAGAAGGTGATCGAGCCGGTGGGCGAAGCGCGAAATGACTTCTTTATCCTAGCGGAGCTAGCGGACCGGCTGGGCTACGGCGAGCTGTATCCGCAGACGGAAGAGGAGTTGCTGCGCTACGTGCTGGATGGCTCCGGCTTCACGCTGGAGGATGTGCAAGCAGCGGGTGGCGAAGTGCGGATCGACACGGTGATGACGTCGTACAAGAAGTGGGAGAAGGGTGGTCTCCGGGAAGATGGCCAGCCGGGCTTTCGCACGCCGTCCGGAAAGTTCGAGATCGCTTCCAGCGTGCTGGAGGAGCACGGCTATGACGCGCTGCCGGTATACACCGAGCCGGGCGAAGGCCCGTTGGCCCAGCCGGCGTTGGCGCAGCAGTACCCGCTGGTGTTCAACTCCGGCGCCCGCATCTTCGCCGACTTCCGTTCCCAGCACCACGGCGTCGAGGGGCTGAGTCGCAAGGCGCCGGCCCCGCTGGTGACGCTGAACGCAAGCGACGCGGCGCAACGCGGCATTGCCGACGGCGATTGGGTATGGGTGACTACGCCCCGTGGCCGCGCAAAGTATCGGGCGCGCTTGACGGACGACATCGCGGCGGGCTCGATCGATGCGAATATGGGCGGCGGTGGTCCGCTGGGCCCGCAGGAATGGCAGGACTGCAACGTCAACGATCTGACCGACCTGAACCGCTACGACCCGATCTCTGGTTTCCCTGTCTACAAGGCGCTGCTCTGTGACGTCGTGAAGGCGAAAGGCGGCAACGGTGCCGGCCGACGAGCGGAAGAGGAGAGCGAAGCGGTCATCCAGGCGAAAGACATCGAGCGGCCGCTGCGCTACGTGTACCTGGATCACAACGCGACGACGCCGGTCGACCCCGAGGTGTTGGAGTCGATGACGCCGCATCTGCAGGACGCCTACGGCAACCCATCCAGTATTCACAGCCATGGTAACGAAGCGCGGGACGCGGTGGAGGCAGCGCGGCGCGTAGTGGCGCAGGCGCTCAACTGCACAGCGCGGCGCGTGATCTTCACCGGCGGTGGCTCCGAGTCTGACAACCTGGCGATCAAGGGTGCGGCGTTGGCGGCGCGTGATGCGGGCAACCACATCATCACGACGACGGTTGAACACCCGGCGGTGCTTCGGACCTGTGAAGCTCTGGCGGACTTCGGCTTCGAGGTGACGTATCTGGATGTAGATGCGACGGGTCGAGTCGATCCAGCGGCCTTCCGGGACGCGATCAAGCCGACAACGATCCTGGCCAGCGTGATGCTGGCGAACAGCGAAGTCGGAACGGTCAATCCGATCGCCGAGCTGGCGGCTATCGCCCGGGAGTGTGGCGTTCTGTTCCACACCGACGCCGTGCAGGGACTGGGCAAGCTTGCATTAGACGTTGAGGAGCTGGGCGTCGATCTGTTGTCGGTCTCCGGGCACAAGGTGTACGGACCGAAGGGCGTCGGCGCGTTGTACACGCGGAAGGATGTGGAGCTTCACCCGCTCATCCACGGCGGCGGCCAGGAGCGTAAGCTGCGAGCCGGCACCGAGAACGTCCCCGGCATCGTCGGATTCGGGAAAGCCTGCGAGCTGGCGGTGCGCCGACTAAACCACGGTCAGCTGGATCGTGTCCGCGAACTACGCGACAGCCTGGAGAGCGGTATCAAGGATATCGTTCCCGAGGCGCACCTCAACGGTCACCGTGACGAGCGGCTCCCCAACACTCTTAACCTGACGCTTCCCGGCATGCGTGGTGAATCGCTGGTCCTGTTCATGGATCGCCGCGGCGTCTACTTCTCGTCCGGTTCCGCCTGCAAATCGGGCAATCCGGACCCCTCCCACGTGCTCAAGGCGATGGGACTGAGCGACGAAGACGCCCATTGCGCGATTCGCTTGACGCTCGGCGTGGGTACGACGGATGAGGACGTTGCGTACGTGTTGGAGAGTCTGCGTGAGATCGTCGGTGATCAGGAGCGGAGTGTGCGGTTTGTGGCGTGCCGGTGAGGTGGTAGGTAGTCGGTGGTAGTGTACTGGGCAGCCGGCATTTGGCGTACGTGAAGACCACACCACCTACCATCTACCACCGACCACCACCTACGGCTTCACACCAGCAGTCCATCCGCTAAGTGCCTCGAACACTTCAAGCGCAAAATCCACTTTCCCAAACGGCGCGCTCACCTGCACGCCCTGCACGTGGGACTCCAGCCTCGCGACCATCTCCCGGGCGATCGCCAGGCCTTCTTGCATCCCTTCCTCTTTTCCCTTCTCGCTAGCGACTTGCATGCGCTTCAGTACCTCGGCCGGCACTTCGACGCCGGGAACCTCGTTGTTGAGGAACTCGGCGTTGCGGAAGGAGACGAGTGGCCAGATAGCGGCGATCACCGGGATGCGGACGTGGTCGATGCGCTCGAGGAAGGCGAGGAAACGGTCGACGTCGAATATCGGCTGGGTGATGGCGTACTGGGCGCCGGCGTCGACTTTCCACTCGAAGTGGTGGATCTCATAGTCCGGATCGATGGACGCGTGGTTCACGCCAACGCCCTGAAAGAAACTGGTCGGCTCGCCGATGGGGTTGTCGCCGGGGTCGAGTCCCTCGTTCAGCTTGCGAACCAGGTTCGTCAGACCGACGGAGTCGATGTCGAAGACGGCCGTCGCATCGGGATAGGGTCCCATGCGCGGCGGGTCGCCGGTGATGATGAGCAGGTTGCGGAGCCCCAGGGCGTGGGCGCCCAACAGATCGCTCATCATGCCCAGCAGATTGCGGTCGCGGCAGCAGTAGTGGGGGATGGTCTCGAGCCCGACTTCGCGCTCGATGATCGAGCAGCTGGCCAACACACCCATCCGCATCATCGCTCGCGGCCCGTCGGGGACGTTCACGGCATCGACGCCGGCGGCCTTCAGCTTTCTCACTTTCTCCAGGACGTCATCCGGCTCGCCGCCCTTGGGCGGCAAGATCTCCACGCTAGTGACCATCTCACCGGCAACGACCTTGCTGGCGAGTCGCGACCGCTGCTCGGTGGGGACGGGCTCGACGCCCGGCGTTTTCTCGGCCTCGCGCACGGCGTCGGCGACGACCACTCTCTGCCGCGGCCGCAGGGCCCGCACCTGGCTGGCCATCGCCGCGATGTGGTCGGGCGTCGTTCCGCAGCAACCGCCGACGAAACGCACGCCGGCCTGAATAAAACGACGCGTGTACTTTGAGAAGTAGTCGGGGGAGGCCATGTACATTTTCCGGCCTTCCACCTCTCGAGGCAGTCCGGCGTTGGCCATCGCGGAAAGCGGTCGATTGGTCACCTCGGCCATCTTCTGGATCGCCTTGAGCAGCATAGCCGGACCGACGCTGCAGTTGAGGCCGACGACGTCAGCGCCCGCATTGTCGAGGTGCAGCGCGATGCGCGCCGGATCGACGCCGTAGATGGTCTCGCCGCCGACCTGCACGGTCATCTGCGCTATGATCGGCAAGTTCGCTGCATCCCTGCAGCCGAGGATCGCCTGCTCGACTTCCGACAGGTCGCTGAAGGTTTCTACGATGAAGACGTCGGCGCCGCCCTCGGCGAGGGCCTCGGCCTGTTCACGGAAGATGGCTCTGGCCTCGTCCCGGGAGGTGGGGCCATACGGTTCGATCCGGATGCCCAAAGGACCGATGGATCCCGCGACGTACAGGTCGTCCCCGGCAACATCGCGAGCCAACTCTGCGGCCACCCGGTTGATCTCGTGGACCCGGTTGCCCAGGCCGTGCTGATCGAGGCGCATTCGATTGCCGCCGAAGCTGTTGGTCTCGAGGATCTCGGCACCTGCCTCACGGTAGGCGCGGTGGACATCGCGGACCAATTCCGGGCGCTTGAGATTCACCTCGTCGTAGCTGACGTTGATGAAGACCCCGCGGCGGTACAGCTCGGTACCCAGCGCACCATCGAACAGGTGGGCGCTGCCGTTCTCAATCAGTTTCCTAAAATCAGGCATCGGCGCTAACTCTCACACAAAAACAAAAACGACCCGGCTTAGTTTCGAGCTCGGGTCGGATCTCCTTCTGTTCGGAGTCGCCGCGGCTGTCTCGTTCCGTGGCGCCCGGCTCTTTAGCTTTTTTTAGGGTGGTTGCAAGCCGCCAGACAAATCAATCCACCTGGAAGGCTCCCAAGATCGCGCCGCTTTCCGTCCCCGTCAAGGTTTTCCCACACCTCCTGCTCGTACTCGTGATCGTGATCTACGCAGGACGGCGATCAGGATCACGAGCAGGAGAGGGCGCAGGAACATGCCCCGTGCAGGGGGCGTTATCCTTTTCAGCCGCCCAAGAAGAGCCGATATTTCATGCCTCGAAGAAACGTTGCACTGGATCGACGCGGGGTTCCCGGACCGACGGGGACGGGTACGCCCGCCGCGACACCCCTCAGCGCAGGGTTGAGCATGACCGACGAGGCGACGCTACGGGAACGAATCGAGGCCCTCCAGGCCGAGGTGCTGGCGCTCAAGCAGCAAGAGCGTCTCCTGGTTGAGCACGCCGCGGATGCCTTCTTCCTCATCGATCACAACGAGACGATCGTCGACGTCAACCAGAGCGCCTGCGACTCCCTCGGTCGGACCCGTGAAGAGCTGGTTGGGATGAAGGTCGGCGAGTTCGCCACGCCAGCCGATCCCGACGGTATTCGGGGGATCGTCGAAACGATGATCCCCGGCGTCGGCCACACCCGGGAAGGCACGCACACGCGGAAAGACGGATCGAGCTTCCCGGTGGAAGTTCGGATCGGCGCCTTCGAGTACGGCGGCGCGAAGTATTTGGTCGCTCTGGCCCGCGACCTCAGCCAGCGGCTGGAAGCCGAGAGCGCGCTACGAGAAAGCGAGGAGCGACTCGCCGCGGTGCTGCGAAGCGCGATGGACGCGATCATCATCATCGACTCCAAGTCCAAGATCACGCTGTTCAACGAGGCGGCCGAGAAGGTCTTCCGCTGCGACGCCGACCAGGCGATCGGCCAACCGTTCGAGCGCTTTCTGGGCACGGCGTTCAGGGCGCTGGTACCGGGCTGCCTGGAGCCGAACGGTGAGGACGACACCGGCCAGCGCTACCTGTGGGTCCCGGAAGGACTGACGGCGCGACGGCTGGACGGCGAGGAGTTCCCGGTCGAGGCGACGATCTCGAGGGTGCAGGTCGGTGACCAGGAACTGCGCACGATCATCCTCCGAGATGTGAACGAGCGAAAGCGAATCGAGGACGAGCTGCGCCAGATCCAGCGCGAGAAGATCTACCTGCAGGAAGAGCTGAGCACGGTCCACAACTTCGAGTCGATGGTCGGCTCCAGCCCGGAAATGAAGGCGGTTTTCGAGGAAATCGAGAAGGTCGCGGGGACCGACTCCACCGTTCTGATCACTGGCGAGACGGGGTCGGGCAAGGAGCTGATCGCTCGGGCAATCCACAACGCAAGTCGTCGGAAGAGCCGCGTATTGGTCAAGGTCAACTGTGCGGCGTTCCCTGCCGGACTGATCGAGAGCGAGTTGTTCGGGCACGAGAAGGGGGCGTTCACCGGCGCTCACGCCCGAAGAATCGGACGCTTCGAGCTGGCGAACGGCGGCACGATCTTCCTCGACGAAATCGGAGAGCTGCCGCCCGACCTGCAGATCAAACTCCTGCGCGTCCTCCAGGAAGGCGAGTTCGAGCGGCTGGGTAGCACGACGACGCAGCGGGTCGATGTGCGGGTCATCGCCGCCACCAATCGCGACATCGCGGCGGCGGTCGAGCAGGATCGCTTCCGCTCCGACCTATTCTATCGGCTCAACGTCTTCCCGATCCGTGTGCCCTCCCTGCGAGAACGCAAGTCCGATATTCCGCTGCTCATTCAGCATTTTGCCGTGAAGTATGGCACCAAGCTAGGGAAGCAGATCGAATCGATCCCCAGGAATGTCATGACCCAACTCCAGGCGTACGACTGGCCCGGCAACGTCAGAGAGCTGGAGAACGTGATCGAGCGCGCCGTCATACTCAGCTCCGGTTCCGAGCTGGAGCCCGGCCGCTTCATCGCCGAGGTCAGCGGGCCGGCCGGTCAGTCCCAGATCCCGACCCTGGAAGAGCTGGAGCGGGATCACATCGTCTCAGTCCTGGAGCTCACAGGCTGGCGTGTCCGGGGCGAGAACGGGTCCGCGGCGCTGCTGGGTCTCAAGCCCACAACTTTGGAGGCCAGAATGAAGAAGCTGGGGATCGAGCGGCAAAAAAACTCCAATATTTCGTAGGCGCCCCAAAATAATGGAGAAACTCCCGCCTCTTTAGCCTGTCACGCAGCTATTACAGACTTCTAAGCCAAATAGCCACAATAAGATAGAGGCTAGTGCCTGGAGCATGGTCCGGTGGCGCGGTTCTTCCAACAATAATCGGGTACCTCAAGCGATTAGCCCCGCCGGGTAGGCAGTGGTATCCCGTCGATCATTCGACCCGGCGGCCGGCGGCTAGTTGCCCAGCCCTTGAAGGAGGGACCGCATGATAGCCCCGGCAAATGTGTTGGCAGCCGAGGGGATGGTGGCGCTGGAGGCCGAGGATAAGCGCGAGGCCTTCGAGCGGGAAGCCGTTCCCCATCTGGATAGCGTTTACCGATTCGCATTAGGACTTGCAGGCGACCCTGCGTACGCAGAGGATCTGACGCAGGAAGCGATGTTGCGGGCGTACCGTTCCTGGCACCGTTACCGTCCGGGAACCAACGTGCGCGCCTGGCTGACGACGATCCTACGGAACGTGGCGATCAGCAATTACCGGCGCGCGCGACCCACCACCTACGACTGCGATTTCAGTGAGGTCGAGGAGTACGTACAGAGCCACAAGAGCTGGGACAGCGATCCCGAGGCCCGACTGCTCGATCGGCTCACGGCCCGTGAAGTGATCGCGGCGATTCACACGCTGGAACCCGAGTTCCGGGAAACTGTTCTTCTAAGAGACGTGGAGGGCCTGAGCTACGAGGAAGTGGCGAAGCAGACGAACGTTCCGGTCGGCACGGTGAAGTCGAGGCTGTACCGAGGACGGCGGGCGCTGCACAGCAGGCTATCCGCCCACGCCGCAGACGCGGGGGTCTCAGGCTAGAGGGGAAACTCCTTTCCAGGGAGGGACTCGAGATGAAGGCGGGACGTCACGCAGTCTCGGCTGCAGCTGTGCTCGTCTGTTCCCTAACGTTGGTGGCCCACCTGGAGGCCCAGCCACTGACGCGCCGCACACCGAACGTCTACGGCACCTGGGTCACGACGCCGTGGAATCTGTTCTTCGCGTTCAACCACCGGTTCCGGATATTGGGCGACGAAGACATCACCGGAATCTTCGACGAAGCGTTCCTCAAGAACTCGCCGACGTTCAACCTGGCGCTGGGTCTGTGGTCGCCGTTCATGGCGGGGGTCCTGTACTCCAGCGAGCCGGCGATCCGCAACGGCCGGAGAAACAACGAGTGGTTCCCGTATCTGAAGTGGGAGCCGCTGCGACAGGACCACTGGTCGGTCTCGCTGCTCGGCGGTTACAACGGTCAAGCAGAGAGCGCGGATGGCGTGTTGGCCGGACAGGCGGACATCGCCGGCTTCGAGTTCCTGGGCGAGGTGCGCGCGTTTAGCGATGCGTTGCACACGGGCGAGGCCGGGGTCGCCCTGGCCGGCGGATTGAGCTTCCGGATCACCGAGTACATCGCGGTGAGCGGAGACTTCGGCGGATTCGTCGCCGGCCCAGACACGGGCGCCGCGTGGAGCACCGGTATCGCCATCGGCATCCCGTTCACACCGCACACGTTTTCGCTACAGCTCAGCAACGCGCTGTCGACGATCCCGCAAGAGGCGTCGTTCAACAGCGCCGAAGCGAATGGCGGTGACCTGGTGTGGGGGTTCGAATTCACTGTGCCGTTCAGCGGGTTCGCGCGCTGGGGTCGGCTGTTCGATCCGCGTCAGGCCAACGCGGAGGGCGACGAAGCGCCCGCCCGGGTGGCGGAAGTCGACATCAAGCGGCATCGCTTCGAGTCGGAGACGGTGCTGGTTCCGTTCGAGGGTTTGGTCCGCTGGGTGAACCGAGACCCCGTGACGCACACGGTGGCCGCAGCAGACGGCGCTTGGCGGTCGCGCCCGATCGGGCCCGGCGAAACCTATACGACTCGGGTGCCAGGGCCGGGAAGATACGAGTACCGCTGCACCCTGCACGAACACGAATCGGGGACGGTGCTGGTCGAACCGGGCGGTTGACGACTAGGGCTGGGAGGCCGCCTGGAAGCGCCCGAGCAACGCCGCGACCGCGTCGTCGGCGCCGGCAAAGGCCTCGTCGCCGGCGGCGTTGGTCGCCGAGAAGAGGCCGAGGCCAAGCTCCGGAGCCAGCCAGACCGATGCCCACCACATGGTGTTGCTCCCATGATGGCTGAGCACCCTGCCCCCGGCCCACTCTCGCGTCCCAATGCCCCAACCCATGGCGTAGTTCGATCCAGACGGCGGCGTGTGCAATTCTTGGAAGCTGGCGGAGCTGACGATGCCGTCCCCTCCGTTCGCACCAGCCAGATGCTCGACCATGTATCTGGCGTAGTCCTCGAGCGAGCAGTGTACCGTTCCCGCTGGCCCGAGGGCCGCCGGGTTGTCGGCGTATGGACCAGGCGGCACAGCGTTCCATTTGCCCGGTCTTCCTCGGTGACCCCACGGCTGATCGCGCTCCGGACCGCCGGGCGCGCCAAAACTACATGAGCTCATACCCAACGGCACGAAGACCTCCCTCGATATGAGCTCCTCCCACGAGTCGCCCGTCACCCGCTCCATCATCACGCCCGCAACCACGTAGCCGGCGTTGCTGTAAGCGAACTCTCCCCGAGGGCCGCCTGGAGAAATCGCGAGCAGCTCAGTCGCGAATCGAATGCGTTGATCGATGATCGGCGATGTGTCTGCGAACAACGATCCCCATGACGGAGCGCGGGAAACGTCGACCGGGAGTCCGCCGGTGTGGTAGAGCAATTCTCTCAGGCGAACATCGACATACTGCTCGTGCATCGATCCGACGAGGTCAGGGAGGATGGCGCCAACGGTGGTGTCCCAGGAAAGGATGCCGCGTTCGACGAGCGCGGCAGCGAGGGTTGCCGTGATCGACTTGGTCAAGGAGCCGAGATGCCACAAATCATCGGCCTTCGCTTCCTCGACGTGGCCAACGGCGCGGAGCCCGGTCGCCGCCCTCTCCACGACGACTCCATTGTAAACAGAGATGGCGGCGAGGGCGGGAAGCTCGCGGGCGAGTCGAATCGTATCGAGGACGGCTTGCAGGCCACCGTCACCCGCGACTCCAACATCCTGCGGAAGCCCCTGCGTCGGCTCGGCGTTGTCGCACACCACGAGAACCGCGGCGAGCAAAAAAACGAGGGGAAGCTTAAATCGTGGTTTCATCGTCAGTCCCAATTGTAGCATTGGCTCTGGTGGATTTGCGCCGTCGCCATAGTTTGTCGCCGTGCGTGCGAAGGTCAATGATAACACCAACAGACGGGAGTGCCCCAATGAGATCGACAGTTATCGCCCTGGCCCTGGCGATGAGCTTACCCACCCTCCTCTCGGCCCAGCAGCCCACGTCGCTAGCGGCCGACATGATGAAGGATCTGGCTGGCCTGGTCGGAGAGTGGGAAGGTGAGGGCTGGGTGCAGTACGAGGAAATGGAGCGCACCAGCTTCAATGCGCAAGAAGTCGTCGAGAGCCGGTTGGGTGGGTTGGTTCTGGTGCTCGAAGGCACGGCGACCGCTACTGATGAGAGCAAAGTGATCTTCCATCACGGCTTCTCGATCCTCACCTACGCGGCGCCCAGTTCCCGGTTCGTGATGTTGACGATCCGACAAGACGGTTCCAACACGGTCGCCGAGGTATCACAGGACGCAGGATTCCTGGAGTGGAGTTTCGAGGACCCCGTGCTCGGCACGGTTAAGCACACACTGCGACTGACGCAGTCCGGGCATCTATTCGCCGTGGGCGACCACTCGAAGGACGGCGGCGCGACCTGGCGCCGACACTACGAGATGGAATTGACCCGCAAGATGTAGCGACGGACTACGACACGCCCTTGAGGACCAGGGTGGCGTTGATGCCACCAAAGCCGAACGAGTTCGAGATGGCGAACCCCACGTTCGCCTCTCGTCCCCCGTTCGCCAGATAGTCCAGGTCGCAGTCAGGGTCGGGGTCGCTCAGGTTGAGGGTCGGCGGCATCCAGCCGCGAGAGATCGCCAGTGTGGTGATGGCGGCCTCGATGGCGCCGGACGCGCCCAACGGATGACCGTAGTAACCCTTCGTTCCGCTGACCGGAACGCGGTACGCATGCTCGCCCAGCACTGACTTGATCGCCTTCGTCTCGACCGGATCGTTGAGCCGTGTCGACGACGCGTGGGCGTTCACGTACTCCACCTCGTCGGGAACGCCCCCCGCATCGGCCAGCGCGATCTCGATCGCCCGAGCGGATTGGACCCCATCTGGCCGCGGCGCCGTCATGTGATAGCCATCGTTTGTAGTGCCGAACCCGCACAGCTCCGCGTAGATGCGGGCATCGCGCTTCACGGCGTGCCCCCATTCCTCGAGCACCAGTACGGCGGCGCCCTCACCCATGACGAAACCGTCTCGCTCCCGATCGAAAGGCCGACTGGCCGTCGCCGGGTCGTCGTTGCGCTTTGACATGGCCCGAATCAAAGCGAAGGCGCCGTAGGAGAGCGGCGAAAGCGGGCACTCGACGCCGCCAGCCAGCGCCGCGTCGGCCGCGCCGTCGCGGATCAATTGGTACGCGTGACCGACACCGATGGCCCCGGAAGCGCAGCTCATGCCGTTCGTGGAGTTGGGTCCGGTGAAGCCAAACTCGATGGCGATGTTGCAGCTGGCGGCGCCGGTGAACACAGCGAGGGCGAGTTGCGGACTGACGGCGGAGGGGCCCTGCTCGACGAAGACGTGATGCTGGCTCTCGGCGAAGGCGACGCCGCCCAACGCCGAGCCCATCTGCACCGCCACGCGATCCGACTCCAACGAACCCGCATCGAGCCCCGCATCGTCCAGCGCCATACGCGCCGTGGCCACGCTGAATTGACCGAAGCGGTCTAATCGCTTCGCCCGCTTTGCTTCCATATGATCGGCGGGATCGAAGCCGTCGACTTCAGCGCCCATCCGGCTACGGAACGCCGCGGGGTCGAAGCGGGTGATCTCGCGGACAGCCGAGACACCCCGCTCGAGACCTTGCCATAGATGTTGAGCCCCGATACCGATGGGCGTGACGCAGCCGATGCCAGTGATGGCGACTCGGCGACGTCCGTTGCCGCCGTTCTCACTATTATGACTCACCTAGCTTCTGCCTCTCGCTTTACGCCGGCCAAAGTCCTGCCGGCTACGTGGTGAATGAAGACGGGTCCGATCACAGCGTCGGCGGCGAGCCGCCCTATCAGTGGCCAGCTTGGCCCGCTCAGCCAATCGTGCACGATCTCGACTCGTGTCGCGCCGTTTTCCGAGAAGAACCGCCACTCCACGTCCATCCCCTTCGTGATTCCGTCCACGTGCTTGTACCTGACCACGGGCACGCTTTCGTCCGCCCACATCTCGCTAACCCACCAGACCGGGTAGCCGACGGGCCCAAACGTACGCCACGCCGCCATCTCAACGCGACCGCGACCGAAGCCGTCGCGCCGTTGAAACCGCACCCAGCGGTAGTGGGACAGGATGTCGGGCCAACGTTCCACGTCGGCCGCGACCTGGAAGCAACGGGCCGGGGGCGCCGCGATATTCAGTTCGTTGTGCGTGTTCATCTTCTATCCTCTAACCGCGGCAAGCGCGAAACGGATCCAGAGCGTCGGATCGAGGAGCGTCGCCGGGTGAGCGAGATCGCCGGTGGCTTGGATCAGGCGGCGGGCGGTCACTTCGCTCCTTGCCAGTCCACGAACAAACCGTGACATGGCCCGGGGCCGGCTGATCGCCCCCTCGATAACACGTTGTAGTGCACGGGTAGGCTTCAGCTCGCTGCGGAGCCGCCGTGCGTATCGATTCAAGACGTGCCCTTCGGATCCTCGATCATTCAGCACCACATCTATTGCCGGCGCCGCCAATGAAGCGCTCCGCAAAGCTTGATAAATCCCCTGGCCGGTGAACGGATCGTAGTAGCCCGCGGCATCACCCACCAACGCGGCGCCTGGCATCCAGGGCCGGCTCACGGGGCGATCGAACGGGCCGGTCACCTGAACCGCGTCGTCCAGACCGGCGCTGGCCACGCGCTCCTTCACCGAAGGAAAGTCATCCAGAGCCTCCAGCAGAAAGGCGCGGGCATCGCCGGCGATGGCACTGGCTTCCGTCTCTGGAACGACCAGCGTCACGTTGCCACCCGCCGCCAAGGGTGCGTACCCACATGTTCGCCCGCGCCGGACTCGCAACTCGCCGAAGGCACCGGAGCCGTCAGGCGACGCCAAGTGGCCGACGACGGCGATCTTATTGAGCCGCGGGCCTCGAGCCGCCAGCCCCAGACGGCGTTGCACGACAGATCGCAGACCGTCAGCGCCCACGACAAAGGTCGAGCGCAGCTCCTGCCTGCCCGATCCGTCTCGACCGATGACGCCCACCACTCGCCCGTCCTCGACGACCAAATCGGCGACCCGCAGACCGAAGCGGACCCGGGCACCCGCTCGACACGCCTCGTCCAGCAACGCCGCATCGAAGTCTCGACGCCGCACCGACCATCCTTCGCGACCGCCGCCGAACGTTGTATGGAAGAATGCGCCGTCCGGAGCCTCGATCCGCCAGCCCGCGAGGGCTTTGGGCTGCAGCTCCCGCCTCAGATCGGCGGCGACGCCCAGCCGCTCGAGCTCGTTCACTGCGCCCGGATTGACACAGTCGCCGCACGGCTTGTCCCGGGGGAAGCGGGCGCGCTCGAGAACCAGGACGTCGCGACCCCGACGGGACAGCTCCAGCGCGAGCGCCGCCCCAGCAGGCCCAGCGCCGACGATGATCACCTCGGCATCAGCTCGCTTCATGCTCTCGCTTCCAACGCATCGTCCAACGGAACAACGGCTGCGGCTCGACCACTACTTCGAGTCCCGCCTCAACCGCCAGCTCACGCGCCTCCTGCAACGTGAAGGCGGCACGCATCGATACCGGCCCATCGTGCCGGGTGTACGGGTGACGCGCCCAAATCGTGTACGCCAGCCCCAACGAACCGAGATAGCCAAGGAATCCCCGCCGCAGATCGCTGACCACGAACCCCACCTCGCTCACCCTGGCCATCTCTCGCAACGTCTGGATCGCCTGCTCGGGTTCCAGGTGGTGAAGAAACGTGCTGCTGATGGCGACGTCGAAGGCGCGGTCGGTGAAGGGCAACCGGAGGGCGTCGCCGCGAACGACCTCGATCCGCACCGAGCCATCTGGCTCCACGACTCGCCGCCGGGCGACCTGGGAGGCCTCCGTGCCTCGATCTACGGCGACGCCCCGGAAGTCGACGGACCGGCTCCGACACCAGAGGTCTACACCAACCAGGATGTCGCCGCCGCCCGCCGCCACGTCGAGGACCCTCAGTCGGTCGACGGATTCGCCGACCAGGCGGCCCAGCTGGTGAGCCACAAACCCGGTCACGCCAAGACATCGGTTCATCCAGGCGAGGTCGGCCAAGCTCTGGGCCACGAGAGCCGGGTCGGGGCAGCGCCCATCGAGGCGCTCAGGGGTCAAGCGTCGTCGCATGGTTGAGAATGATTCTCTCTTGCATTCAATAACGATTCCGGATAGCTTATAATTTAGCCTTAACTAAACCCGGCCGCGCGCCGGTTCCGAATACACGCGATTAGCCCCATTAGCCCCAAGCTTGGCGCCCCTGTCGCCGCGATGCCCCAACCCTGATCAGTAGTACCTGGCCGTGTGAAGGCCCGGAGGTCGATCCAGCTGGTGACGCCGACCGGGCCTTCGGCTTTCCGCGCCGCCGACGCATGCCTACGGGAGGTGTTGCCCGAGGACGTTGCCCAGAGACTCGGCGATGGTCTGCAGTGCTAACTCGTCGTCCTCGTCGAACGCCGAAGGCGTCTGGCTGTCGATGTTGATGAGGCCAAGAACGCGTTCGCCGTCACGGATGAGAGTGACGATCTCGGAGCGGGCGTTAAAGCTGCAGGCCATGTAACCCTTGAACGCCTCGACATCGGGGACGTTGATGTCTCGGGCCTCAGCGACGGCGATGCCACAGACGCCCTCCCCCACCGGGATTCGGGTGCATTCGGTATGCTCGCCGATGTAGCTGTGGAGGATGAGCAGATCCTCGTTCAACAGATAGACGCCCACCCAATCGTAGGGCGGCCCCACTTCGTTGATTCGGAGGATGGCACGGTGAAGCATGGCGTCGGGAGCCAGCTCGACCATCTCCCACAGCTCGTCCGCGATTCGGTTGCCGTCCAGCATGGCCCCAAGTTGCAGCGCGGCCATGAAAGGGGCAATCTGTGTCAGCCCCGCGAATGACCCCGAAGCGCACCCCGGTGAGAGGACGGGCATGGTCAGGCGTAGAAGCCAGTACTTGATGACCGCCGCGCTGGCGGCGACGCTGGCGTCGGCGGCCGTGGCGCAGGAGGCGGAGAGCCCGGCGCCAGCGGGATTCGGGGTGGGCCTGGCGGCCGCCTACACGACGTTCAGCGAGGACTTTGAGGGATTGGACGGCGGCTTCGGGGGCGACGCGACGCTACGCTATACCTTCGACGACGGTCTTCAGCTTCTGGGCGGCGCTCACTACAGCGTGCACAGCATCGAACGGCTGCCGAGCCGGGTCGGGTACTGGGTATTCTACTTCGATCCGCGCTACGTCATCGAACTGTTCGAGTCTCAGCGGGTCGTTCTTTTGGTGGCCGGCCGGGTAGGCTACGTGTCGCTGTCGACGACTGACGAAAGCAACGTGAGCACGAGCGGCGTCACGGTGGGTGGCTCGGTGGGCGGCCTCTACGGACTGAGACGCACGCTGGCCGTGGAGGTTACGTTCTACTTCGGCGGCATATGGACCAATCGGCTGCAAGAACAGCCCGACGCGGAATCGGTAACCGGGAGCTCCAGCGCGATCAACATCGGGATTGTCTGGTCGTTCCCGAACTAACCTACGTCGGCTCGCTCTTCTCCTCGACTAAATACCCAGCGTTCCCGGCGGCAGCAGTACGGCTCGCGCCGGCGCTGCCTCCGTGTCCATCAACCTGATCGGTAGCGCGACGAGATCGTAGTCACCGGGCTCGGCCAGAGACAGATCGAGGTTTTCGAGGATCGGGATCGCGGCGGCGCCGAGCGCGCGGTGGGCGGCCATGGCGGCGCTGTCCACCGGATCGACGGAAGGCGCGTCGGTCCCGAACAGCTGGAGACCCGCATTCGCCAACGCGGTTGCCGCCTCGGGTTCGAGGGGCGGGAAATCGCGGACGAACTCCTCGGGCCGGACCTCGTGAAGCGAACGGACCAGAATGCGGGCGGCACCGACCGCTCCGGACTTCTGAAAGAGGTCCACAGTTAGTGAGTCGTGCCCCCGGGCATCGATCACCCGAGCCGGCCCGAGGAAACGGTCCAGCTCGAACGCACCGGACATGGCGCCGTCCGCGTCATAGTGGGCCGGGGCGTCGGCGTGCGTGCCGGTGTGCGGGCTGAGCGTGATGCGGGTGAGAGAGACGTTGTCGCCGTCGGCCAGTCTAAGCGTCCAGTCGACGCCGAGGGGGGAGTCGCCGGGCCAGGCGGCGGTCGTGGCGCTGAGCGGCCGGGAGATATCGATCATCCACCATCCTCCGCCTGCTTCTCAGCCTCATCAGTTTTTGGAGTCTCTTTCTCTTCAATTTCCTCCGGCTCGGTCTCTTCCTCCTGCTCTGCCTCCGGCGCCGCGACCTCGTTCGTTTCCTCGAGGTCTATGTGCCGCCGGGGCGGCGCGCCCCAACCGAGGATCTCGTAGTCGATAGAGAACCGGCCTCCACCGGAGAAGACGAGAGCGACTGCGACCATCAGCAGCGTGAACTCGAACTCGAATCCGCCGATGAAGCCTTCCTGTAGCTTCACGTTGTAGATGGCGGCGGCCATAACGGAGGCGATCGCCGCGGCGGCGAAGCGGGTAAGCAGTCCGCAGATGACCAGCAGGCCGCCGAAGAACTCGACCGTAGCGACGGCCCAGGCCCACATCTCGGGGCGCGGCCAACCCCAGTCGGCGATGTTGAACCCTTCGGGCGTGCCCAGTGGCCCGTGCAGCTTCACCCACCCGTGCGCCATGAAGACGGTGCCCAGGGCGAGCCTGAGAAAGAACGGGGCCCAGACTGGGAAGTACCGATTGTAGATCCAACGCCGCATGCAATGTCCGCGTTTAGGTTTAGCTGTCTTCCGGCCCGACTTCGCGACCCTTCGGCCGTTCGCTTCCGCTTCGCTCCGCTCCGGCCTCGGTTTTCCAGCCTTGAGGCATTTGCACGAACACCTGCCCCTGCTTGATCAGTCGTCCGCCGAACCGGTTCACCACCTTGTTCTGCAGCCAGCGTCGGGTCGGCTTGATGATGAGGCTGAAGCCGAGGACGTCGGTCAGCAACCCGGGCGTGAGTAGCAACGCGCCGCCGGAGAAGATGGACAGGCCATCGAGGATCGGTCGACCCGGGACCTTTCCTTGATAGATGTCCTCCTGTAAGGCGCGCCAGGCGCGCAGCCCCTCACGGCTGGCCAGCGCCGCCCCAAGGATGCCCGTGGCGGCGATAATCGCCAGCGTGGGCCAGAGGCCGATCCAGCGACCCAGCTGGATGAGCACCGCCAGCTCGATGATCGGCACGATGATGAAGAGGGGCAGCAGCCGCCGAAACATTTCTCCTCACGAATCCTGATCGTTCTCTTCCGAGCCACAGGCGCCGCGCCGGCAGACCGGACTATCGCAGCCGAAGCGGTGACGTCGCCGCGCCACCCAGCGATAGACGAGTTCCGCAAAGTACATCGCGCCGGGCAGCGCAAACAGCCACGCCACCGGTCGCAGGCCGGGCAACAGCTTCAGCGTATCCCGTGCCGCCGTCGCGCCGCGGGACACGGCGCCCTCGGGCGACACCAGGTGCATTGCCTCTTCAGCCGCCCGGCGCTCGATTCCGTACGCCTCGAGCTCCACCTTCTGAAACGGGACGGCCTCGACGCGACGATAGCGATCCCGGCGTTCTACGAACCGCACCTGACGGCGACAGAACTGGCAGTCGCCGTCATATATAAGCGTCCAACTGGCCCGGGCGTCCCCTGTCACACCCTCAAGCTCCGGCCGCCGGAGCTTCGTCCTCTTTATAGATCCAGGCGCCAGCGAGGGAGGCGACGCAGAGCTCGACCAGACCCCATGACGCTCCGGCGATCATCATTCCGGTAGGCATGATCCCCATCAGATTGTCGCCGAGGAGCGGCAGAAAGTAGGCGACCAGCCAGAAGAAGAGGGCGACCATGATCGCAGTCTTGGGGCCGGCACCGTATCGGGGGCGGACCGCCGCGTAGAGCCAGACCAGAGAGATCCCCATGACGAATCCGACGACGACAAAGATCCCGATCACCCACGGTGTCGGGGGCGCCAATCCGAGATTGGCCATGACCTCTTCCGCCTGCGCCTGAAACAGAAACTGCCCCACGATCTCGCTGGCATCGATGACCACGGCGGCGACGACGCCGCCCAGGATGACTCGGCCCACGTTGATTCGTCCCATGTTCACCTCCGGAGTGATGACGGGATCCGGGGCCTGAAGCCCCGCGTTCTTGTCACCGGTGCTGGGAGTTGGAAGGAGATAGAATGACTGTCCGGCGGGCCAAAGTCCAGCCCGGCCTTGAGATTCCCAAGCCGACATCCCAAGATCTTGCTTGGCCCATCACGACAGATCCTGAAAAAAGGAAGCGAACGGCATGAAGATCGCGATCAACACCGGTGGCGGAGACGCGCCGGGGCTTAATGCGGTGATCCGCTCCGCCACTCTAACGGCGCTAAATCTGGGGTGGGAGGTGCACGGGATCCGTCGCGCCTATCAGGGTCTCTTCGTAGAAGACGGCATCATGCCGTTGACCCGGGATGTGGTGCGTGGTGTAACGCACCAGGGCGGCACGATCCTGGGGACGACGAACCGGGGCAACCCGTTCTCCATGCCGGTGGAACAGCCCGACGGTTCGGTCGTCGCGGTAGACCGATCGGACGATGTCGTGTCGACGTTCAAGGCGCACCACTTCGATGCGCTGATTGCCATCGGCGGTGACGGCAGCCTGATCATCGCTCGGGACCTGGCGGCGAAGGGCTTGCCGGTTGTGGGCGTTCCAAAGACGATCGACAACGATATCGACGGCACGGCCCTGACGTTCGGCTTCCTTACCGCCGTCGACATCGCCACGGAGGCGATCGACCGACTGCATTCCACCGCCCAGGCTCACGAGCGGGTTATGGTGGTTGAGGTGATGGGCCGCCACGCCGGCTGGATCGCCACCTTCGCCGGCGTCGCCGGCACCGCCGACGCCATCCTGATCCCCGAGATCCCCTATGATATAGACAAGGTCTGCGAGAAGGTGATCGAGCGTGAACAGCACGGCCGAAGATTCTCGATCATCGTCGTGGCGGAAGGCGCCTCTGCTGCCGACGGTTCCGTATCATTCGCCGATCCGGAGACGAAGCGGTTGGGCGGTATCTGCGAGGTGCTGGCGAAGCAGATCGAGGAGCGGACCGGCAAGGAGACTCGGGCGATCGCGCTTCGTCACCTACAGCGGGGCGGCAGTCCGAACCCGTACGACCGTCTCATCGCTCTACGCTTCGGCGCCGCCGCCGTTCGCTGCATCCAAAACGGCGAGTTCGGTTGCATGGTGGCGCTCGACCCGCCACGGGTAGTTACGATCCCGCTGGCCGAAGCGGTGGCGCGCCGGAAGACCGTTCCAGTGGACGGCGACGTGATCACGACCGCACGGGACCTCGGCATCAGCTTCGGGGACTGAGTCGGGCCAACGCGTCAATAACGAATGTTCAATACTTAAAGAGAGGGAATACGAACCGATGCCCCAACCAGAAATCGTAATGCGTGTTCGATTCAAGTCAGATCTGACTTTTGACGAGGTCAACGAGATCGTAGAAGAGCGTGCCCCTGAATTCGAGGCCCTCGCCGGCCTGCAGCAGAAGTATTACCTACAGGACGTAGTCTCTGGAGAGTACGCAGGCCTCTATGTCTGGGAGTCTGCCGAAGCACTGGATGAGTTCCGCCAGTCCAAGCTCAGGGCGACTATTGCGAGGGCGTATCAAACGCAGGGAGAGCCCGATATCGAGGTATACAAGGTCTTCAAGGTGTTGCGGGACGATAACGCTTAGCAAGCTTGTGGAGTCATCAGCTCGCCACGAGTTGCTCATCGCAGTCTGACAAGCGTTTGCAAAAGGAGCCAGGAAAGAATAGTCGAGTACTACCATGAAGCTCGTTATCTTTGGATCAACGGGTGGGACGGGACGAGAACTGGTATCGCAGGCCCTCGATCAGGGTCACAACGTCGTGGCCTATGCCCGAAATCCTGCAAGGGTTGATGACATCAAGCATGCGGCCTTGCAGGTCGTCCGCGGAGATGTTCTGGATCCAGAGGCTGTCGAAAGCGCTATAGCAGGGCAAGAAGCTGTGCTATGCGCAATCGGAGCCGGCGCCGGGCGCACAACCCTGCGCGAGGACGGGACACGTAACATCGTTGAGGCGATGGAGAAGACAGGCGTGCGGCGTCTGATGTGCTTGTCCTCGCTTGGCGTGGGTGACAGCCGGTCCAATCTCGGCTTCTTCACCAAGTACATCGTGGTTTCCGTCTTTTTGAGGCACGCCTTCGCCGATCATGAACGGCAGGAGGCTGTCGTCAAACAAAGCTCGTTGGATTGGACTATCGTTCGCCCTCCACACCTGAAGGATGGCCCGCAAACCGGAGTCTATCGGCATGGCTTTCCCGCGACGGACAGGCAAATAACGGGCATGATCTCGCGAGCCGACGTTGCTGACTTCATGTTAAGACAATTGACCGACGATACGTATCTTCATCAGACAGCCGGCGTGTCGTACTAGATCGTCACACATGGCCTTAGGGCAACGGCCGTCGTGAGTGGAGTTATGGCGACTTACCGAACCACAATAGCCACCCTTCCTTTGGGAGGACGTCGGCAAGACAATCCCCGATTACACGTTCCATCTTTTCGAGGAAGCCGGCCATAATCCGATGCTCGAATTCCCGCGAGAGTTCGATCGTGTTGTGATCAACTGGATCGAAGGCAGGAATTGACGTAGAAGAGAACCTGGTCTGCGATATTTCCCCTGACTTTTTCCCGGGCCCTTCGCGCGAAAGAAGGGCCCGAAGTTGTATCCCCGGCAGCGCGACCAAGGCGCAATACCCAACCAACCGAGGAACTTCGACCGTCTAATAGGCGTTATCCAATTCATCGTGAGTCAGCGAAATTGGCCAGCTGCGAGGAGTACGCCATGAAAAAGTTCATGCTTCTGCATTTCGGCTTCGAAAGACCCACGCCTATGATCATGGATGCCTGGAACAAGTGGTTCGAGTCGATCGCCGAGCTGCAGGTCGACCAGGGCGGGTTCAGTGGTGGGCGCGAAATCTCAAAAGACGGAACCAAAGACCTGCCATGGAGCATGGACTCCATCACCGGCTACAACATCATCGAGGCCGAAGATCTCGACGCGGCAGAGAAGATCGCCCGAGATAACCCCTTCATCGCAAGCATCAGGGTCTACGAACTCCGGTGAAGATTCGGTCCCCCCTGTCAGGCTAGAATTACAGCAGAGATCCGCCAGATCGTCGGGCTGGGCTATTGCGCTGGGCACCTTCATTCCTATGGTGTTCTGACCCGGGTCTGCGCCTGGTCGAGTCCGCCGCGCTCCACTAGCGGAGGTCCAAGATCGCTACTCTACAGCAGCGAACAGCCAGCCTACTCACGTGCGTCGTTCTCACTGCGGCCGGCGCGCATCTACGCGAACGGAATGTCAAACGGCGGAGGCATGGCGTTCGTACTGTCCTGCACCTTGTCGGATCGGATCGCCGCCGTCGGTCTGGTAGCGCCCGCCCAGTCGCTTCCGTCGGACTGGTGCCCAGGAGCGCGACCGGTACCGATGATCGCTTTTCATGGGGATGACGGCGGACCACTCGGCGATCCGGTCAATCCTGTGAAGCAGGTGTTTCCGGCCGCGCGGGACTTCGTGGCGGGCTGGGCAGAGAGGAACGGGTGCGCGGCCGAGACCGTCGAGTCAGCGGTCGCTCCAGATGTGATGCGCCTCGAGTACCCCGACTGCGCAGAAGGTGCCCCGGTGATACTCCACACTCTGCTTGGCGGAGGCCATTCCTGGCCCGGCGGCAAGCCGATGCCGGAGTGGCGAGTTGGAGCGACAATTACGAGCATCGACGCCACGGAAACGATGTGGGCCTTCTTCTTGGAGCATCCGCTCCAGCAGCGGTAGCGCGGCGATGGGTATTATGCCTCGCAGCAGGTTTCCCGGCTGAGTGCTATTGTTGACCTTCATGTCTCTCTTCACCTCCGACCGCGAGCGCCGCCTCTGGCTATGGACGCTGGCCGTCATGGTGGCGATCTACTCCACCCTGGGGCCGGCGCGGACGCTGGTCGACGCCCTGCGCGAACGCAATCTGCTGCGGCTCTCCTTCGCAGTTGTCGTAGCTGTGCTGGTCGTGGCTATCGCCTGGCGATGGGCGAAGCAGCGCCCTAGTTGGAGCGAGATCGGGGTAGGGCTTGGCGTGGCGTTCGCCTATCTGGTGATGTTCGTCAGGACGGGGAGCCCAGAGGAGCGGACCCACCTGATCGAGTACGGCATCGTGGCGGCGCTCATCCACCAGGCGCTGCAGGAGCGAGTGCGAAACGGCCGCCGGGTCCCGGCGCCTGCCGCCCTCACCGTGGCTCTGACCGCGCTGCTGGGTATCCTCGACGAATGCATCCAGGCGATGTTGCCGAATCGCGCCTTCGATTTCCGCGACATCTTCTTCAACGCTCTGGCCGGCTTCATGGTGGTCGTAGCCCGGTTGGCCCTGGCGCCACAGCGGCGGCCGGGCTGGCGCATATGGTTCTTCTGGCTGCTGGGCAGTGCCGTAGGCTGGGGCCTGGGCATGGAAGTGAGTTCGTTCTTTCTAGCGGGCGGGTTACGGAGCCTACGGTCGAGCCCCGACATCATCCTCGCCGGTTACCTAGGCGTGGCCGTGGGCGGGATTTTGGCCGGCTCCATGCAAGCGCTGGTGCTGCGAGGACACCTCGCTCGGGCCGGCCGGTGGGTGCTGACCAGCCTTGGCGCGGCGGCCGTTGTCGGCCTGATCGTGTTCGGGGTCGGCGCGGTCAACGCCGACATCGGTTGGGTCGCCGGGGCGAGCCTATACGGGACGTCCGTCGGGGCCCTACAGTGGACACTGCTGCGTGGACAGGTCCCTCGGGCAGGCTGGTGGGTTGTAGCCTGTACCGTTGGCTGGATCGTTGGCATGCCCCTGGGTGGCATGTTCGGCTGGATGGCTCTCGGAGCCGCCTACGGAGCGATTACCGGGACCGCGCTGGTCTGGCTGCTCAACAAGAGAGGGTGAAACCGTGTCAACTCAGAACGAAGCTGAGTGCCTCGCCCGCACCTGGATCGATGGTTGGAACGGCGGGAAAGCCGGATGAGATCCCCCTAGCACGCGACTTTCGTACACACGAGCCCGTTCGGCGTCATCAAGGGTCGGGACGAGTACCTGGCGAAGGTCAAGCCGATGGCGGCCAAGAACGTCACCGATCTCAGAATACTGAAGACGTTCGGCGGAGACCGTGAATCCGCGATTCGGTTCGAGATGATGACACCTAATGGCCCGGTGCAGGTTTGTGACTGGGTAGAAATCGAGAACGGGGAGATCCTAGCCATCACCTCCTTCTACGATCCAACGAATCTGCCCTACCGCGAATGACGCTAGTACCCAGACGCTCCGTGAAACCAGCGTACCAGGGAGTGTCCACGTGAATGCCGCAACTAAGGAGGAATCCCGTGGCGCTGTTGTTCGCTAGGATTGCTGGCCGATGCGATTGATCAGCTCTCCGACCGAGTTGACGACCGCAGTCACGGACGCCGTCATTGCGCTCTTGTGCATTGGGGTGGTGGTGAACGTGTGGAGACTTCGCGATCACGACCGCTGGAAAGTGTCTGTGTGGTGCTGGGTGTTCGGACTGCTCGCGTTGGCATCCACGCTCGGAGCTGTGGCTCATGGGCTCGCACTGACGGACTCTGCACGATCGGCGCTGTGGCACCCGTTGTATCTCACGCTGGGTCTCACCGTGGCGCTGTTCTTCGTCGGCGCTGTATACGATATGCTCGGCAAGACCGTTTCCCGAAAGCTGATCCCGTGGTGCCTCGGAATCGGAGCTGGCGCTTACGCATTGACGCAGATACTGGGAGGTGCGTTCGGGATCTTCCTGGCGTACGAGGCCGTAGTGATGGTCTCGGTGCTCGTCATCTACGTGCTCATTGCCGTTTCCGGCCGGCTGCCAGGCGCCACGATCATGGCTGGCGCGATCGGACTCAACCTCCTGGCAGCTGCGGTACAGGCAAGCGATGTATCGATTCGGGTGATCGTGCCGTTCGACCACAATGGTGTGTTTCATCTCGTGCAAATCATTGCCATCGCGGTGCTGGCGTACGGCCTACGAATTGGCTTGACGAGAAAGATGCGGAACCGTCAGAGTTCAAGCTGAAACGGTGAGGCAGGGGGGGGCACAAGTGATATTGCCGGGTCAATAGCAGAGGTTTTTATGAAAGTCGCTATCATCGGAGCTTCCGGTAAGAACGGGACCAGACTTGTCCGCGAGGCGCTCGAGCGTGGACACGAAGTCGTGGCAGTCTGCCGCGATTCATCCGTCGAAAAGCTCGATGAGTTCTCCGGTAGTCCCGGCTTGACAGTGGTGAACGCCCCTGTGGTGTCCAACGAGACGATGCTGACCGAGGCGCTTGCCGGCTGCGATGCGGTGGTGGCGATACTGATCTCTGTGCGGCGCTTGAAAGCGACAGAGCTGGTCAAGTCCCTGGCCAACGCGACGGCCGCAAACGGGATCACCCGGCTGGTGTTCACCGCCGGTGAGGTGAGCGCCGTGCGGGAGGAGGGCGAGACCTACACCCTCAGACAGCGGATCCTCCTCACCGTGTTTCCGCCAATCGCGTTCTTCACACCGTACTCGATGACGGACATGCTGAAGGCTTCGGTGCTGGTCAAACAACAATCCGATTGGGACTGGACGATCATACGCGCCCCAGTGTTGCGCGACACGCCGGCGGCAGGTTACAGGTTCTGTGAACTCAATGAGGTCACGGCGAAGCATGCCCTGTCCCGCGAGGACTATGCCGCCTGCCTTCTCGATTCGCTGGGCATGCCAGAGCATCACCGGCGTATGCTGACGGTGGTGGCGGCCAACCCGACGTAGAGTGAACGTCGTTTTCTGTCTTCGACCCTGTGCCGGAGGTACTCAGGACTTTTGCGCGGGCAATCGCATCGACAGTTGTCCTTCAGTAGTATCAGGAAGACCAAGCACACGCTCACATGTTAAGCGAAATCCTCTTGTACCTCGGTTCGGCTGCCATAGCGATTTGGGGCAGCATGCACATCGTCATGACACGGACTGTCGTCAAAGGCTTCGGACCACTTTCTCGTGACGATCATCTGGTCATCACGATGGAGTGGATCCTGGAGGGAGTGACGCTCTGTTTCATCGCGGCACTTGTGACGGCCGTGACGTTGTCGGGAGGAGCGGATACCGAAGTGGCGAGACTCGTCTATCGAGCTTCAGCTCTGGTACTGCTCGTCATGGCCGGGGTGAGCCTTTTCACCGGGGCGCGGGCGGCCCCGCTCCCGTACAAGTTGTGTCCACCGATCTTCAGCAGTGTGGCGGCGCTTTACCTGGTCGCTAGCGTATTATGACCGTGGGCATGGCCGCTATGAGGACTAGAAGAATGGCAGCTCAAATACTGGCGATACTTCTGCTCGCGCTAAGTCTCGGCTGGGTGGAGGACCGCTCCCCAGCTCAATCGACTAGCGAGCTCACGCTGGCGGATCCCGTCGAGCATCTGGCCGGCGTCGCCGTTCGGGAGCCTATGGTAGTCGAGCACCCGGAAGGCACGCTGTTCGTCGCCGGCTTCACCCAGGCGATCGAAGAATCGGGACGCTCGCCGAAGCTGTTCAGAAGCGCCAACGGCGGAGCAACCTGGGAGCGCGTTAACGTCGGGACGCCGGCCGAAGGCGCCGTGGGGAATTCGGACGTCGACTTGGCCGTCACCCGTGACGGAACGCTCTACTTCCTGACCATGGGCTTCGACCGGACGACGTTCGAGGGCACACACGTCGCGGTCGGGGTGAGTCGCGACGTCGGCGCCACCTGGAAATGGACCTACCTGTCGCAGGACCGGTTTGACGACCGGCCGTGGATCGTCGTGGCGCCGGACGGCACCGCGCACGTGATTTGGAACGACGGCCAGGGCGTCAACCATGCGGTGAGCACCGATGCCGGTGAGACGTGGACGGAGCAACCCCGGATCCATCCGCGAGGTGGGTCCAGTCATTTCGCCGTAGGCCCAGACGGTGAGCTTGCCGTGCGCATCACGCCGCGGTCGGCCTCCGGTAACCGCTACGACGATGGCGTCGACCTGATCGCCGTGAGCCGGGACGGAGGCCAGAGCTGGGATAAGCGGCCGGCACCCGGCCGCCGCGACTGGAATCCCGATCCGGCGGCGCCCAACGTTCTGCCTCGCTGGGTGGAGCCCGTCGCGTGGGATGCGGCGGGCACACTGTATCACATGTGGAGCGAGGGCAGGTTTCTCTGGCTTGGCCGATCGGTCGATGACGGCGCGACATGGGTGGCCTCGCCGATCGCCAGCGGGGCGGCACCGCTGTACTACCCGTACCTGGCGGCGCGCGGACGCGGCGAGCTAGCGGCGACGTGGTTCTCCGGCTCCGGCTATGAGTTGCGGGCCAACGTCGCCTTGATCGATGCCAGCGGAGACGCCGTGCCCTCGGTGCGCCGCGCCGAGCCGTTTCAGATCGACAGCTGGCGATCCACCGAAGGGACGTCGACGCGAGAACCGGGCGGGGAGTACCTACCGGTCCTCTTCCTCTCCGACGGGGAGCTGTGCGTGGTGGCGCCGATCCAGAACTACCCGGCGGACCGGCTCGGCTTCTCTTGGTACCGGACCCAACAAGCCGAGCGTGCGCACGTTCCGCTCGGCGGTGCCCCTGTCCTGGATGGCGTAATGTCGGAGGACGAGTGGTCGGATGCGGTGCGCTGGGAGTTCATCGGTGGAGAAGGTGTCTACGCAAAGCGTGATTCTGATTTCTTGTATCTCGGTCTGAGATCGCAAAGAGGTGGATTCGCTTCGATTGCGGTTTCCAAAGACGACACCATTAGGATCTTGCACTCATCGACGGCGACAATCACCGCAGTGTACGAGCTCGGTGCCTCTGGAAGCTGGCATCTGACGCAGGCCTTCGAGTCGGTGAACGGAACTTGGGACCCCGGGAGCCGTCGACCGCGACAGGGTGCGGAGGCCGAGCGGCTGAAGCAAGAACACCTGTCGACCTACTCCTGGCTTGCCAGCACCGTTTCGCTCGGGACCCCGAACGAGATGGAATACCAGATCTCTCTGGACCTTATCGAGCCCGGGGCATCGTTCATCTCCATCGTGCTCTACCAGCACGCTGGCGATGTCCGGTTCGCGCACTCGCCGTCGGGTCTTTCGGATGGCTCGCTGAATCGAGATTTGGTGCAGGGCGGGTCTCCGGAGACACTGGGCTTTAGTCCCGAGACCTGGATCTTGCTGGCCTGGTAAGGAACAATGGACCTGTATCGCAAGACGACTCCCTGCCTTTTGGCGATCGCTGCCTGTAGCCCCTCGAGCCAAGGGGCGGTGCAATCGCCCGAAGTCGATCGCATCCTGAGCGACGCCAGGTACGAATGGGTCACCACCGAGACGGCCGGAATGAGAATCCACTTCCCAACTGGCAGCTTTGCGGATGCGAACCGGGACAGCGTGACGCGCCGCGCCGAATCCTCAAGGAGCCACGTCCTTCGCCGTCTCGATGTCGCCGCTTACCCTAGCACACTCCAGCTGATCTACATTGACAGTCGCGATGACATGGAGCGGCTGATCGGGAGTCCCGTGACCGGGTTTGCCTACTACGGAGAAGACGCGGTGGTGCTGGTCTTCAACGCGGATTGGCGCGCCTTCGAACGTCACGAACTCACGCACGTTGTCACGCTCCGAACCTGGGGGCGTGCCGCCGGAGCCGCTTCCGTGGAAGGCCTGGCCACGTTTGTCGATGGGGAATGCGGTGGCTACGAGAACGGTAGGGTGGCGCGGACCATTTCTGACGAAGGCTCGCTGATCGAGCTGCGGACTCTTGTACGCGAGTTCCGCACGCAGAACGATCTGATCGCGTACTTGCAGGCCGCGGCTCTCTTCGAGTTCATGCACGACCACCTTGGCGCTGGCGCCCTACGATCTCTTTGGACAGAAGGCCTGGGCAGCGCGCCAAGCCTGCTACAAATCTCGCCGGAGGAGTTGGAGCAGCAGTTTCAGGAGTGGCTCTCGGCAAGCTATGACCCGCTTCCGGAATTCGCGTGGCAGAAGATCAGGTCAGACGGATGCGGCATCACTGCTCATTCCGAAGGGCGACGCGCCGACGACACTGGAGATGGAACTGGCCTGCAATAGCTAACTGAGTGAGCTTTGAGATGCGAGCAATGCTATGTCGGAACCGAGTAAAAGACTACGCGAGATGGAGGAGTGTGTTCGATTCCCATGCCGCGGGGCAGCAGGACTCCGGACTCCGTCTTGTGAACCTCTGGCGCGACATCGAAGAACCCAACAACGTCTTCTTCCTGTTCGAAGTCGATGATATGAACAAAGCACGCGCATTCATCAGCGCACCGGAGGCCGCCGAAGCGGGGAGAGCATCGGGCGTTATTGATGGTGAGTGCCACTTTCTCGAAACTGCCTTGGTCTGCTGACCCGGTACGACCCGACAGGTGACCGATGATAGGACGTGTTTGGCACGGCTGGACGACGCAAGCGAACGCTGACGCCTACGAGCAACTACTTCGAGAAGAGATCTTCCCCGGCATCGCCGGGAAGGGCGTTGCCGGCTACCGCAGCATAGAGCTCTTTCGTCGCCCTCTCGAGTCCGGTGAGGTAGAGTTCATGACGATCATGTGGTTTGACTCGTGGGACGCCGTGCGAGAGTTCGCAGGAGAGGATTACGAGCACGCATACGTTCCGGCGAAGGCACGCGAAGTGTTGGCTCGGTTTGACGACCGCTCGCAACATTACGAGATCAGAGAGCAAGTCAACTACCAGGGTCCTGCTCATGGTTGAAACACAGGACGACAAACGGCCGCAGAAGGAGCCGGGAAGTATGCTCGGCGTGGGCATCGCCATCGGCGTCGGAGCCGGTGTGGCCATTGGGGCGGCGCTGGAGAACATCGCCGTTGGCATTGCCATCGGCGCCGGCGTGGGCGTTGCGCTGGGAGTCGGGCTGAGCGCCAAAAGCCGCTAGCCGGCCCGGCGAGTGAACCGAAGCGTGCCCGATCAGAGATGACTACATCGTGCAGGCCCTGGTGGCGTAACTGCGCCCTTCAACCCGATGCCGAGATCCTGGAGATCGACGCGATGGAGGACCGCATCGCTCCACTTGGGTCGGACATCACCGATGTCCGCGAGCTGATCTCGAGCCTTGAGCTGTGCCATCACAAAGCCAATCGATGGATCTACAACATCTGCGTGGCGATTGGAGCGGGTGAGACACACAAAGGCCTGGGAACCCGTTCGCCGGGTCAGGATCACCCAATCGAACAGGATTGGCAAAACGATTGCGCCGCGCTGTCGGCCTGGTGCTCGGGACATCCAGCCGAAGAAGTTGATCTGTCGATCTTCAACGTGCCGGGGTCACGATTTTTTGCACTCCTAGGGGAACGCTCGCCGCTGAAGGAGTGGCAGGTGCAACGTGTTATCGAGAAGATCCGCAGCGTCATACATTGGCCGCGGTCATTAGAAGACCCTGGGGCGCAGTACAGATGGATTCTTCTGGGTGGAGGCGAGTACGAGACGTTCTATCGCGAGGACTGCCCCTCACACTACAAGGAGCACGAAGACTTCTGGCGAGCGACGGTGCAGACGCTGATCCACGACACGCTCGACGGGGAGGATGCAGAACTGTCATTGGGAGTTGCCATCGATATGCTGTGGCCCTGCCACTGGCGATTCGTGACGAACCTGGAGATCGTTCTCGGAGCGATCGGCGGCGAGCTTCATCCGGCCGACCCGTTTGCAGCCTGCGGCCGGAACATCACTCTATTGCACAGCCGGGAGCGGATGCACGCCCTCGCCAATGCGCTAGGCGCCTTCGCAGGTGGCCGAGACGACGAAGCGGATGCGGAAAGAGAGGTGCTGGCCTTACTTGGGGAGCCGACAGACCCGAAGCGATGGCTCGCCGCGTCATTGAGCAAGACGATAAGTCTTCAGCTGCATCCACCGGCCGAGCTCCGGGCATTGTCCGCCCTGGAAGGGCCTGCCTGGATCAGGGAGTAGATGATATGATCACGGAATGGTGGCTGCTGGAGGTCAACCGCGGCAGAACCTTGTTCACTACAAACATGTGAGGTGCGATTGACCGGTCTACGTGTTTGCGTGGCAGGCGCAACCGGATGGGCGGGGGCGGCCCTGTCCCGAGGTATCCATGAAGCTTCCGACCTCGAGCTCGTAGCGGCCGTTTCCAGGACTCACGCCGGCCGTAACTTGGGAGAGGTCCTGGGACTCGACGGGCTCGCCGCGCCCGTCTTTGGAGCGGCGGTCGAGGCTCTTTCGAGTCTGCCGGACGTCTTCGTCGAGTATACAAAGCCGGATGCGGCGAAGGGACATATCATATCGGCCCTGAACTCCGGGGCGAATGTCGTAGTCGGAACTTCGGGACTGACCGAGGCGGATTATGCGGAGATCGATGCGGTGGCGCGGGACGCTGAGCGCGGAGTGCTGGCCGCTGGCAACTTTGCCCTAACGGCCGTGCTCGCGCAGAGGTTCGCCGAGATTGCGGCGCGGTACACTCCGCATTGGGAGATCATCGACTACGCTGATTCCGGAAAAAGAGATGCGCCAAGCGGTACGACGCGCGAGCTGGCACATCGGCTGTCGAAGGTAGCGGAGTCGAAGTTGGACGTTCCTATCGAAGAAATCGACGGGCCACGAGAGAGCCGGGGCGCAAGACTGGAAGGCTCTCAGGTCCATTCCGTACGCCTGCCCAGTTACGTCCTCTCATTCGACGCCATCTTTGCGATGCCGGACCAGAAGCTCATACTTCGCCACGAGTCGGGTTCCAGCGCCGAGCCTTACGTCGATGGCTGCTTGTTGGCCATCCGGAAGGTCGGAGAGCTGGTCGGCGTTCACCGGGGTCTCGACTCCGTGATGGATTTCTGAGCCAAGGGGACGGGCGATGCAAAATAAGGAAGCAAAGGCGATGAGGCCCGGGACGGCATCGGTCTGGGCTGGCGAAGAGACTCACGGCGCCGGCGACTCTACGGTTCTTCCCGTGCACCGGGGAGTGACCTTCGGCTACGAAGACCTCGAGACCTGGACCGGCGTGGCGCTCAAGCGACGAAAAGGTCACATCTATTCCCGCAATACCAATCCAACCGTCGCAGCGCTTGAAGAGAAGGTCCGGGTACTGGAAGGCGCGGCAGCGGCCACGAGCTTCGCCACGGGCATGGCGGCGATCAGCAACACGCTGTTCGCGCTGCTCGAAAAGGGCGATCGCGTGGTCAGCATTCGCGATACGTACGGCGGGACAAACAAGATCTTCAACGATTGGCTCCCCCGTTTCGGGGTTGAAGCTGTGCTGTGCGATACGACGGATCACGACACCCTCGAGGTGGAGATCGCTACGGGCGCTCGCATGGTCTACTTGGAGAGCCCAACCAACCCGACACTGAAGGTGCTCGACCTGAAGAGACTGGCCAAAGCCGGTCGCGCCGGCGGCGCTGTCGTAGTGGTGGACAACACGTTCGCGACGCCCATCAATCAGCGTCCGCTGGAGCTTGGGGCAGATCTCGTGCTGCATAGCGCGACCAAGTTTCTGGGCGGCCACTCCGACGCCCTTGGAGGCGTGGTATGTGGGTCGCCCGAGCTCATCCAACGGCTTTTCGAGTTCCGCGAGATCAATGGCGCCTCGCTTCACCCGGACGCCGCCTACCTCATCGCTCGCGGGATGAGGACTCTGGAGCTCCGCGTAGCACGCCACAACGCTAATGCGCAGGCGATTGCCGAGCACCTCGAACAGCACGACAAGGTCGAGTCGGTGTTCTATCCCGGCCTCCCCTCCGACCCGGGTCACGAGATCGCGTGCTCGCAGATGACCGGTTTCGGTGGCGTCCTGGCCTTCGATCTGCGCGGCGGCCTGGATACAGTTCGCGGTTTTCTACCGCGGCTTCGCCTCGCGCATCGCGCGGCGAGTCTGGGCTCGGTGGGTACACTTGTCGGGCCGCCGTCGACGACGAGCCACGTTGAGCTGAGCATGGAAGAACGGGCCGCCGCCGGGATCCCGGAAGGGCTGGTCCGCTATTCGGCGGGGATCGAGAACGTAGAGGATCTCATCGCCGATCTGGATTCCGCGCTGTCCTGAACGCCCAAACTGAAGGACCGAGGAGGGACACAATGCTAGACGCCGAAGACATGGCCGGCATCGACCGGGTTCGAGCGAACCTTCGCGACGCTATCCTGCGGGGTGATTCGGAGGCCTACGCCGAGTGCTTCACGCCGGATGCATTCGTCATGCATCAGGACGCGCCGTTCGTCCGCGGCATCCAGGCTATCCGGGAGCACACGGAGCAGATCGTTCAGGCGGTAACGGTCAAGAAACTGGACCTGGAACCGGTGGTGGTGGCTGGTACCGATCGTCTGGCCTATGAAGTGGGCCTACAAGAGGTGGCTATCGAGCCAGCTATCGACGCCTTCAAGGCAAGGCGCAAGCACCTCCACGTTTACGAGCGTCAGGTTGATGGCACCTGGAAAATCGCGGCGGCGATGTCGAGCAACGACTAGGTGAGAGACATGTTCAAGCTAGCTCTGTTCTTTCACATCCTCGGGGCCACGGTCTGGGCCGGCGGACATCTGGTTCTCTCTCTGACGGTGCTCCCGCGAGCGCTGCGCAAACGCGATCCGGAGATCATTAGAAGCTTCGAGGAAGGATACGAGCGGATCGGAATGCCGGCCCTGATCATCCAGATCATCACCGGTCTGTGGTTGACCTACCGCCTCCTACCCAGTCTGGGCGACTGGTTCTCCTTTGCGACACCTACGAGTACTCTTGTAGCGGTGAAACTCGCACTGCTGCTTCTCACCCTGATGCTCGCCGTGCACGCCCGGCTACGGCTCATCCCGAAGTTGACACCACAAACCCTTCCGTTGCTCGGCTGGCACGTAATCGCCGTGACAGTCGTTGCGGTTCTGTTCGTCTTCGTGGGCGTTGGTTTTCGCACCGGCGGTCTGTTCTAGGCAGCGCGGTGAATATTTTTAGCGTTGGGACTGTATACAGAGTACAACGGTCAGCACAGAGAATGGGCAAGATACAAAAGAGAACCCGTTAGAGAGGTGAACTGATATGATCGAGATGCTGAGGCGAGACGATGTCCGACCGCTGTGTCCACATTGCTCGACAGAGCTCCGCTCGGTTTGGTTTCAGCAGCTGTCGGGGTTTCTTGGAAGACGCTACATCTATTTCTGCGGGAGTTGCCGGAAAGTCCTTGGTGTATCACACCGCAAAGGGTTCTGGATGGGCTAACAGTGCAGCGCCCGTAATCCATCGCGGCCTGCGGCTGACCTTTGTAGGATCGGCCGCAGGCCGCTGAGCTTCACCGCCGGCTGAAACCTAGACCGCCGTGCCGCGTTTAGGATAGACCAAATAACCGCGCCAACTGCCTGATCCACCAGGACACGAGAGGAATCATGGTCAAGTTGCAGGAGCCCGCCATTCGCATCGCCGTGGTCTGCGGCAGCGTGCGCCCGAACAACAACACCGCGAAGGCCGTGGGAGTTCTGGTGGACGAGATGGGCCGCCGGCCCGGAGTCGAAGTCGACCTGATCGACCCGGCTAAGCTGGATCTCCAGTTCCCCGGACTCGGAAACGGCGATGCGGACTCGGTGGCAAATCTCAGGAAGACGATCGAAGCGGCAGCGGGAGTCGTGTTGGCGACTCCGGAGTATCACGGCAGCTTCTCGAGCATCATGAAGCTGGTGATCGAGAACCTGGGCTTCCCGTCGAAGCTCTCCGGGAAGCCGGTCTCATTGCTCGGCGTCGCCGCCGGATCGATCGGGGCGATCAAGTCGTTGGAGCAGCTGCGCTGCGTCTGTTCGCACGTTGGGGCGATCGTGCTGCCTGGGCCTGTATCGGTGGCGAACGTGCGGATGGCGTTCGACGCCGAGGGCAACTGCATGGATCCCGTGGTCGAGGAGCGAGTCCGCGGCCTGGCCGGCAGCCTGTTGGACTTCATACGGCGACACAGCTGTCCACGGATGGCGCTGGAAGCGATGGTGCGATCGGACTGAGGACGGAATCTCGACCAGGAGTGCACGTGTGCGATGTTATCGTCGTCTATGTCAACGAGACTGACCAACTTCACGCTTCTGCTGCTCTTCCCTGCGTTCGCCCACGGCTGCGGGCGGCCGCAGAGCGAGAGTGATACCCCGAAGAACTTCGTCTACTTCGGCCTTGACCGCGAGCGTATTACCGAGGAGAGCTTCCTCGAATCTGAAGTGATCGTCGGCGCTCAGTTGAAGTACAGGTGGCCGGAGCTGGAGCCTCAACGCGACCACTACGATATAGACCTTATCCTCGAAGACCTCGCCTTTCTCGAGCAACATGGCAAGCGCTTGTTCATTCAGCTGCAGGATGTGTCGTTCGACGAAGGGATCGTCAACGTGCCGCGTTATCTGCGCGAGGACCCGGCGTTCGGCGGGGGCATGGCACGCCAGTACGGGTTTGAGGGGGATGACGAATCGATGCCAATCGCCGAGGGCTGGGTGGCGCGACGCTGGGACCCCGGCGTCCGCGCCCGCTTCACCAGGCTGCTCGGCGCGCTCGGCAAAGAGCTAGACGGTCGCATCGAAGGCCTGAATTTGCCAGAGACGGCCATCGAGTTCGGTGAGACCGGCGAGCTGCACCCTCCCGGCTTCAGCTACGAGAGCTACCTGGAAGGCGTAAAGGCGCTGATGTCCGCCGCCCGACAGGCGTTCCCCAGCTCCCAGGTGATACAGTACGCGAACTTCATGCCGGGTGAGGCGCTACCGTGGGACGACCGTGGCTATCTGCGAAGCGTCTATCAGCACGCGGACAGCATCGGTGTTGGAGTCGGCGGACCGGATCTGCTGCCGCATCGCGTAGGACAGCGCAGCCACAGCTACCCATTGATCGCGAACCGCGGCCCGAGCACAGCCGCCGGCCTGGCCGTGCAGTGGGGCAACCTGGACGACGTGAATCCGCACACCGGCGCCAGGGTGACCGTGGACGAGCTATACCTCTTCGCCAGAGACAGCCTTCGCCTGGACTACATCTTCTGGGGTACTCAGGAGCCGTACTACACGAGCGAGATCCTTCCCTACCTGCGCGAACTCTCCGCCGGCGCGACTCGTTGACAGCGGGCGACCCGGAGCGCGCGGCCCGTGGACGCCGCTCGGCCCGGCGCCTATGATGTAGCGTTCGTCCGAACATCGCTGGCCAGTCCGCGCAGGAGGTCCTGGTGATTCCCGAGGCGCTTCATCAGCTATTCAGGCACATGGAATGGGCGGATGCGACCGTTTGGGAGTCGGTGCTCGCGAAGCCGGACGCGAAATCGGACGACCGACTGCGGGCCCTGCTCTACCACATCCATCTGGTGCAGTGGGCGTACCTGCAGATCTGGCGCGAAGAGCCCCTCGACCTTCCCGAGGAAGCCGGCTTCTCGGACCTGACCGCCATCCACGAGTGGTGTCGCAAATATCATCGGCAGGCACCACTGTATTTGGATGCAGTCGATGCCGATGACCTCCTACGACAAGTTGAATTCCCTTGGGCCGATCAGCTGGTGGAGCGCTGGGGCAAGGCTCAACCGGCGACGGTTTCCGAGACGATCCTCCAAATCACCTCACACACCACATATCACCGCGGCCAGGTGAACACGCGATTGCGCGAGTTGGACGGTGAGCCGCCCCTGGTGGATTTCATCGCCTGGATCTGGATGGGCAAGCCCACGGCCGAATGGAAACAAGAGACATAAGACGATGAGCAACGGTTCTCTGACTACGACTCTGGTGCTCGCCGCGTCCTTTCTGGCCATACCTTGCTGCACCACGCAACAAGAGGAAGGTGTGCCACCGGAACTTAATGCCGCTATCGACGCCTTCTACGCAGCGGTAGAGGCTGGCGATGCCGAGGCGCACATTGCGATGTTCACCGACGATGCCATCATGATGCCCAACCACTGGACGATGGTGGAAGGGAAACCAGCGATCGCGGAGGTGATTCGGGAGGGGGCTGGTTGGGTATTCCGGCTTCGCGACCGCCAGATCGTCGACATCGACGTCAGTCGCGACCTGGCTTACGCAGTGAATTCATATTTCTACACGTACCACCCCGCGGAAGGTGAGCCGCAGTGGCACAAAACGAAGAACGTCCACATCTGGAAACGTGACGACGAAGGGCGTTGGAAACTGCACGTCGACATCTGGAACAGCGATGTGCCTATCGATGAGTTTGCAGACGAAAACGGATAGCGCGTATTAAGACCCTGATCGTAGCCCTGCTCGTGTTGATGGCCTACCCCGAACTTGCGGCGGCGCAAGCGGCGTCGGCGGTCAACAGACTCGCCTGGCTGTCGGGCTGCTGGGAAGCCTCGTCCGCTTCGCAAGTGATCGAGGAGCACTGGACGGAGCCACGCGGCAACAGCATGCTCGGCATGAACCGGACAATTCGCGACGGCTCGCTGGCTAGCTACGAGCTGGTGATCATTAGAGAGGATGAAGACGGGCTGGTTTTTGAAGCGCACCCCTCCGGTCAGGCGATCGCCTATTTCCCGGCGCGCCTGGTCAGCGACACGCTGGCGGTGTTCGAGAATCCGGAGCACGACTTTCCGCAACGGATCAGCTACGCGCTGAACGGAGCGGACTCGCTGCTGGCCTGGATCGAGGGCGAGTCCGGCGGCGCGATGCGCCGGATCGATTTCGGCTACCGGCGCGTGCTTTGCCCGGGGCGCTAGTACACGAGGAGCGGCACGACGTGAGATTCGCTTCGAAGCGCGAGTTATTGGAGAGCATCGAGAAGGAGCACCGCGAGTTCTTGGAACTGGCGGGTTCCGTGCCGAGATCGCGTTACCAGGAAGAGGGTGTATGGGGCGACGGCTGGACGGTCAAAGACCTGTTCGCCCACCTGACAGAATGGGAGCAGATGTTTTTGAGCTGGTACCGGGAGGGGCGCGATGGAGGCAACCCAGATCTTCCGGCGCCGGGCTACAAGTGGAACCAGACGCCGGAGCTCAACCTGGGGATCTGGAAGAAGCACAAACGCACTTCGGTAAGGAAGGTGCTCGAGGCATTTGACGCCTCCTATGATGAGATCCTATCAATCACCAAGGAACTCTCGTCAAAGGAGCTGTTGACGCCCGGACACTTCGCGTGGACGGGCAAGTATCCGCTAACGACGTACCTGGCGCCGAACACGTGCAGCCACTATCGAACGGCTTCAAAGATCCTGAAGCGCTGGTTGAAAGGGAACAGGCGGTAGAGCAGTGACGGAAGCAACGAAGACACAGCGGCGCACGCTCTCTCCCGGAGAAGAGCTCGCGAACACCATCAGCCACGGCGCCGCGCTAGCGCTGGCGATCGCCGCACTTCCTATCCTTATTGTCTCCGCGGTGCGCGACGGCGGCGCCGGTAGGATCGTCGGGGCGACGATCTTCGGCACCACGATGGTGCTGCTCTATCTGACATCGACGCTATACCACGCGCTGCCGCCCAGCCGGGCGAAGCGGGTGTTCCGGATGCTCGATCACGGAGCGATCTATCTGCTAATCGCCGGCACCTATACCCCGTTCACCCTGGGCGCGCTCAGCGGCGCATGGGGCTGGGTGCTGTTCGGGATCGTTTGGGGTCTGGCGCTTACCGGAATCGTAGCGAAGGCGATCGGCGGTCCACGCCACCTGACGCTATCAACCATCCTCTACATCGGCATGGGCTGGCTGGTGCTCATCGCTATCCGCCCGCTACTGCTCAAC
The DNA here is from genome assembly GCA_039586795.1 of Gemmatimonadota bacterium. Classification (GTDB taxonomy): domain Bacteria; phylum Gemmatimonadota; class Gemmatimonadetes; order Palauibacterales; family KS3-K002; genus Kutchimonas. The sequence continues at coordinate 38,620 of JBDHJS010000010.1, forward strand.
GTGCCGACCTCGGGTGTGATCTGGTTGCTGGCAGGCGGTCTGGCCTACACAGCTGGCGTAGCGTTTTACAGGGCGCGGCACATGCGATACAGCCACTTCGTGTGGCACCTGTTCGTAATCGCAGGTACGGCGTGCCACTTCGCCGCGGTGCGGTGGTACTCCGCCTGATAACTCTCCAGCTCTTCTAACGATGGCGAAGAAAAAAGACCGAACCAAGACGAAGGGGATCCTGATACGCTGGGCGCGAACCTACGACGCGCTGAATCGACTTCATTTTCTCGGGAAAGAGAACGAGTTTCGAGAGTGGACGATCGAGCTTGCCGGGATCGCCGATGGTGACTCGGTGTTGGACGTCGGGTGTGGAACCGGCAACCTGACGCTGGTGGCGAAAGCGACGGCGGGGCCTGGGGGCGAGGTGGTCGGCATCGACGGAGCCGAGCAGATGATAAAGGAAGCGGAACGGAAGGCCACCGCTCGAAAAGCGGGTGCATACTTTCAGGTCGGCCTGATCGAAGACATCCCTTTCCCCGATCATCGATTCGACGTCGTGTTGAGCAGCCTCATGCTGCACCACTTGCCAAAGGACCTCAAGCGGCGCGGGATAGCAGAGATCGCTCGCGTCCTGAAGCCCGGCGGACGGTTTATTGCCGTCGACGTCGACCCTCCTTTGATGGGAAACATACGGACTGCGATCGATGCCATGGTGGCGAACGGTTTCACTACGATACGTCGTGGCAAAGCGGGGTTCCGCACGTTGTGGATCCCCATCCACTACCTGAGAGGGACAGCCGCGGAGGTGTGACTACATGAGGCGAGTTCTGATGACCGCTGCGCTGACGGTTCTCGTAATTGGCTGCGCGACCGAACGGCCGGATGGAAACGCTGACGAGGTAGGTGCCGAATCGACTTACGATCTTCAGACCGAGAGCGTACCGGCGAACCTGAGACACCTCATTGCGCTGGCTGAGAAGTGGGGGATCGGCGATGATGTGGAACGGGGAGAGTTCATCGAGAGCGCTACAGCGGAAGAACGGCAGGAGCTGATCGATGCGATAACTCCGTATCAAAGCGCTATCACCGCCTGGCTCGACACGTTCGGCACCAATCCTCTTAGCGATGAAGCGGCGGCGTTCCTCTACATGCAGCTAGCGGTAGAGGAGATGCCCAACTAGAGCAGCACCGGCATCCCCATCGCCGGCCAGATTAGCCACACAAAAAGCGCCAGCACGATGATCAGCAGCACGCTGGCGGGGATTCCGGCCTTGAAGAACTCCGCCGTCGTGAACTGATTGCTGGCGTAGGCGATGGCGTTGGGCGCGGCGCCGACGAGCAGTAGGAAGGGCATGCCCGCTGCAACCAACGACGCAAACAGAATGACCTCAGGAGCTACACCGACATAGGGAGCGATCACCAGCGCGACCGGCACCGTAATGGCGATCGCGGCGACGTTCATGATCAGGTTGGTCATCACGAGGACAAACGTCGCGACGCCGAGCACGAAGAAGAGCCAGTGTGTGCCCTGCAACAGTCCCAGCCACTTGATTGCCATCCATTCCGCAGCTCCCGTCTGCCACAGGCAAAGGCCGATGCTCATCGCCCCTCCGAAAAGCAGGACGATATTCCACGAGGTGTTTTCGAGATCGTCCAGCGACACGATGCGGAAGACGAAGAACAGCACGGTGGCTACGAGGATTATCGCGCTCTTATCGAGCGGCTCCAGCGCCGGGATGAATGAGCGCAAACTCAGAAGAACGATCGTGCCCGCCACGATCGCCACCGAGAGTAGCTCGTTGCGGCTAATCGGACCAAGCCTGTCGTACAAGCGCTTCACGCGTTCCCGCAGGCCGGGAATCGTCTTCTCCTCGGGCGGATAGTAGATCATGAAGTAGATCCATATCAGGACCGTCATCACGACTCCCACCGGCAGCATGTAGTAGCTCAGCTCGAAGAAGCTGACCGGTCGCCCCGTGATGTCACGAAAGAAACCGATCGCCACCGCGCCGCGGGCCGCCCCGAGCAACGTGATGATGCTGCCCGCGCCAGCAACGAAGGCCATCCCCATGAACAGGCCTTTGCCAAATCGCGTCGGTTCGCTCTCGTCCGTATACAGAGCGTAGATAGCCAGGAACAGTGGAAATACGGTGGCGGCCACGGCGGTGTGCGCCATGACGAGCGTGAGCGACGCCGTCATGATGTAGCACCCGAAATAGATCATTGCGGTTCGCTCTCCCACCAGAGAGAGCATCTTGTACGCCAGGCGGCGTGTCAGCCCCGTCTTTGTGAAGACCATCCCAAACGTCAGCGACCCGAAGATGAACCAGACCGACGGGTCCATGAAGTCGGTGAACGCATCGCGCGCCGGCCGGATCAGGAAGAGCGCTTGGACGACGCCGATGGCGATGGCGGTTACACCGATGGGTATGACCTCGGTGACCCACCAGGTCGCAGCGAGGAAGAAGAGGGCGAGCGCGGCCTTCCCTTCCCGTGTCAGGTGAAAGACCTCTCCCTGAGGGTCTACCGCGGGTCTTGGCGTGGGAGAGAAATAGACCAGGGCGAAGAGCGCAACACCGAGCAGGATGAAGGCGAGTCGCTTCCAGTCGACCTCTGTGTCTTCCTTGGTGCCCTTCGCGCGAGCAAATTCGACCGCTCCGGCTCCGGCCTTCGATCCGACGCCGGGCACGGTTGTCACTGCCTTAGACAACGCCTCATCGGCCATGTGACTATGACCTCACAGCAACCTCCCGTAGAAGGCCGCGATTATTTCAGCAGTTGGGCCAGATCGCGAAAGACATCGACCGACCTCACCACCCCAACGAGCTGACCGCCCTGGAGTACAGGGATCAAGTTCACATCGAGGGCGACCATCGCCTGGACGGCCTTCATCACGTGGTCGTCGGCATCGAGTATCGCCTCGATCGGATTCATTACATCGCTTATCGGCCTATCTGCCTGCTCTCTAATGCCTCGCACGACACGATCGTAAGACAGCTCGGCGAGGTTTGGATCCACGTCTATGTCGAAGAGCTTCTTCTTGTATTCCAGCGGTTTGCTCAACAGGTACTTTGGCTCCAGGCCACGCATGATGTCCCGGCGCCGAACGGTTCCGACCAGCACGTTGATCTGGTCAAACACAAGGAGTACTCGAGGCAAAGATTTGCGCGTTTCGACCTCCAGCTGCGCCTCCTCGATGACCTGGATCGCCTCTCGTAAGGTGGAGTTATCTTGCACCGAGGGGTACTGCTCGACTGGAATCATGACCTCTTTGACTCGCCTCATTACTTCCACGATAGTCACCAGCCCTTCTTGCGCATGATCTCTGACATCTTGTCCTCGATTCGCTTCTCCGTGAGCGAGGATCTCTTCGTCGCGGCCTCCTCGATCTTCTCCACTAATGTCCCGATGTCCGCGGGCTTCTCAAGAAAGTCCAGCGCCCCAAGCTTCATCGCCTCGACGGCCTGACCTAACGTCGCACGACCCGTCAGCAGGATGACCTGAAGATCGGGGTTGATCTTCAGTAGCTGCTTCAGAGTCTCTATACCGTCCATCCCGGGCATTGCCATATCGAGCAGAATGGCATCGAACGGCCTTTGAGCGGCCTTCTCCAACGCGACTTCACCGTTTTCAGCGGTTTCTACAGCAAGACCTCGCGCTTCTAGCCGTTCCGCAAGGACCTCGACGAAGTCCACCTCGTCATCGACGAGGAGAACGGTGCGTTCGCTCATCCTTCATCCTCCCCGCGAGATGCAGCGGCAAGCAGGGCCTTCACCAAGTCGTCGATCTGCACCGGCTTCATGAGATAATCGTACGCTCCCAGCTCTTTGCCTTTCTCCGCATCCTCCGCCGAGCTCCAACCGGTGAGCAGGATCACTTCTAGTTCCGGTCGTTGTTCCTTGATCCGCTTGGTCAACTCCAACCCACCCAGCCCCGGCATCTTGACGTCCAGCAGCACCACGTCGCACGGATTCTCCTCCAGGTAGGCAAGCGCGGCCGCGCCGGTGGTGACGCCCTCGGCCTGGAAACCCCGCAGGTTTAGACGCTGCTCCAAAGCACTAACGAGCTCGTCTTCGTCATCCACGATCAGAACACGCAAGGGTTCCATATCCGGCTCCTAGGCGTGCGCCCGCCGCATCGGCAGCGTGACGGTGAAGCAAGTTCCCTGCCCTACCTTGCTCTTTACCGTGATTTGCCCGCCCAGCTTCTGGACGATTCCGTAAGTAATGGAAAGACCGAGGCCTGTACCCGCGCCCTTTTTGGTGGTGAAGAACGGATCGAAGATATGTGCGATCTCATCCTCGGGGATGCCGACGCCATCATCGGTTATACTTACTGCTACCGAGTCTTCCTCTGTCTTTTCGATCTCTATGTCGATGCGTCCACCTTCGTCGACCGCGGCGAAGGCGTTGTTCACGATATTCAAGAATACCTGCTGCAGCTGCCCCCGATCGCTGACGACGGGAGGTGGCGGCTCCGAATGCATGAAGACCACTCGAATCTCTCGGTAGGTGGCTTCCTTTTCCAGGAACTCCAGAACTTCTCTCAGAAGCTCATCGAGGTCGATGGTCGTCCACTGCACCTCCATATGTTTGGCAAACCCCAGCAGCCTATGCGTAATGCTGCCGCAGCGCTCCGCCGACTTAAGCACGGAGTTCAGCAGTGGCATTAGCTTATCTTTCGCAGGCGTCTCCTCGGATAGCGTCAACAGATCCTTTAGTAGCCCGGCCTTCTGCGTGATGATCGACAGCGGGTTATTGATCTCATGTGCTACACCGGCACCAAGGCGTCCGATCGCCGCCATCTTGTTGGAGTATTCTATTTTGTGGTAGAGCGCCGCGCGTTTTGTATCCGCGTCGCGAACACGACTCACCGTGTAGATCGATCCCCAGATGACCACCGCCAGTATCAGCACCACACTCGCCGCGGGAAAAACCAGCAGGTCGCGACGCAAGGGCAGCCAGCCCGCGTGCAGCGCCACCCGCGGGCTCAAGACCACGAGCGTGAACGGCGAGTTCTCGATGTGGGCGTAGCTGACGATCAGCGGCTCTCCCTGCTCATCCTCCAGGTCGACAAGCTCCGCCTGCCTGCTATAGGGGAGCTGCGGCAACGGGGTGGGTTCGAGCACCTCACCGTAGAGCCTGGATGAGCTTTGCAGGATGCCTTCGGCATTGATGATGAATGCGTCACTGAACGGCTGCACCCCCAACGAGTGGCACCGTCGACACACCGGATCCTGTTCCGGGCGTCGTGCCGATCGAGCTCTCACCAGCCAGTGGAATGCGTCCGTGTCGATTGTCACACGAAGCACGTATCGATGTCCCTCTGGGTCATCATGACGGATTGCGACAATGATGTGCGGGAGGTCTCTAAAGCCGCGGAAAACCTCGCTCACATAAGCTCCGCGGTCGCTGACTGCACGGAACCAGTCTTCGTTCGCGTAGTTCACCGCCGTCGGCTCACGCGGACCGGCGAAAGCCGTTTGCGTACCTTCCTCGTTGATCAGTCCGATGTCGATCACTCCGCCAAACGTCTGGTTCAGATTAGCGAGCAGCGAGCTCAGCCTTTCGGCTTCGCCCAGCTCGTCGTACGTCTCCTCCCGAGTGACCATCGCCAGGGCCGATTGGCGCTCGGAGAGATACGACTCGATCGACAGTTTTCCCGCAGCGGCGAATCGAAGCATCGGCCTGGTTAGCTCGGACCGGAACGCTTCCTGGTACTGGTTATAGGTTATCGTGGACATGATAAGGAACGGCACGATGGCTACAGAGCTGACCGAAAGCACTGCGACGAGAACCATCTTTCGGTAGCGCCGCCGAGAGATCAGATGATCCAGATCTTCCTGGGTTCCTACTTGCTTCGCGTCGTCCAGTATCACCGCAGCACCTCTAGTCCGACTTCTTGCCGGAATGACCGGCGCTCCTTACAACTTCCATTAGGTCATTAATGTCGACCGGCTTCCGAAGATAATCAAAGGCTCCCAAGCGTAGCGCTTCCTTTTCGTCCTGGTCGGAGCCGTGCCCAGTCATGATGATCACTTCCATCTGTGGATAGGTTCTCTTCACCCTGCGCAGCACTTCCATCCCGTCGATGCCAGGCATGCGCAGATCGAGGACCATGACGTCGGGGACCTCTTCCTCTAGCATCAGCAGCGCCTGCTCCCCGTTCAGGGCAACTTCGCTGCCGACCTCGCGCATCTCCATCCGCTCCGCCATCGTATGAACGAAGTCTTCCTCATCATCGACAAACAGGACTTTGAGCGTATCGGCCGGCAACTCGCCGGCGCCGGTCGACGGTTCGGCCGCACCTCTATCTTTCTCTGCGGAGTCCTCTTCTAGCGCCTCCAACGCTGCATCCGGTACGCCCGCCTCCGCGAAGGCCGCCGCCGTCATACTCTTGTCGAATTCTTCCTGCGAGTCTTTTAGGAACTCGACGGCCGCTTTCAGGCTCTTGGCCCAGGCGGAGCGGACGGTGTTCAGGAGTTGGCTGGTGTCGGCCGGCTTTTGCAGGTACTCGAACGCGCCGAGTCTACGCGCCTCCTCCTCTTCGAGATCCGACCCGTGGCCCGTTAAGATGATGACTTCAATCTGGGGATGCTTCTTCTTCACCTGTTCGAGCACCTCCATGCCATCGATGCCGGGCATCCGGAGGTCGAGGACCATCACGTCCGGTGGGTCGTCGTCCAGCATCTCCAGCGCCTCCTCGCCGCTCAGCGCCACGCGGCTGCCGACATCGCGCATCTCCATTCGCTCGGCCAGCGTCTTGACATAGGCTTCTTCGTCATCGACGAGCAGCAACTTGATCTTGCTCATTACAATCCTCGTTACAGCCAGGGGTCATTCTTAAAGGACGACGCGGAAACCCTGCGTTGAAGCGACTGCCTCGACCGATGCGCCCAGGCTTTCGAGAACTCGTGCCAGTCGCTCCCACGCCTTGGCTTGGGTCGGGGAGAGCTTGGTCGGCACGCCGCCCACCGCGCCGTTGAATTCGAGCGACGGTCGGTCCCCTTCTCGACCGGGATGAACGGTGACCGTGCCACCTTCCTCCAACTGCTCGAAACAGCAGTCAACCGCGGTGCACAGAGCCATCTGCAGTAATAGCGGATTGGTCACGATCGAGACGTCTTTGTCTCCAGGCTGTGCCTCTATCTCATGCCTCCCCTGTCTCGCCTTGCGCTGGCAGAGAAACGCGACTTGCTCGACCGCCTGATTGAGAGCGACTTCGTCCTCCACGTGATCCAGGCTATGTGCGAACCTGTTCAGGCAGGTGAGAAGATCCGATCCCCGCTTCACCTGCGTTCGTATGCGGTCGACAGCCCGCATCAGCTTGTCGGGGTCCGGTGAGCCAGCTTTGGCTGTCGAGGTCACGATGTCCTCGATCAAACCCGCCGATTCCTTGACGATCGCCAGTACATTGCGCAGCTCGTGCGTGGCGCTGGCGGTGATCTTGCCAATGAACGCCGCTTCGCGGTCTTCGGGCGTGCTCATGACTACTGTTCCGGTTGTGCGTTGTAGCGCTTATTCATTACGCGATGCGCCTTCGTGCGGGGCTCGCAGGAGGGAACAGACCACCCCAAGATACCATCATAACAGACCATTCTTCAACCGTGACGAATATCACGGTTGCCGCTTGACAGCGCTCGTTGGAGAGCTAGACTGGCACTAGACGCCCTAAAGGAGTTAATCGTGGCGATAATCACGATTTCCCGTGGTACGCTGAGTGGCGGAAGGGCAACCGCCGAATGCCTTTCCGACCTGCTCGAGTACCCGTGCGTCGGTCGGGAGATTCTACAGGCTGCGGCCAAGAAGTTGGGGGCCTCGGAAGAACTGCTGGCCAAGAAGATGGAAGACCCGCCTTCGCTCTGGGCTCGACTGACCAAGGAACGCAAGAACTACCTACTCGCCGTTCAAACCACCTTAGCCGAATACTGTGAGACCGGGAGTCTGGTCTACCACGGGTTGGCCGGTCAATTCCTGCTGCGAGATCTCCCCGGTGTCTTGTCGGTCCGCCTCATCGCGCCGTTTGATACGCGCGTGCGATCGCTGATGGGCTCACACCACGGCATGACGCAGAAGGCCGCCGAGGAGTTCATTCACAACGTGGATGAGGATAGGAAACGCTGGGTCCGATTGATGTACGGCGCCGACGTGGGAGATCTCACGCTGTACGATCTAACCGTTAATCTAGAGTCGATCTCGCAAGAGACGGCGTGCAAGATCATCGCCGAAGCGGCGGTGCAGCCGCAGTACGAGGTAACGGCCGAAGTGAAAGCGAAGCTCGAAGCGTTCGCCGCAGCTTGCCGTACGCAGCTTCGCAGTCTGGGGGACGACTAAGCCGTGGCGATCATCAGCATTTGTCGGGGGACGAAGAGCGGCGGCCAGGCATTGGCAGAATGTCTGGCCGAGAAGCTGCAGTACCCCATTGTCGCCCGGGAAGTCGTCCAGGAGGCGTCCGCCGATATCGGTGTATCGGAGAAAGACTTGAGTCGCGGATTCGAGCGCAGACCGACGATGTGGAATCGGCACGCTTCTGACCGGCGACTTTACATCGCGGCCGTGCAGGCGGCGCTAGCCGAGCACGTCGTGGCGGGAGACCTGGTTTATCACGGGCGTGCGGGCCAGGTGCTTCTAAGGGGCTTGCCGGGTGTCCTCAAGGTTCGCCTGATCGCTCCGATGGGTGACCGCGTTCGCAAAGTGATGGAAAGCAGGGAGATGGATGCGGCTACCGCCGAACAGTACATACGGCATGTAGATGGAATCAGAGCGCGTTGGGTCAAGATGATGTACGGCCAGGACATCGAGGACCCGGTGCTTTACAATATGGTCATCAACCTGAAGACGATGACGGTGCCGTCGGCTTGCGCGGTAGTAAGGCGGGCAGCCGAGCAGCCGGATTTTGCGATAACGCCCGAGGTGAAGGCGAAATTGGTGGATTTCCGTCTGGCGTGTCGGGTCAAAGTCGCACTGGCAGCCGCACGCGATACGCGTTCCCTAGATCTTCAGGTTGAGGCAGACGGTGGAGTGATTGAGGTCTTCGGTAGCGTTCCCGCACTGACGTCCGGACAGATGGGCGAGCAAATCGTGGCCGCCGCACGGTCGGTGCCCGGCGTGGACGAAGTCCGCCTCAAGGTTGAGTGGTTCGACCCGTATCCCTGAGCGGTAGACACAGCAGGGAGCGGGTCGAGGAGGAAGAAGTGACTAAGTCAGGACAAGGATCGCCCGCAGTAGCTCTGCCGGGCGGATGCGTAGAATCAATACGCGGGAGACGGCGCTGGCCGAGCAGGTCACGCATTCCCCCGCCCCACGCCGCCATCATCCCACTTCTTTGCCTCCTCCTGTTCCTCTACCCAACCATCTCTCAGGCGAGCGAAGTGACATCATCCATGGCGGCAAGCACGGGGCCCGCCTGGTGGGTCTGGCCGCTGGTGCTGTTCGTACTGACGTTCGTGATGGGGATACTGGCAGCGCTTGGCGGCGTTGGTGGAGGGGTACTCTTCGTTCCTATAGTGAGCGGTTTCTTTCCATTCCACCTGGACTTCGTTCGCGGCTGCGGCTTGCTGGTCGCACTGGCCGGCGCGTTGGCCGCCGGACCCGGCTTCCTCAAGATGAACCTCGCCAGTCTGCGGTTGGCGATGCCGGTGGCACTGATCGCTTCGACCTGCGCCATCGTCGGGGCGATGGTCGGACTGGCCCTCCCCACGGACATCGTTCAGACAGCGTTGGGGGCGACGATTCTGGGCATCGTGGTGCTGATGATCTTGGCGAAGAAGTCGGTTTTCCCGGAGGTCGAGCAAGCTGACAACCTGTCGACCAGTCTGAGGATCTGCGGGGTTTACTCCGAGGCCAGCATGGGCCAGACGATCAACTGGAAGGTCCACCGCACAGTGCCCGGACTGCTACTGTTCATCGTTATCGGCGTCATGGCTGGGATGTTCGGACTCGGCGCGGGCTGGGCCAACGTCCCGGTCCTCAATCTCGTGATGGGCGCGCCGCTGAAGGTCAGCGTGGCAACCAGCAAGTTCCTGCTTTCTATCACGGACACTTCTGCAGCGTGGATCTACGTCAACAAGGGCGCGGTCATCCCAATGATGGTGGTGCCATCGCTCGTCGGTATCATGCTGGGCTCGTTCATCGGCGTGCGAATCCTGCGCGTCGCGCGGCCGACATTTGTTCGGTGGATGGTAATTGGCTTGCTCTTGTTCGCCGGCGCGAAGGCGATCACCAAGGGGTTGGGGCTCCCATTCCTGTTCTAGACGACGGGCCAAAGAACCATGGATACGAATAGCGAATTCGAGTGCCCGGGCGCTGACGAAGAACAGCTGCTCTACGCCAAGATCCTTCAGGCTGGCATGTACATCGGGCTGACTTTGCTCCTCGTGACTTTTGCCCTGTACAGTTCCGGCATCGTCGCTCCGGCCGTGCCGGTGGAACAGCTGCCCGAGTACTGGACGCTGAACGTCCATGACTACCTGGAAGCCACGAACCACGATCATCTGCACAGGGAGCATGCCGTCTCGGGATGGGGCTGGCTCTCGGTTCTGGGCAAAGGCGACTATCTCAACTTTCTGGGGATCGCACTACTTTCAGGCGTGACTATCGTGTGCTACCTGGGGATCATCCCCACGCTAATCAGGAAGAAGGACAAGCCGTACATCATCATGGCTGTGCTGGAAGTCATCATTCTGACACTCGCGGCGAGTGGGATTCTCGCCGTCGGCCACTAAGCTGCGATGGACACGCCCGCGGGCGCGCCACGTTTCTTCCCAGTTGGAATCGATCTGCGCGGCAAGCCATGCCTCATCGTTGGCGGAGGCAACGTGGGAACGCGCAAGGCGACCACTCTGGTGCACGCCGGGGCCGAAGTGACGGTAGTCGCACCTCAGGTCACGGACGAGCTGGCGGGTTTGATCAGCGAGAACAGCCTGCGCTGGATTCAGGATGTCTTTCGTCAGGAGCACTTGCCGGGCGTCTTTCTCGCCGTAGCCGCGACCGACGACGACGACACCAACGCGGCTGTCATTCGAGCCGCACTCGAGAACCACGCGCTGGCGTGCGACGCGTCGTCAGCCGAACGCTCACAACTCATCTTCGGTGCGATGCTGGAACGTGACGACGTCACGATCGCCGTCTTCACGGACGGCCGCGATCCGGCAACGGCTCGGCGGACACGCGACCAGCTGGCCGACCTCATCAGCCAGGACCACAAGTCGAAACCCCACGAGAGTTGAGACGTGGGGCAGCTAGCCGACTCCGTAGCAGCAGACAACCCCGTACCGGGTGACAGCGCAACGCATCCCTCGCCGCGTCGGGGTGTCGTACTCATCGGGCTGGGGACGCCCGCCGGACCCGACACGCCGTCGGTGCGCAAGCTTCTTGTTGAGAGCTTCACCGACGAGTCTGTGGCCGCCTGGCCGGGTGGACTCCGATGGCTCCGAGGTGGAGTTGGCCGGTTTCATGCCAGACGACTGGCGCCGACCACCGCCGAACTGTACCGCAAGATCTGGGATGTTCGCGGGGCTCCGCTGGCCGCCATCCTGTCAGACGTGGCGTCGTCCCTGGCCACGGCGCTACCCAAAGGCTGGACGGTCTACGTGGCGATGCGCTACGGCCGCCCGCAGATCGCCGACGTCATCCGCCAGGTGGAGGCTGATGGTATAGACGACCTCGTCGTCGTACCCATGTACCCACAGTTCAATTCGTCCACCTCCGGCACAATCCTACGCGAACTGCATCGCGTTCTGCGGCAGACCGGGCAACACATCAGTGTCGCCCTACGTTCCACGTGGTACGACGACGTGGGCTACGTGAAAGCGCAGGCCCGACTGCTGGCCGACTACGCGGCGTCCAGGGACCTGTGGCCGGACGACGCGCATCTGCTGTTCTGTGCCCACGGGCAGCCCGCTTTTGGGGAAAGCTCGCTCTATACGCAACAGGTCCGAAAGACGGCCCGGCTAGTCGCCGATCAGCTCGGCTGGCCGATGGAGCGGGCATCGCTCGCTTACCAGCCGCGGCGCATCCCGTTTCGCTCGCTTCGTCCGGAAGCCCGTGAGAGGCTGGCCGAGCTCACGGCGGAAGGGATGAAGCGGGTGCTGGTCTGCCCGATCACCTCCCCGGTTGATGGGATCACGACGCTGGGCGAGATCGGAGTGGAATGCCGGGAGTTCTTCGAGGCGAACGGCGGCAGCCTGAGCCTATGCCCGGCGCTGAACTCTGCCGAGCCTTTTGTGGCAGCTCTGAGAAACCTGGTGCTGCGCGGTCCCCGATCTCTGACACCCGATAGGGCCTCGGCCATCCCGATGCTGAGGCCGAGAACGGGAACTACCACGTGCGACGGCGAGCCCGAATCGCTGCTCATGATCGGCGCCTCTTTCGAAGGTGGTGTGCGCTCGGGCCGCGGCCCGCACCTGAGGTATAGCGACCCTAGCGTGTTCGGACGGGTGAGGAAGACTCGCAAGGAAATCCGCGACTTTTTGGATTGGATTCACACGCAGCCTGACGTTGGCGAGGCATTCGTGTGGAATACCTGCCAGCGAATCGAGTTCTACGGTTGGCTGGCCGATCCAACGGACCGGCAAGCCCGAAGGAGTGCGGTTGAGCGGATACGCAGCCGACTGTACGAGGCCGAACCGGACGGGCTGGAGGTAAATACTCTGTTCGGGATCGAGGCCTGGCATCATCTGATGCGCACGGCAGCCGGCCTCAACAGCGCCTTGCCTGGCGACCTCGATGTGGTGGCCCAGTTGGAGACGGCCTGCCGGACCGCGGAGCGCGCCGGGACGGCGGGGCCACGAACGGCCTGCGTGGTGGATAGCGCCGTCGCTGTCTCCCGCGATGTGCGCACCGCGACCACCTGGGGCCACGTTAGCCACGGGTTCTGTCTCGCAGCCCTACTGCAGGTTCAGGAGGTTGACGGAGCGCACATGGACGAGTGTCGCCACGTCGTCATCGGGGGATCATCCACTTCGCGTTCCGTCCTCTCCGCGCTATCCGACCAGTTCGATGTACCGAAGCAGCAGATGACGCTGATATACCGAACTCACCATGGTCAGCTGAAGCTGCTGCGCAGTGCCATCGGCCATGGCAAACGCCTTCGCGTGCAATCGTACTCCGAACAGGCCGTGCTCGCCGCCATCGCCGCCGCTGACTTCGTCTACTTCGGCGTCGACTACCAGGAACCCATCTTCGACGCAGGGACTCTCGGTCGCGTCCGGGACCTGAAGCAGCGCCCGCTGCGGGTGATCGACTTCAACTCGTTCGGATCGATCGCCAGCGCGAGTCCGCAGTCGGGTCTGAAGATCTGGACCGCCGAAGATCTTGACCAGGCGATCGTCGACTTCGTCGAGGGGATGCGAGCGCAACCGCGCTTCTCGCGTGCAGTCGAAGAGTCGGAGGAGTGGATCGAAAACCACCTGCGTTCGCAGGTCGGGGCGTAACCAGAAGCGCCGCCTTCGCGACTAATCGACGCCACACTAGACGGCTCAAGAACCAGCCAGGGCGCGCCTTTCGCAATTGAGAAGCAGTATCAATTACTACCTCTTGCGCGGGCCGCCGAAGCTTGCCAGATTAATCGTGACAAAAATCTCGGATCCCAACCGCAATCGTGACAAATATCGCGCTATCCGGCGCGACCACCGAATCAAGCCCTGGCACCGGCCCCGAAATCGTGAAAAAAACCGCACAAGCCATTGTGTCCGCATCTACGTGTCGCTCCCAGCCAGGGGGGAGCCGTCCGCGGATTTGCATCAATAGCTCTGGAGAGGTTGTTCGATTACGTACAAGTCCAACGGAGGAAGGGAAATGCCGAGTTACGTGATTGGGGACAAGTGTGATGGGTGCAAGGCGCTCGATAAGACCGCCTGCCAGCACATTTGCCCGAACGATCTCATGGTCTTGAACAAGGAGACCATGAAGGCCTTCAACCAGGATCCCCACATGTGCTGGGAGTGCTACAGCTGCGTGAAGATCTGCCCGACGCAGGCGATCGAGGTGCGCGGTTACGCGGACTTCATCCCGCTGGGTGCCAGCGTGACGGCGATGCGCAGCAGCGAAGACATCATGTGGACGCTGCAGTTCCGCAGCAAAGAGATCAAGCCGAAGCGGTTCAAGTTCCCGATCCGCCGGGGAGTCGCGGAGGGCAAGGCGCAGCCGTTCGATCACTATCCTACGGGTGACGATGACCTGAAGAGCCCGACGCTGATGTGCGAGCCGGAGGGCCTGAACACAGAGCGTGGACCGGTCAAGATGGACCAGGTCCCGACGCTTTAGTCGGCTCGGTTCGCAAGGCAGTCTGATTTCTTCGGAATAAGAACTTAGGAGATATGTGAAAATGGCGGATTTCGAAACCGTAACGGTTGAGACCGACCTGCTGATCTGCGGCGGCGGTATGGCCGCCTGCGGTGCAGCGGTGGAAGCGGCCTACTGGGCCAAGAAGCACGGATTGAAGGTCACGGTGGTCGACAAGGCGGCCATGGACCGCTCAGGCGCCGTGGCGATGGGCCTTTCGGCCATTAACCAGTACGTGGATCTGAACAGCGGCAACAACACGCTGAAGGACTATCTGGACTACGTGCGCAACGATCTGATGGGCATCACCCGCGAGGACCTCGTAGGGAGCATCGCGCGCCACGTGGACTCGACGGTTCACCTGTTCGAGAAATGGGGTCTCCCCATTTGGAAGGACAAAGAAGGCAACTACGTCCATGAGGGACGTTGGCAGCTGATGATCAACGGCGAGTCCTACAAGGTCATCGTCGCAGAGGCCGCCAAGAACGCTCTGGCAGAGGCCGACGGTGAGTACTTCGAGCGCGTCTTCATCACGCACCCGCTGATCGACGGCGACAAGTGCGTGGGCGCGATTGGCTTCAGTGTCAGAGAGAACAAAGTCTACGTCTTCAAGGCAAAAGCCACGATGGTCGCCATGGGCGGCGCGGTACACGTGTTCAAGCCGCGCTCGACGGGTGAGGGCTTTGGCCGTTCCTGGTATCCACCCTTCAACTCCGGCGCCAGCGCTTTCTTCACGATCTATGGCGGCGCCGAGATGACCTGTCAGGAAGTGCGCTTCATCCCCGTCCGCTTCAAGGACGCGTACGGCCCGGTGGGCGCGTGGTTCCTGCTCTTCAAATCGATCGCAACCAACGCCGAGGGCGGCAACTACATGCAGGACAACGCTGCCGAGCTCGACAAATGGGAGCCTTACGGGAAGGTGAAGCCGCGTCCGGCCAACATTCGCAATTGGCTGATGATGCTGGACGTGATGGAAGGTAAGGCACCGATCTACATGCAGACCGCCGACGCGATCAAGCGGATCGCCGACGAGGCGCCCGACGAGAAGGCGGCGAAGAAGAAGCTGAAGGAACTGGAGGCCGAGGCCTGGGAGGACTTCCTTGACATGACGATCTCGCAGGCGATCCTCTGGGCCGCCACGAACGTCGAGCCGGAGAAGAAGCCGTCCGAGATCATGGCCTGTGATCCTTACTTCATCGGTTCGCACTCTGGCGCCTCCGGCGCCTGGGTCTCAGGGCCGGAAGATCTGCAGACCGACGAGACGAAGAACGAGTACTTCTGGGGTTACCCACACATGACGACCGTCAGCGGCATGTTTGCCGCGGGCGACGCCTCCGGGGCCTCCAGTCACAAGTTCTCGTCCGGCTCCCACGCCGAGGGACGTATCGCTGCCAAGGCCGCGATCTCCTACATCGTTGACAACAACATTTCGGCCAACGTCGACCAGGGTATGATCGACGAACTGACGGCCGAGATCCTCAAGCCGCTGGAGACGTTCGAGGCGCACAGCGGAGAGACCACGGACCCGGACATCAACCCGAACTACATCCGTCCGACGCAGTTTATGTATCGCCTGCAGAAGATCATGGACGAGTATGCGGGTGGTGTGTCCGCTCAGTTCAAGACCAGCGACAAGCTCCTCGAGAAGGGGATGGAGCTGCTGGCGTTCTTGAAGGAAGACGCCGACAAGCTGGCCGCGAAGAACCTGCACGAGTTGATGCGCTGCTGGGAGAACGTCCACCGCATGTACCAGGCGGACGCCCACGTGCGCTCGATCCACTTCCGTGAGGAGACGCGCTGGCCGGGTTACTACTTCCGCTCAGACAAGCCGAGCATGGACAACAATAACTGGCTCGCGTTCTGCAACTGCAAGTACGACAAAGACACGGGCGATTGGGAAATGATGAAGAAGCCCGTCAAGTACATCTCGCAGTAACGACCCAGAGCAACGGGATCTTCGAGCGTCGAGGTTCGACGCTCGAAGGTCCCGGCGCTCCAAATCTTATGGACTTTAGCAATGAGCAGCACCACCACTTGCTTCCACCACACCGATAGGGTGATCGACGACTCTTCGATCGCTCTTGAATCCCGCGACCGATCGAGGAGCCCCATGTCTAAAGCCTCCCGTACCTGTCCACACTGTGGTGACGGTCTCAAGAAGTGGCTCGTCCCTGACGGCGCTACGTGGACTGAAGAGTTCCTTTTCGTCTGCTTCAACGACGACTGCCCGTACTACCGGGAGGGGTGGAAGTGGATGGAAGAGCAATACAGCCAACACGCATCGTACCGGTATATGGTCTATCCCACCACTGGCACCTCGTCGATGATTCCGGTCTGGTCGGATTCCGCGACGCGGGAGATGATCGTAGAGGATGATGAAGGAGACAACGATGAGTGACGAGAAGCGATCACCCGTCGACGCGAAACCGCTGGACACACTACAAGAGAAGATACTCAAAGATCACCCGAGGCTAGGCCCGAACGACAAGTTCAAGTTCGGGTGCCACCCCGGTGTCTCCTGTTACAACAAGTGCTGCAGCGACGTCAACATCTTTTTGTCTCCTTATGACGTACTCCGCCTCAAGCAACGGCTGGGGATGACGTCGAGCGATTTCCTCGAGAAGCATGTGCTGCTTCCCGTCCAGAAGGACATGAAGACGCCTATCGTCCTGTTGCGCATGAACGACGACGAAGACAAGAGCTGTCCCTTCCTGACGGAAGGCGGCTGCGGCGTCTACTCGGATCGGCCCTGGCCCTGCCGCATGTACCCGTTGGGGCTGGCCGCATCGAAAGACACTCCCGACGGATGGCGCGGCGACCGATTCTACTTCCTTCTACAAGAAGAGGGGTGCAAGGGATTCGACGAGTCAACCGAATGGACCGTCAATCAATGGCTCGACGATCAGGGAATCGATCAGTACGACGAGTGGGGCGAAGCGTACAAGGAGCTGACGCTCCATGAGTTCTTCGAGGACGGCGGAATCCTCTCGCCCAAGAAGATGGAGATGCTTTTCACTGCGGGCTACGACCTGGACAAGTTTCGGGAATTCGTTTTCGAGAGCACGCTGCTGCAACGGTTCGATGTAGACGAGGACTTCGTCGAAGAGATGCGCTACGACGATGAGGCATTGCTTCGCTTCGCCTTCCTCTGGCTGCGGTTCAGCCTCTTCGGCGAGCCGACCGTTAAGGCGAGGCCCGAGGTCGTCGAGGCGTACAAGGGTAGCCTCGACAAAAAGGAGTTGTTCGACGACAAGGCGGCTGCAGCCCCTAACGAGGATACACGATGAGCGGAAACGGGAAACGGGGAAGCGTCCTCGTGATTGGTGGCGGCATCAGCGGCATCACCGCTGCCATAGAAGCTTCCGAAGCAGGGTGCGAGGTAGTGCTGGTCGAGAAGAACACCTACCTCGGCGGTCGGGTGGCCCAGATGCACGAGTATTTCCCAAAGCTGTGCCCACCCACCTGCGGCCTGGAGATCCATTTTCGCCGTCTCAGGACGAGCCCGCGGGTTCGCATCCTGACGCTGTCGGAGGTGGAAATGATCACGGGCGGTCCCGGTAACTACAAAGCGACGATCGCGCGCAAGCCGCGTTTCGTGAACGCCAAGTGCACGGCGTGCGGCGAGTGCGTGGAGATCTGCCCCGAGCAGCGCGCTGACGAGTTCAACCTCGGCATGAGCGAGACGAAAGCGATTCACCTGCCGTTCGAGATGGCTCACCCGATGCGGTTCGCGATCGATAGCGACGCCTGCCCCGGTTCGTCATGCGGCAAATGCGTGCCGGCGTGCCCGTACGACGCCATCGACCTGGATATGCAACCCGAGACGATTGAGGTGGATGTCCAGGCGGTGATCTGGGCAACGGGATGGGATCCATACGACGCCGAGAAGATCGACAACCTGGGATTCGCTGAGCACCCGAACGTCATAACGAATCTGATGATGGAGCGCCTCGCCTCGGGCAACGGGCCCACGGGCGGCAAGATCCAGAGGCCTTCCGATGGGAAGGAAGTCGAGAGCGTCGCCTTCGTTCAGTGCGCCGGTTCCCGCGACGAGAACTACCTGGAGCACTGCTCCGGCGTTTGCTGCCTCGGATCTCTCAAGCAGGTACGGTACGTCCGCGAGCAATACCCGGACGCCGACATCTACGTCTTCTACATCGATATCCGCGCGCCTGGACGCCTCGAAGACTTCTTTGCTGCGACCGAGAAGGACGAGAAGCTGACCCTGATCAAGGGCAAGGTGGCGAAGATCAGCGAAGACGCCGACGGATGCCTGGAGGTCGAGGCCGAGGACACGCTCACCACCGAGCGGGTGTCTCAGACGGTCGACCTCGTCGTGCTGGCGACCGGCCTGGTGCCCGTCGCCGCAGGCGATGCCCAGGTGGACGGCGAACTGCAGACGGACGAGTTCGGGTTCCTGACCACAGAGCAGGAACAGACGGGGATGCTGGCCGCGGGATGCGCTAAGCGCCCCGCCGACGTGGCCACATGCGTGCGCGACGCGACGAGCGTCGCGATGAAGGCTCTCACCAGCTGCGGGGAGTGAAGGGTGGATAAGAAAGTAGCTGTCTATATATGTCGGGGCTGCGAGATCGGAGGATCGCTGGACATCGACGCGCTCAGCGAGGTCGTCACCGACGAGTGCGAGATTGAGCTCTGTCGCGACCATGAGTGCCTCTGCAACGACGCGGGTCTCGAGCTGATCAAGGGCGACATCCAGGAAGGCGCAAACGCTCTGGTCATCTCCGGATGCTCGCCGCGATTCAAGACCGACGATTTCAAGTTCGACGGGTGCACCACCGAACGGGTGAACCTCCGGGAACACGTGGTCTGGAGCCACGAGCCCAACGACGAGGATACCCAGATGCTCGCCGCGGATTACTTGCGCATGGGCATCGCCCGAGCCAAGCTCGCCGAGCTCCCCGACCCGTTCGACGAGGAGATCGACAAGACGATCCTCGTAGTCGGTGGCGGCGTCACTGGCATGACGGCGGCGCTGGATGCCGCAAACGCCGGCTACCACGTCGTCCTGGTCGAAAAGGAGGCGGAACTCGGCGGTTGGGCGGGGAAGTTCGCCTGGCGGTTTCCGCTCAGCCCACCCTACAAGGAACTCGAGCCCGTCGACTTGAGCGAACGCATCGCCGAAGTCCAGGGCAACGAGCGAATCACCGTTCACACTGGCACGACGATCGAGAAGATCGACGGCCAACCCGGCCAGTTCGACGTCTTGGTGAAGGCGAACGGATCCGGCTCACAGTTCCGCGTCGGCGCCGTAGTCCAGGCAACGGGCTGGAAGCCATACGACGCGTCGCGGCTCGGCCACCTGGGGTACGGCGCGAGCCCGGACGTGATCAGCAACGTCGAGATGGAGGAGCTGATCAAGACGGGGTCGATCACGCGGCCCAGCAACGGTAAACCGGCCCGCAGGATCGCTTTCATCCAGTGCGCCGGCTCCCGGGACGCCGACCACCTGCCCTACTGCTCCTCGGTCTGCTGCCGTGTGACGATCAAGCAGGCCCTGGTGACCCGGAAGTTCGACTCCGAGGCCGAGGCCTACATCCTGTACAAGGACATCCGCACCCCCGGACAGTACGAGGATTTCTACCGCTCGGCGCAGGATGATCCGGGCATCTTCTTCACGAAAGCGGAGGTCACCGGCGTCGAAGTCGTCGGCGACAACCTTCAGGTCGTCGCCGAGAACACGCTGCTCGGCGATGAGATCCGCATCGAGGCGGACCTCGTGGTGCTGGCGACCGGTCTGGTTCCAACGTCGGCGGACGGCGAGGGCTTGAGAAAGCTGGCCGACGCGAAGGCAACGATAGCGAAGGGCGAAGAGGGCGCGGCGCTGGAAGCGGCCAAAGTGAGCTTCGAAGAGTTCAAGCACCTCGACGGCACCGAGATACTGAACCTCGGCTATCGCCAGGGCCCGGACCTGCCGGTCTTGAGGCACGACTTCCCCGATTCGCACTTCATCTGCTTCCCGTACGAGACGCGGCGCACCGGCATCTACGCCGCCGGCTGCGTGCGGGGTCCGAACGATTCGCTGGTCAGTATGGAAGACGGGTCCGGCGCCGCGTTGAAGGCGATTCAGAGCGTCGAGCTCGCCAGCATGGGATCGGCTGTGCATCCCCGCTGGGGCGACATGTCGTACCCCGACTTCTTCATGCAGCGCTGCACGCAATGCAAGCGCTGCACCGAGGAATGCCCGTTCGGGACCTTGAACGAGGACGAGAAAGGCACGCCGCTGGTGAACCTCACACGGTGCCGCCGTTGTGGCATCTGCATGGGTTGCTGCCCCGAGCGGATCATCTCGTTCAAAGACTACTCAGTGGAAATCATCTCCTCGATGATCAAGGCGGTGGATATCCCCGACGAGTTCGAGGAGAAGCCGAGGCTGCTGGGACTGATCTGCGAGAACGATTCCTACCCGGCCCTCGACCTCGCCGGGCTGAAGCGGATTCAACACAGCGCTTATATCCGCTTCGTTCCGGTCCGCTGCCTGGGATCGGTCAACACGGTTTGGGTGGCCGATGCTCTGGCTAGTGGATTCGATGGGATTCTGCTCGTCGGCTGCAGGTCGGGTGACGACTACCAGTGTCACTACATCCGCGGCAGCGAGTTGATGGAAACTCGGAGCGGAAACATCCAGGAGAAGCTCAAACAGCTGGCGCTAGAAGAGGAGCGCGTTCGACTGGAGCAACTTGCCATATCTGATTTCGACAAGCTGCCTCAGATCATCAACCAGTTCGCGGAGGAAATCGACGAGATCGGCTTGAATCCGTTCAAGGGATTCTAGGGAGCGTGGTGAGGATGTCCAACGCTGTTTTGCTCGTACCTGACAGAGAATTCGTAGAGGAACTCATTGCATCGGGCGGTGGTGAACTGAAAAAGTGCTACCAGTGCGCCACCTGCTCCGTCGTCTGTGACCTGGCGGCAGAAAGTCGACCCTTCCCGCGGAAAGAGATGATCTGGGCCCAATGGGGTCTCAAGGACCGGCTGGTGGCGGATCCAGAGGTCTGGCTCTGCCATCAGTGCAACGATTGCTCCGAGAGCTGCCCGCGAGGCGCACGCCCGGGTAACGTGCTGGCCGCCGTGCGGCAGCGCGCCGTGAAGCACTACTCGGTGCCAAGCTTCCTGGGCCGCTGGGTCAACAACGCGAAGCTGCAACCGATGCTGTTGGTAATCACGGCGGCGCTGCTGGCCCTCGCGCTCGCGGTGAAGGAGCCGGTGGAACAAGCCATGAGCTTCGGCGAGCCTCACGGGTTCTACGCGGAGTTCTTCCCACATTGGTTGCTGATTGCCTTCTTCGCCTTCTTCACAACGCTCGCGTTTGTGGCCGCCGTGCTGGGGATCGTGAGGTTCTGGCGCGCGATGAAAGATGCGGACGCGGGCCGTTCGCCGCCGACGGTCGGGCTGCTGACCGCCATCATACGCACCATCACGTCGGTCTTCGTTCACGACAAGTTCGGTAAGTGTACATCCAAGCCTTCACGCAAGACGGCACACCTCACGGCATTCTACGGTTTCATGGCGCTGTACGTGGTGACCATCTGGGCGGTGCTCGATCTCTACGTACTTCCCCGCTTTGGGGTCGTCGCCATGTACCCCTTTGACCTGATGCACCCGATGAAGATCCTCGCCAACGTGGGCGGCGTCTTGCTGGTCTTCGGATGCATCAAGGCGATCATCGATCGAGTTCAAAAGACAGATTCTTCGCAGACGAGCACCGCGTTCGACTGGATGTTCGTCTGGCTGCTGCTGCTCGTCGGAGTCACCGGGTTCGTGATCGAGGCGCTTCGCTTCGCGATCGACCCGGCGGCCGAATCGGCGATGGTAACGGTAGCCTACGCGATCTACTTCGTTCACCTGGTGCTGGTGTTCCAGCTTTTGGTGTATCTGCCTTACTCGAAATTCGCTCACCTGCTCTACCGGACCACGGCAATGGTATACGTGGAACGCACAGGGCGTAGCCGGCAGCTGGCGCTAGCCGCCTGACGGCGCAAGGCACGCAACCGCACACGGAGGACGTGAGAAGATCACTTGAGGGGATAGGGAGATTTCTCCAACCAACGTCGCATAGAGGAGAGGCACCATCATGGACCAACTGGTCAGGCCGCATGGAAAAGACAAGGAACTCAAGCCACTGCTGCTGAGCGGGCCCGAACTGGCCGACGAGCAGAAGAGAGCGGAGTCCCTGAAGAAGATCACCATTACATCACGGGAAACCGGCGATGCAATCATGATGGGGATCGGCGGGTTCACGCCGTTGGACGGCTTCATGGGAAGCGAGGACTGGAAGGGCGTCTGCACCGATATGCAGATGACCGACGGCACGTTCTGGCCCATCCCGGTAACCGTATCCTCAACCAAGCAGGATGCCGACGGCATTAAGATCGGCGAGGACATCACTCTGGTCGACGAAGACACTGGCACCAACATGGCCACCATGAAGGTGACCGATAAGTACACGATCGACAAAGATCTGGAGTGCAAGGAGGTCTTCAGGACCAACGATGCGGAGCACCCCGGCGTCGCGATGGTGATGTCGCAGAAGGAGGTAAACCTGGGCGGCCCGATCAGGGTCCTCAGCGAGAGCTTCTTCCCCAAGGAATTCAAGGGCGTGTACATGCGGCCGGCGGAGTCGCGGCAGATGTTCGCGGAGAAGGGGTGGCGGACGGTGGCGGCGCTACAGCTGCGGAACCCGATGCACCGCTCTCACGAGTACCTGGCCAAGATCGCGCTCGAGATCCTGGACGGGCTGTTCATCCACCAGCTGGTTGGCAAGCTCAAGGCAGGGGACATACCGGCCGACGTTCGCGTCAAATGCATCGACGCCCTGGTGGACAACTACTTCCTCAAAGACTCGGTCATTCAGGGCGGCTATCCGCTGGACATGCGCTACGCCGGACCACGCGAGGCCCTGCTGCACGCCGTGTTCCGCCAGAACTACGGCTGCAGCCACCTGATCGTGGGACGCGATCACGCCGGCGTCGGCGATTACTACGGACCGTTCGACGCTCAGGAGATCTTCTACGAGATCCCGGAGGGCGCGCTCGAGACGCAGCCGCTGAAGATCGATTGGACATTCTACTGCTTCAAGTGCCGGGGCATGGCCTCGATGAAGACCTGCCCGCATGGCAAGGACGATCGCCTGCTGCTGAGCGGTACGGTCTTGCGCAAGACGCTGTCCGAGGGCGGAGACCCGCCGGAAGACTTCAGTCGACCCGAGATCCTGGCGATCCTGAAGGACTACTACGGCAGCCTGGAAGACAAGGTCGAAGTCAAGCTTCACCAGGCGGCGACGGGCAATGTAAAGAAGGGCAAGTAAGGAATTCGTAATGGACCTGATCACCGTCACGAGGCAAGACAATCTCGAGTTCAACATCCACGTACGTGGACGTGACGTGGTCAGCGATATGTCGCAGGAAGACGGGGGCCGGGGTGAAGGCTTCACGCCTGCGGAATTGCTCGCCGGCTCCCTCGGGGCGTGCATCGCGATGATGGTGCAGGGTTACTGCGACCGGAACGGGTACACCGACGGCGACGTCGGGGTCAACCTCACGTTCGAACTTGCAGACAAACCGAAACGGGTGGGTGCGATAGTCATCGATGTCGAACTCCCGGATGGCTTCCCCGAAGACCGTCTGGGAGTGGTTAAGCGCCTGGCCGAGAAGTGCACGGTACACGAGACACTGACTCATCCACCGCGAGTGGATGTCGAATTCGAGTAGCATGTAGGGGCATGCTCACGAACGGAGGATTCAGATGGAACAGCGTGAATTCGGTGGCAAGCTGATCGAGATCGATGAAGACGGATTCATCCAGGATCCGGAGGCGTGGGATCAGGGCGTTGCCGCAGACCTGGCGAAGACCGAAGGCGTTGAAGACATGACCGACGACCACTGGAAAGTCGTCAACTACCTGCGCGAGTACTACCTCGAGTACAACATGGCGCCGATGATCCGCAAGCTCTGTAAGACAACCGGTTTCAAGCTGAAGGAGATCTACGATCTGTTCCCCAGCGGGCCGGCAAAGGGTGCTTGCAAGGTAGCCGGGCTGCCGAAGCCGACCGGCTGCGTCTGAGGCGATCATGGCGGTGCAGGAGCTGCTGATCGAGAAACGGGAGGCCATCGCCCAGAGCTGGCTCGAGGGCGCACTGGCCGCTTATCCCGGGGACTCCGCCGCACTGTTCGCGCGAGAGAGGGACCCGTTCGCGAATCCCATTGGTCACAGTCTGCGCCAGGGCATCGAGTGCATTCTCGATGCCCTAATCGCCACAAAGGATGTTGAAGAGATCCGCGACCTCCTGGTCGAGATGATGAAGATCAGGGCGGTGCAACAGTTTGCACCTTCCCAAGCCGTGGGATTCGTTTTCCGCTTGAAAGAGATCGTGCGAGCGGAACTGGGAAGGGCGGCGGCGGATCCAGAAATCACGAACGAGCTCGCGGAGTTCGACGCGCGGATCGACGAGATCGCCCTCGCGGCGTTCGATTGCTACGTCGCCTGTCGCGAGGAGGTATACGAACTCCGCGTCAACGAAGTAAAGCGACAGGTCTCCTGGATCGTCGGCAAAGTCAACCAGCAGGATAGCGATCCGGATCTAGTCCAGATCGGCCCCAAACCAGAGCGCTGAAGGAGCTAACATGCGGCGAGAGGGTCACAGATGAACGTGCTGATTGCCTCGGTGGCTGTGGTCGGCCTCTTTCTGCTGGGCCTTTTCGGAGGCACGCCGGGCGGGGGCTGGGTATTCGGTGTCGTACTTCCCTACGCCGCCCTGGCGCTGTTTGTCTTCGGGCTCTTCTATCGAGTCCTGGTTTGGACGAAGGCGCCAGTGCCCTTCCGCATCCCAACGACGAGCGGGCAGCAGAAGTCCCTAGATTGGGTTGAACAACAGAAGCTGGAGAACCCGAACAGCACGCTGACGACAATCGGGAGAATGGCCCTCGAGGTACTCTTCTTCCGCTCACTGCTCAAGAACACAAAGACGGAGTTGGTCGACGGACGCAGGTTGACTTATGCAACCGACCTGGGCTTGTGGATTGGCGGGATGGCGATGCACTGGGCGCTGCTCATCGTACTGATCCGGCACCTGCGGCTGTTCACCAATCCAGTGCCCGCCTTCGTGACGTTCGTGGAAAACGTCGACGGGTTTTTCGAGGTCGGCCTGCCGGTCGTCTTCGCGACGTCCGCCATCTTCCTGATTGCCGTCGCCTACTTGCTGTACAGGCGACTGGCGATCGGTCAGGTGCGGTATATCTCGCTGATCGGTGACTACTTCCCGCTGTTCCTGCTGCTGGCAATCGGGGTTAGCGGGTTCTGGCTTCGCCACCTGTCGAAGACGGACATCGCCAGCGTCAAGGAGCTGGCGCTCGGATTGGTTCGCTTCGCGCCGGTCGTACCCGACACGATCAGTCCGCTGTTCTACGGGCACCTGTTCCTGGTCTGCGTGCTGCTGGCCTACTTCCCGCTGAGCAAGCTCATGCACATGCCCGGCGTATTCCTGAGCCCAACACGGAACCTGGCGAACAACAACAGAGCGGTCAGACACGTCAATCCCTGGGACTACGCCGTGAAGGTGCACTCGTACGAGGAGTACGAGGATGACCTCAGGGAAAAAATGAAAGCGGCCGGAATCCCGGTCGAGCGGCCATGACGAAACAACTGAAACCGGACGAACCCGAGTATTACAAGAAGGAAGAGCTGCTGAAGGTCGATTGGCGGCCACCCGGAACGCCGTGGATGGACACACCTGTCGACTTCAGGCCGGGCACGTTTATCTACCCGGGCAAGGCCAAGAACCTGAAGATCTTCGACCTACCGTACCCCAGAGATTGGGCCGTCACCGACGAGGACTGGCAGCTTCCCGAGGGCTGGAAGAAGACCGTACTGGAAGGGATGGCGGATCGCCTGGGCAAGTATCGCAGCTTCAAGCTCTTCATGGACATCTGCGTCCGCTGCGGGGCCTGCTCGGACAAGTGCCACTTCTTCATCGGCAGCGGCGATCCCAAGAACATGCCGGTGCTGCGGGCCGAGCTGCTTCGATCGATCTACCGCAAAGACTTCACGGCCCTCGGTAGAGTGTTCGGCAAGCTGGCCGGCGGTCGCGAGCTCACACCCGACGTGATCAAGGAGTGGTTCTACTACTTCTTCCAGTGCACGGAGTGCCGGCGCTGTTCGGTCTTCTGCCCGTACGGGATCGACACCGCCGAGATCACGATGATGGGCCGAGAGCTGCTGGGACTGCTGGGCCTTTACGTCAACTGGGTGATTGAGCCGGTGGCGAACTGCTACCGCTACGGTAATCACCTAGGTATCCAGCCGCACGGCCTGAAGGACACGCTGGACTTCATGGCGGAAGACATCGAGGAAGCCACCGGCATCAAGATCGACATCCCGATCAACAAGAAGGGCGCCGAGATCCTCTTCTTCACGCCGTCCGGTGACTTCGTCGCAGCGCCCGGCATTTACACCTGCATGGCCTACATGCTGTTGTTCCACGAGCTGGGGATCGACTACACGTGGAGCACCTACGCTTCAGACGGCGGCAACTTCGGGCTGTTCACGTCGCATGAAGCGATGAAGCGGCTAAACGCGAAGATCTACGCCGAGGCCAAGCGCCTGGGAGTGAAGTGGATCCTAGGTGGCGAGTGCGGTCACATGTGGCGGGTGATCAACCAGTACATGAACACGATGAACGGGCCGGCGGACTTCCTACAGGTGCCGAAGTCACCGCTCACCGGCACCGTGTTCGAGAATGCGCGTTCGGCCAAGGTCGTTCACATCATGGAGTTCCTCGCCGACGCGATTCGCCACGGCAAGCTGAACCTAGATCCGTCGAGGAACGATCATATTCGCGTCACGTTCCACGATTCCTGCAACACCGCCCGCGGCATGGGCATCCTGGAAGAGCCGCGCTACGTGATCCGTAACGTCTGCAACAACTTCTTCGAGATGCCGGAGAACACGATCCGCGAGCAGACCTTCTGCTGCGGCGGCGGCGCTGGCCTGGGAACCGACGAAAACATGGAGATGCGGTTGCGTGGCGGCCTGCCAAGAGGCAGCGCCGTGCGACACGTGCAGGAGAAGCACGGTGTCAATCAGCTTGCGGCGATGTGCGCCATCGACCGGGCGACCTTGGTGACGGTGTGTGACTACTGGGCGCCAGGCGTCCAGGTAACCGGCATTAGCGAACTGGTGGCGAACGCCATGGTGTTCAAGGGCGAGAAGCGGCGGGTGGAGAACCTGCGCCTCGAGCCGATCCCCGGTATGGAGGAAGTCGAGGAGGAGGAACAGGTCGAGGTGGGCGCGAATGAGTGATAGAACGAAGGTCCTGATAGGCCTGGCCGTCGTGCTGATCCTGGCGGCGTTT
This sequence comes from Gemmatimonadota bacterium, assembly GCA_039586795.1. Lineage (GTDB taxonomy): Bacteria > Gemmatimonadota > Gemmatimonadetes > Palauibacterales > KS3-K002 > Kutchimonas. The sequence goes on from JBDHJS010000010.1 coordinate 66,262, forward strand.
CCCATGTGGCAGACGCTGGGCGCGGCTGATGAAGCAGCGCGCCCCGAACTGGAGCTGCCTGACGACGAAACGCAGTGCATAGAAGAGACGGAGTACATGAGCGGGCGCCACATGGAACTGTTGAACGAGTGGCGCAACGCCGTGGTCCGCGAGGGAGAGACGGAATACACGTCGACGTCAGGCGAAATCTACACGATGAGCCTCACGGGAACGTGCATGGACTGTCACGACAACCGAGAGCGTTTCTGCACCCGGTGCCACGACTATGCGGGCGTCGCTCCGACGTGCTGGAATTGCCACATAGAGCCCGAGGAACGCTGACCGATGAGCGAAGACCGACGGACTTTTCTGAAAGAAGCCGGACTGGCGGCGTTGGGCCTGGGCTGCGGCCTGCCCCTCGTACGCGGCGCCTTCGCCATCACTCAGCACGGTTCGGACACACAGACCGAGTCTACGAGCCAGTGGGCCATGGTCGTCGACCTAGAGAAGTGCTTGAACGAAGAGGTGCGGGCCGCCTGCTCCGAGGCCTGCCACCGGGAGCACAACGTGCCACAGATCTCGGAGGCAGACGACGAGATCGCCTGGATCTGGGAGGAGAAGTACAAGGATGTCTTTCCTGATCAGGTCCACGCGCATAGCGCGGCCTCGGTGAAGGAGATGCCGGTGCTGGTGCTCTGCAACCATTGCACGAACCCACCCTGCGTCCGGGTCTGCCCGACGAAGGCCACCTGGAAGCGGGAGTCGGACGGGATCGTGATGATGGATCAGCACCGCTGCATCGGCTGCCGCTACTGCATGGCCGCGTGCCCCTACGGCTCACGGAGCTTCAACTGGAGAGATCCCCGCGACTACGTAAGGCGCGGTGACGATGGAGAGATGTTGTCGGACTTCCCCACACGCACGAAAGGCGTGGTGGAGAAGTGCAACTTCTGCGCGGAGCGGCTGCGCGATGGACGCGAGCCGGCCTGCGTGGAGGCTGCGAACCAAGTGCCGGGTGGGGCCGGAGCGCTGACGTTCGGAAACCTGGCCGAGCCGGATTCGGAGGTAAGCCGAATCCTCGGTGAGAAGCACACGATCAGTCGAAGAGTGAACCTTGGAACTGGTCCCAACGTCTTCTACGTCGTTTAGGGCCAAACGGGACGGAATCGGGAGTCGGTAATGCTGCAGGACGCGTTTCGCGGAGGCAAAAAGTACTGGATCCTCCTGGGCATCTGGGCGGTGTTGATCGCGATCGGGCTGGCGGCGTTCGGTCGTCAGCTGAACGAAGGTCTACATATCACCGGGATGAGCCAGGACGTGACGTGGGGATTGTACATATCACAGTTCACCTTCCTGGTCGGGGTGGCGGCCTCGGCGGTGATGGTGGTGCTGCCCTACTACCTGCACAACTACAAGAAGTTCGGCAGGATGGTGATCCTCGGGGAGGGGCTGGCCGTCTCGGCGGTGCTCATGTGCATGTTGTTCATCGTGGTCGACATGGGTCAGCCGATGCGCGTGGTCAACGTGTTCCTCCACCCGTCTCCCAACTCGCTGATGTTCTGGGACACGATCGCACTCTCCGGGTACCTGCTGCTCAACCTGGTCATCGGCGTCATGACATTCGACGCGGAGCGCAAGGGAGCGCCACCACCCAACTGGTTGAAGCCGCTGATCTACCTGTCGATTCCATGGGCGATCAGCATCCATACGGTGACGGCATTCCTGTACTCGGGTCTGGAAGCCCGGACGTTCTGGATGACGGCCATCCTGGCCCCCCGCTTTCTGGCATCGGCGTTCGCGTCCGGTCCCAGTCTGCTGATCCTGTTGGCTCTCATCCTGAGACGCTTCACACGGTTCGACCCGGGCTGGGAGGCTATCCAGAAGCTGGCGACGATCGTCGTCTACGCGATGGTGGTCAACGTGTTCTTCGTCGGTGTCGAGCTGTTCACCGGTCTTTACAGCGACATGCCGCACCACCTGCATGCCTTCGAGTATCTCTTCCTGGGGCTCGAGGGGCACGCCGCCCTCGTTCCATGGATGTGGGTCGGTGCGGGGTTGAGCGTCGTGACCGTGGTGCTCTTGCTGATACCGAGCATCCGCAGGCAGGAAAAGTTACTGGCGCCGCTGTGCGCCGCAGTGATCCTGGCAATCTGGATCGAGAAGGGCCTCGCGATGGTGGTGACGGGATTCATCCCCGCGCCGCTGGGGCAGATAACCGAATACACGCCGACCGCTCCCGAGATTGCGATCAGCGTCGGTGTTTATGCACTCGGATTCTTTGTGCTGACGGTTCTATACAGAGTAATAGTCAACGTCAGGGAACGACTCCAAGTAACCTGACAGAACGGGCAATGGAAGCGCCATCATGCCCGCCCGAAAGGAGCTAACGATGGCAGAATCAGGTAAGAACGGCACCCCGATGCTGGACGAGCTCGAAAAGGGGCCGTGGCCAAGCTTCGTGACAGAGATCAAGAAGACGGCCGAGAAGAGCAAGATGAGCGCGTCCCTGCTGGGGCTACTTGAGCGTTCCTACGAGGAAAAGATCGGCCACTGGAAGCACGGCGGCATCGTGGGGGTTATGGGATATGGCGGAGGCGTGATCGGCCGCTACAGCGACCTGCAGGAAGAGTTCCCCGATATCGCTCACTTCCACACGCTGCGGGTCAACATGCCGAGCGGCTGGTTCTATACCTCCGACGCGCTGCGGACGATCTGCGACATCTGGGAGCGCCACGGATCCGGCCTGACCAACATGCACGGGTCCACCGGCGACATCATCCTGCTGGGAACGACCACGGATGAGCTGGAACCCACGTTCGCGGAGCTCACGCAAGCGGGGTTCGACCTGGGCGGTTCGGGTTCAGACATGCGCACCCCGAGCTGCTGCGTAGGCCCGGCCCGGTGTGAGTGGGCGTGCTTCGACACGCTTCATCTCACCAACGATCTCACACAGCACTTTCAGGACGAGCTTCACCGTCCGGCCTTCCCGTACAAGTTCAAGATCAAATGTGCGGGTTGCCCGAACGACTGTGTAGCGTCGATCGCGCGCGCCGACATGTCGATCATCGGCACGTGGCGTGATGAGATCCAGGTCGATCAGGCGGAGGTGGCGGCTGCCGCTACTAACGGGATCGACATTCAAAAGGACATCTGCAATAACTGCCCCACAAAGTGCATCGAGTGGGACGGCGACAAACTGGAGATCGACGACGAGAACTGCGTGAAGTGCATGCACTGCATCAACGCAATGCCCAAGGCTCTGAGGCCTGGTAAGGACAGGGGCGCAACGATCCTGCTCGGCGCAAAGGCGCCGATCGTCGAAGGCGCTCTGCTGTCATCGGTACTGGTTCCGTTCATTAAAGTCGAGCCACCGTACGACGAGATCAAAGATCTCATCGAGCGTATATGGGACGTCTGGGGCGAACACGGCAAAAACCGGGAACGAGTCGGCGAGTTCATGCAGCGCGTCGGGCTCGGGAACTTCCTGGAGGCCATCGAGGTGGAGCCGGTCCCGGAGATGATCGCTCATCCCAGAGAGAACCCCTACGTCTTCTACGAGGAGTACTTCGAAGAAGAGTAGGTAATCACGAAAACCAAGGACGACTAAGAACTCTTTCGGGAGATTAGAACATGGCAACGGAAAGACTAACCGATATCGGGCCTCCGAACTACGAGCAGTTCCTGCCTCCCGTTATCAAGGACAATTACGGGAAGTGGGCGTACCACGAGATCGTGAAACCCGGCGTAATGGTCCACGTCGGCGAATCCGGCGACAAACTGTTCACAGTGCGCGCCGCCTCGCCGCGGCTGCTGGGCATCGAACGGATCCGTGACTTCGCGGCGCTGGCGGACAAGTACTGCGACGGGCACCTGCGGTTCACCAGCCGTAACAACGTCGAGTTCCTGCTCACCGACGATTCGAAGATCGATCCACTGATCAAGGATCTCGAGGCGATCGGCCACCCGGTTGGCGGTATCGGAAACTCCATCTCGAATATCGTCCACACGCAGGGCTGGGTGCACTGCCACTCAGCGGCCACTGACGCGTCGGGCGTTGTGAAAGCAGTGATGGACGATCTTTGCGGCTACTTCACCGGGATGGAGATACCCGGTAAGCTGCGGATCGCACTGGCTTGCTGCCTCAACATGTGCGGCGCGGTTCACTGCTCGGACATCGCGATCCTCGGGATCCACCGCAGGCCGCCGCAGATCCTACACGACAATCTCAACAAGATCTGTGAGATCCCTAACGTGGTGGCTTCCTGCCCGACGGCAGCCATCAGGCCGGCGACCGTTGACGGTTCGACATCTGTCGAGCTCGACGAAGAGTTGTGCATGTTCTGCGGGAACTGCTTCACCGTCTGTCCGTCGATGCCGATGGCCGACCCGCTGAACGACGGCGTTTCGATCTGGGTCGGTGGCAAGGTCTCCAACGCCCGCACCGAGCCCAAGTTCTCCAAGCTGGCGATCCCGTTCCTGCCAAACAATCCGCCGCGCTGGCCTGAGGTGGTGGACGCGGTCCGGAACATCGTTGAGGTTTGGGTCAAGCACGCCCGCAAGTACGAGCGGATGGGCGAGTTCATCGATCGGATCGGCTGGCCCCGCTTCTTCAAGATGACGGGCATCGAGTTCGAGAAAGAGCATATTGACGACTTCAAGTACGCGGGCCTGTCATACAAGCGGTCCGCACAGCTCAGACAATAGGAGGCGCGCGATGGCAGTAACGACGGAGCAAATCGCGGACGCCATGTATGAGATGGTCGCCGAGTACCAGGGCAAGAAGAAGTTCAAAGCGAGCGACCTGACAAAGGCGATGATTCAGAAGTTCGGAGAGGACGAAGTCGACAAGAAGGCGTGCAAGCTTGCGATTCGCACGCTGATGGACTCCGGACGCTGCGTCTATACCTACTTTGGCGGCAGCTTCATCGAGCTCCCCCCGGAAGAGGGAGCCGGCGAGGGCGGCTGAGCGGTAGACGCTCGCCGTGGGACACTGAGGACCGGCGCATTCCCTGGCCTGCCGGCCAGGGAGTGCGCCCGGCTGACAACAACGCTAACTCACACGTTGCACGGGTATACTTATGGCTAAGGTAGTCAAGAAGAAGAAGAAGGGTCTTGGTGGGAGGGCATTCTCTGCCGGCTCCTCACGTGAACAGTCGCCGTTGCGACCCAGACACGTCGAGAAGAAGCCCCCGTGCCACACGACATGCCCCAGCGGCAACCGGATCCGGGAGTTCGTGACGACCATCGCGCAGGCGGAGCGGCTGAATAAACCTCTAGATAAAGCGTACGAAGAGGCCTGGCACATCTATACCGACACCAGCCCCTTCCCCGCGGTGTGCGGCCGTGTCTGTCCGGCTCCGTGCGAGACCGAGTGTAACCGCAAGGAGATGGAAGGCGCGGTCAATATCAACAAGGTCGAGCGATCGATCGGCGACTACGGCCTCGATACGGGCCTGGCGCTCAAGAAGCTTACCGAAGAACAGAAGGCCGAGAAGGTCGCTGTAGTCGGCAGCGGACCCAGCGGTCTTTCCTGCGCCTACCAGTTGGCGCGCCGCGGCTATGGCGTGACGGTGTTCGAGGCGATGGAGAAGGCCGGCGGGATGCTGCGCTACGGCATCCCGGGCTACCGACTCCCCGAGTCGGTGCTCGACAGCGAGATCCAGAAGATCCTCGACGTCGGCGTAGAGCTGATGTGCGGCGTGAAGATCGGCAATGATACGGATCTCGACGAGCTGAAGAAGTCGTTCCAGGCCGTCTATGTGGCCCTCGGCGCTCAGCAAGGCGTCAGCCTCGGCGTCGAAGGAGAGGACGCGCCCAACGTGTTCTCCGGAGTGGACTTCCTGAGCCGCTTCCACCACGGCGAGAAGCTGGAGCTCGGCAAGGACGTGGTGGCGATCGTCGTCGGTGGTGGCGATACTGCCATAGACGCGGCGCGGATCTGCAAGCGCCTTGGCGCCAACGTGACCGTGCTCTATAGGCGTACCCGGCAGGAGATGCCGGCGATCGAAGAGGAGATCGACGAGGCGATCAACGAGGGGATCAGAATCGAGTTTCTGGCCGCTCCAATCGGCTTCCGAAAGGAGAACGGCCGCGTGGTGGCGATGCAGGCCATTCGCATGGAGCTTGGCGAACCCGACTCATCCGGTCGTCGCCGGCCGGTTCCGATCGAAGGTTCGGAGTTCGAGATTCCCGCCAGCGCCATCATTTCCGCCGTCAGCCAGGAACCGGACTTCGGCGGCTTCGAGTCGCTGATCGATGGCAGAGACTGGATCAAGGTGGACGATGAGGGCGCGACCAAGGTTGATGGCGTGTGGGCCGGCGGTGACGTCACCGCGCTGGACCTAGTGACCACAGCGGTCGGGCATGGCCGCCGGGCGGCCGAAGCGATCGATCGCAAATTCACGGGCACCGAGGCCGAAGTCGATGACCGTCCGTTGATCGGGCCGGATCGGATGCTACTGGATCACTACGACAAGCAGGATCGCGGCGAGCCCACGGCGATCGACATCGACAAGCGGATGGACTCAGTTGATCTCGAGGTGAACCTGGGATTCACCCAAGACCAGACAGTCGTAGAGGCCCAGCGTTGCATGAGCTGCGGCTACTGCTTCGATTGTGAGAAATGCTGGATGTACTGTCAGGACCAGGCGATCGACAAGCCGCTCGAAAAGGGCGAGGTGTACTCGTTCAAGCTGGGCAACTGCACCGGCTGCAAGAAGTGCGCGGAGATCTGTCCGTGCGGCTTCATAGAGATGGTGTAGCTATATGAGTGTCCCCCGCGTCATCATCGCAGGGCTGCGCGGGGGCAGTGGTAAGACGATCATATCCTTGGGCCTGCTTGCCGCCTGGCGGAAGCAGGCCCTTCGCGTTGTGCCGTTCAAGAAGGGGCCCGACTACATCGACGCCGCGTGGCTTTCGCGTGCCGCGGATCGACCCTGCCGCAACCTCGACTTCTTCCTGATGTCTCCAGAAGTCGCGCAGCGGTCCTTTTTTCACTCCGTCGCAGACTCCGACGTCGCCGTAATCGAGGGCAACCGCGGTCTGTACGACGGTATGGATGCTCAGGGAACTTACAGCACGGCCGAACTGGCCAAGCTGCTTCAAGCCCCTGTCGTCCTCGCCGTGGACTGCACCAAGGCGACACGAACCATAGCAGCTGTTGTTCTGGGATGTCAGAAGGTGGATCCACAGGTCCCGCTGGGCGGTGTCGTCCTGAACCGGGTCGCCGGTGTGCGCCATGAATCGGTCATCCGCGAGGCGGTGGAGGACACCTGCGGCCTCCCTGTGCTGGGGGCCATCCCCAGACTGGCGGAGGAGGCGTTCCCCGAACGGCATCTGGGGCTGGTGCCCCCCCAAGAACACGACCAGTTCGCAGGCGCCATCCAGCACGCGGCCGCCGTCGCTGAAGATTATCTCGATCTGGAAGCGATATGGAGGGTTGCCGAGGCGGCTCCACCCATGGATCGAACTTCTCTGGACCCCGAGCCGCAGAACGCACCGAAGTCCGCAGACGCGCGGATCGGGATCTTCCGTGACGCGGCGTTCCAGTTCTACTATCCCGAGAACCTGGAAGCTCTGACCCGAGAAGGTGCCCGCCTGATAGACATTTCACCGATTAGAGATACGACGCTGCCGGAGGTAGACGCTCTATATATAGGAGGTGGTTTTCCGGAGACGCTGGCTCCGTCCCTGGCGGAGAACCGGCCGTTCATCGAATCGCTACGCCGGGCAATCGAAGCGGGCTTGCCGGTGTACGCGGAGTGCGGAGGGACCGTGTATCTCGGCGATAAGTTGCTGTACGAGGGGAAGGAGTACCCCATGGTTTCCGCGCTCCCCGCCGTCTTCGCGTTCCAGGGCCGGCCTCAGGGGCACGGCTACACCGCCCTCGAGACGGTGACGGAGAACCCCTACTATGGGATCGGCACCGAGCTTCGGGGACACGAATTCCACTACACTTATTTGGAGTCGTCGGCGGAGGGTCTAACGTTTGCCTTCCGAGTCGGCCGGGGCCACGGCTTCGACGGCGAACGGGATGGCCTGGTGCATCGCAACGTGTTGGCCTGCTACACCCACATACACGCGCTGGGTACGCCGGGCTGGGCTCCAGCGCTCGTCCAGGCAGCGATTCGGTTCCGCGGCGCCTAAAGGTCGAAGTGATTCAACAGCACGCCCACATACACGTGGGGCGGTAGCCAGCGGCCACCGCCCCACTCTCTGCAGAAGACCGCGAGCATCTTACATGTAGTCGTCGCGCTCCGCGGCCTTTCCGTTGATCAGGATCGAGCGGGAGAGCATGTCGTGGACACCGCCGACTTCGATCTCTTCCTCGTGATGCTCCAACAGTTGCGTCAGCTGCCGCTTGCAGTTCGAGCAGGCTGTTGACACGTACTTCGCTCCAGTCTCGCGAATCTGTTCCAGCTTCTTCTTGCCGGAGATCTCCATGCGGAAGTCGATGATGTCGTCCATGGCGGACAAGCCGCCGCCGCCACCGCAGCACCAATTCTCCGATCGGTTGGGATACATCTCGCGGAAGTCGCCGCAGGCGGCGTCGAGAATCACCCGCGGCTCTTCGGTGATCCCGCATGAGCGGCCGAAGTTGCATGGGTCATGGTATGTGACCGGCTGCTGGTTCTTCGACTTGTCGAACTCAAGCTTGCCTTCTTTGATGCGTTCGGCAGTCCACTCCATGCAGTTGACGATCTCGAAAGGCAGCTGACCCCACCAACTGGTCTTCTCCATCATCATCTTCATTATCCGGTAGGCGTGACCGCACTCACCCATCAAAAGGGTCTTGGTCCCGAGAGTCTTGGCTTCTTCCACATACATCTTATTGTCGGCCTTCATGTCACCATCATTACCGGTGAACAGACCGTAGTTCGCACCGTCGAAGCACTTAGAGCTCATGGTCCATTTGTCCGCCATCCCCAAGACGTGGAATACCTTTGCGACGCCCATCGTCGCTTCGGGGTTCACGAGAACGTCGCCTGAGGGCGGGACGTAGAAGTACTCCGCGCCTTCCTGGTCGACGGGGATCTTGATGTCGATCCCGTGCTCGTCCTTCATTTCCTCCTCGAGAAAGTCGATTGCGGCAAGGAACGCCGCTTCTCCGGCACCGTCCGTGTTTCCGGTCTCGAGAGATATCTGAACTACCTTTGCCATCGTCTCCGGCGTCATGCCGAGCTTGTCGAGGATCGCGCGGCCCTTTCTCGTGACTACCGAGTGGTCGATCCCGAAGGGGCAAAATGTGGCACAGCGACGGCAGCCCGTGCACTCGTAAAAGATCTGCTGCCAGTCCTTGAGGTCGTCCTCCTTGAAGTCCTCGGCGGCGGCAAGCTTGCCGAACAGCTGACCCCCTAACGTGTTGTGCTTACGATAGATACGGCGGATGATATCGGTGCGCTCCGCCGGGTTGTAGCGCTTCTCCGGTTTGCCGAAGTAGACGGGGCAAACCGATGCGCACGTTCCGCATTTCACACACATCTCCATATACATGCGAAGCGCGCGGGGGCCGTCCTTTATCGCGCTGATCGACTCAACGACTTGCTGTTTAACGTTGTTATTGGACATGTCCGTCTCCCCCGCCTCAATGCTTCCGAATCAGCTGGTGCGTGAAGAAGATCCCTCCGAAGTGCAGGATCTTGCTGTACGGAATGGTCATGATCAAAACAAGCGCGAGACCCATATGGATCATGAACACGTTGTTCTGTAACACGGCCTGGTCCATGACTCCCCCGAACGTCGCCAGTTCGGCGAAGTACTCACGTGTCAGTGTCAAATCGAAGTGCTCTGGACCAAACCGCATCACGTTTCCGGTCACGATGATCGCCGCGATCAGCAGTAGAGCGAGTATGTCAGCCGAGCCAGTGACCTCGCGGACGCGCGGCAATGCCAACCTCCGGGCCAACAGCAGAACGGTCGCGATCAAGATGATCACACCGGCCGCCCCTCCCAGACTGCCCGACATGATCTGGATCGCCTCGTCGGTCATCCCCATCGCCATCAGGGTCCCGTCCACGTTGGTGAAGACGCGGAGGTGCCCCAGAACGATCAACGCCAAGACGGCGTGGAAGGCCCAGGCGAACCCCCAGAGCATTCGGTCGCCACGGAAGAGGCTTCGAAACAGCACAGCCTCCTTTAATACGTTTCGCTTGTTGGCAGTCTCATGCTCCGGCGCCGGGAACAGCGTCATCGAGGGCGCCGCTAACTTCTTCCACGTGTAGATGCGGAAAGCCATGGCAACGATGAAGACCGCTATTGCCACGTAGGGAAGAACGCCGCCGACCAGAAACCTAGCGACATCCATGTTTGCTTATTCCTTTCTACGGTGCCTTGTGTTTCGAGCGTCACGAGCACGCGGCTCGTTGCGCCGCCAAGATCCTGTCGATCACGCGCACCCCGGTGGGCGCGGTAGTCCGGCCAGGCGGTATGCGCCTTTGACCATGCCGCACGGGAACAGCTTGCAGATGTCTTCCGACGTCAGCCCGGTCACCTTGTGCACCTTCACCACCGGCGGTCCCTGGCCATAAGTTGAGTAGTACTCTTGCACGTACTCGATCACTGTCCAGTGATCGTCGGTGAGCTCACCGATCTTGTGCTCGACGGCGAGCGATTCCGCCATCGCTCTATTCCAACTCGCCATTGTCCTGAGAAATCCATCTTCGTCGCTGCTGGCTTCCAGGACTTCTTTGCTCACTGGGCTCACGGTTTACCCCCGGCGTTCAGGCGTTCTCCAACCTCTCCGGCTCCACCAACCCCACTGGGAATCCGTCGATCACGGTTTCGATCTCATCCGGACCGAACGGCTTTTCGATGACTCGAGATATGAACTGGCCTGCATGGCCGCCGGCCTGGCGCTGCGCTTCGCCGCGCCGGATTGCCAGGACGATCTTCAGACCCGGAAGTCGCGGGTCGTTCGTCAGGCCCTCAAGGAGGCCATCGTCGTCCCGGGGAAAGGCATCCTGGTCGACAATGGCAAAGGCAGGCAGGAAAGCGTGAACCACCGCAGAGGCTTCATAGGCGTTGCGGGCAAAGCGCAATGCGATCTTCTCGAACTCATGCTCCTGCAGGCGCCGCACGAGATGGCGATCCGTCGTTATGACGAGAACGTTGATCGTCATCCCGCTCAGACGCTGGAAGTACACGCAGTCCTCGCAGCTCGTCTGGCAAAACTGGCGAGCATGCCCGATGTCGCGCCCCATCATCGCCATTCGGAAACAGCGGGCTGCTCGGGCTCGGTAAACAGCGCACGCCTCGCACTCCTCCCTGACCAAGCCGCCACGGCTGAAGTACTCCCAACAACGCAGCTGTTCCGGCCCGCCGTCGAGCGTCTGCGTGGGAGAGCCTGGACTCCTGCCTACGGTGAGGAGGTGCGCCAGGTCCTGACGCTTGATGCGATAGTGGCCGCCTGCTGTGCGGACGGCCTTGAGGGAACCCTTCTTGATCCACTTGAGGACGGTATCGGGGGTGACCGAGCAAAGTCTGGCCGCCTGCCCAGTGGTCAACCACGTACCGTCTTTCTGTTGCCTCATGGCCCGGGTATGGTTTTTATGGGGTACTGCGTTTCCCGACCGCCGATAATTGCATAAAATACGTACCACTCATCTCGGCGTCAATGGTCAAAAAACAAAAAAAGTTAGATCCTTTCTTCCTGAACAATCAATCCGGTTGATTATTACTATATTCAATAAATACAACACGTTTGGGCTGACATGACGGCTGTTCGTAACGCGAACTGTTCTTGACATAATTGCCGAAATTAGATAGAATTCTCCAACGGTTGGTTTATGTGAAAGCGGCCATAAAACCCATACGATGTTGCCCCGGTTATGGATTCTCTGCTCAGCACAGGTGAAGTGGCGAGACTCTGCGGCGTCACGCCAGATGCCGTCCTGAAGTGGATCAAGAAGGGCAAGCTGCCAGCGACGCGCACCGCCGGCGGCCACTATCGGGTCTCCCGGGAGACCTGCATCGCACTGGGCCTGTGCTCTTCGAACGGGGATGATCCGGCGGCCTCCGCCGTCGAGGGTGGAGCCGCCCCTCAGCCTCGCCAGCGCTGCTGGGAGTACTTCGGTCAGCCTGGCACACCCCGGGAGAGATGCTTGACCTGCCTGGTCTATCAGGCTCGGGCACAGAACTGCTACCTGCTGGCAGAGCTGGGGAGAGAGGCCGGTCATCGGCATGACTTCTGCACGCATGACTGTGTGGATTGTCCGTTCTACCGGGCCTGTCACGGGATGGCGACGACCGTTCTCGTGATAACGCGTGATGAGGCTTTGATCCGCCGGCTCGAGACGGAGACGGACGATAACAAAATCTCCTTGCGGTCCGCTCGTTCTGGGTACGAGAGCGCCACCCTGATCGGGACGTTCCGTCCCGCGGTGGTGGTCCTTGATAGCGATCTGCCCGAGGTGCGGGACGGCAGGCTGCTGGAGTCGCTCCAGGGGGACGACCGGATCCCCGGGGTGAAGGTGTTCGTGGCTCAGCGGGAGAAGGATGCGGGGGCGGTTGAGAAGCTGGCGGTGCCGACGCTGGCCGCTCCGTGCACCGCCGAGCAGATAGAACGACTGGTTGAGAGCGTCGTGGGAGGGGGAAGAAGGGCGGCGGGAGACGCAGCGTAGAATGTACGCCACCAACTGAGGTGGCATTTAGAATTTCAATCGAAGTCGCCGCGGGACTTCGAGACTAGTAGTGACACATGAGTACCGTCGCATTCAAGGGTAAGACCTACCAGCTGGATGCCCACGGGTTCCTGGACCCGCCCGATCAGTGGGATGAGGACTTCGCCGAGGGGATGGCGAAACTGGTTGGGGTCAAGTCGGGACTCTCGGACCGGCACTGGCAGCTCATCAATTATCTAAGGCACAAGTTTATCGACGAGAACACGATTCCCGTGCTCGTCATGGCGTGCGCCGATAACAACATGCGGCTCTCGGAGCTGCGCTCGCTATTTCCCACCGGCTATCACCGAGGCGCCTGCAAGGTCTCCGGCATCAACTACCAGTTCATGTGGGAGACGAACTACTGGCTCACGTACGAGACGGCGCCACCAGCGAAGCCACGTTACAAGCTGGACGAGCTTGGTTACCTAAAGGACTTCGAGGAGTGGGACGAAGACTTCGTCGAGCTAGCCATGTCGCAGCGAGAACCGCCGGACACGCCGACGGAAAGACATCTACAGATCGTCCGTTACCTGCGCGATTACTACGCCGCCAACCGCACACTCCCGACGATCTACGAGACTTGCTCAGCCAATGATCTGAGTCTCGAGGAGCTGCGAGAGCTGTTTCCCGCCGGCTACCGGCGGGGGGCGTGTCGGATGGCGGGGTTGCCGTTCTACGGTTGAGACACCAATCCGGGCAGCGAGCATAGCCCGGCCGTTTGTTGAAGAGGGGAGGTCGCATTGACCAACGCAGTTGAGGCAGGCAAACAGATCAACCAGACCGTCATCCGCCTCATAAGAGACGACATCACCGACATCGAAGTTGATGCTTTCGTGTTCTACGCCGAGTCGGACTTGGCCCTGGGTACGGGCTTCGGTGGCGCGATCGGCGTCCGGGGCGGTCCTTCGATACAGAAGGAATTGGACGAGCTGGCGCCGGTGGCGCTCGGTGAGGCGGTCGTTACGGCCGCCGGAAACCTCAAGGCCGAGAAGATCATCCACGCGGTGGGGCCCAAATTCCAGGAAGAGGACACGGTATCGAAGCTAAGGACGACCGTCCTCAGCGCACTCAAACGAGCCGATGAAGAAAAGGTGGAGCGACTGGCCTTCCCGGCGATGGGTGCAGGCTACTACGGGATTGCACCTGAAGTGTCCGCTAAGGTCATGCTGGAAGCGTTTCGGGATCATCTAGGCAGAGAATCCGGGATGCGTGAAGTCATCATCTGCGTGCTGGACACCCGTCAGTACAACGCCTTTAAGACCGAGATAGAGGCCTGAACCATGAGCGAGCTGCTGCACTTTTCCGAGCATACACTGCAAGAAGTCGCCCTGGGCTTCATGGCCCTGGTCTATACGACGCGTATCGCATGGTTCCTGAGATTCAAGGCGGGCGGTGAACGCCAGGCGTCAACCGGGACTCCTAAGCGCACAACGCCGAAGCGGGGAATCCTGTACTCGTGGGCCAACGTGGCAATGCCCTGGGCGATGGAAAGCACTCGGCGTCAGTATTTGATCTACGCCCAGTTCGTGATCTTCCACCTGGGTGTGACGGCGGCGATCGGACTGTCCTTCGTCATTCCCTACTGGCCTCACCTGCTCGAGAGCCAGACGCTGGTGTTAATACTACAGATCATCATCGGCGCGGCCTTCCTCGTGGGTGTGATCAGAATCTTCCGACGCGTGGGCAACAACTACATGCGAGCGATCAGCTCGCCTGATGATTACTTCTCCTTGCTGCTGTTGACGGTATGGTTCTTCTTCGCGACCCTGGCGGTGCCGAACAACACGAGCGGCGGCGAGTGGCATTTGCTGACCTACTTTATACTGACGGCCTTCTTCTTGATCTACGTGCCGTTCAGCAAGATCTCGCATTACCTCTACTACCCCTTCACGCGCTATTACCTGGGCAAGACAATGGGACACCGGGGAGTGTACCCGGTGCAGCGCGGCTAGGTGACGGGCATACGGGCGACGAAAAGGAAACCCCGATGAGCGAGCAGACGACAACAAGATCTCATAAAGCTGAACAAGTCCTCGAGCGGATGGGCCAGAAGCTGAACCGACAGATGGTGGGCTCGCTGTTGGCCTGTGTGCACTGCGGCATGTGCACGGAGTCCTGCCACTATGTTCTGGCGAACCCAGGCGATCCGACCTATGCCCCCGCCTATAAGGGCGATCTGATCCGCAAGCTGTTCAAACGTCACTTCGACTGGACGGGCAGAGTGGCGCCCTGGTGGGTGAAGGCCGGCAGCGTTTGGAGCGACGAGGAGTTGGAGGAATTGAAGGACACAGTGTTCGGCAAGTGCACGAATTGCCGACGCTGTACGCTCAACTGTCCGATGGGGGTCGATCTGGCCACCTTCAACCGGATGGCCCGGGGCCTGCTGGTGTCGGTCGGCGTGATGCCCGAGGGCGTGGCCGTGGTCAGTAAGGACCAGTGGGAGATCGGTAACCAGATGGGCGTGCTCAAGGAAGACTACCTCGACACGCTGGAGTGGATGGCGGAGGAGATGCAGGACGATCTGGATGATCCGACGGCCGACATTCCCATCGACCAGACGGACTGCGAAGTCGTCTACTCGATCAATCCGCGGGAAGTGAAGTACGACCCGCGTTCGATTGCCGACGCGGCCAAGATCTTCCACGCGGCGGGCGAGAGTTGGACGATGGCCAGCGAAGGCTGGGACATGACCAACTTCGGTCTGTTCTCCGGCGACGACGACCTAGGCGGCTCTGTGGCTCAACGGCTCTACGAGAAGGTCAACGAGCTCCGCGGCAAGACCCTGGTCATCTCTGAATGCGGCCACGGGTTCCGTTCCACTCGCTGCGAAGGTCCCAACTGGGCCAAGTTCGACGTGCCGTTCGTGATGGAGAGCTCGATCTTCACGATGCTGCGGTACATCAAGGAAGGTCGTATCAAGGTCGACAAGTCCAAGAACTCCCGGCCGGTAACCTATCACGACTCCTGTAACATGGCCCGGAGCTGCGGCTTGTACGAAGAGCCCCGGGAACTTCTCGAGCTGGTGTGCAGCGACTTTCGCGAGATGACTCCGAACAGGGCCGAGAACTACTGCTGCACTGGCGGTGGTGGCGCCATGTCGATGTCGGAGTACACGCCACGCCGCCTCAAGTCGGGCATCATCAAGGCGAACCAGCTAAAGGATACCGGTGCCGAAATCGTCGTCACCTCTTGCCACAACTGCGTCGACGGTCTCACCGACGTCATACGCCACTACGAGCTGAGGATTGAGGTCACGCAGCTGGTCAACCTGGTGGCAAACGCCCTGGTTCTCGAGCCGAAATCGGAGACCGTGGCCGACGATGCCTCAAAAGAGGTTATGCCTGGATTAGCCTAACCACGGTGCTCAGGTGGCGAACAAGACCTATCTGCGCAACCTGTTAGCGCACGCAGATTTTGGACAGATTCCCCAGCTCGCGGCAGAGAGGCGTCGCGTGCTGGGGACTCTCGTATCACTCACCTACGATGCGGACCCGCAGATCGGCTGGCGCGCTGTCGAAGCGTTAGGTGCAGCGGCCAGCCACGTCGCGGAAGACGATCCGGACTACGTACGCGAGCATCTACGCCGTCTGTATTGGCTAATCAGTGAAGAGTCCGGCGGCATCTGCTGGCACGCCCCTGCGGCGATGGCCGAGATCGTTCGACAGGAGCCGACATTGTTCGCCGATTACATTTCGATCGTCGTCCACCTGATCCCGAACATGGCCGAGGAGGACCTGGTTCACTTCAAATCCGGGGCGCTGTGGGCGATTGGTCGGCTCGGCTCTCTGGCCCACGATCACATCGACACCGTGTTAGACGTAACGGCGTCAGCGCTGCGCAACTCCGATTCACAGGCTCGGGGCATGTCCGTATGGTGCCTGGGTCAGGTGGGTGAAGTGACGGCGCTAACCGATCGCAGCGACCTGCTCTCCGACGATGGGCCTGTAGACCTCTATGAGAACGGCTTGCTGGAGAGAACCCGCGTGAACGAGTTGGTGCGGCGTGTCATGTCATTGACAACCGCTGACCCGTGAGGTCCAGGGCTATTCTCTCGTTAGTCCGCTCCTGACGATCGCATCGATCATTCCGCCCGTGGAATGCGGGGATGCCTCCACGGCCGGCTCGTAACCCAACTCGCGCAGCGTCTTTGATGTCATCGGGCCGATGCTTGCCAATCGAGACTCTTTCAGCGCGTCGCCGTAGAGCCTTACCATCGAGCGTGCGATCGCCGAGCTGGTGACCGTCACCCAGTCTATTTCTCCCGACGACAGCGCCGCGACCATGCTGGGATCAGGTTCCTCGACGTCGAAGCTTCCATAGACGACAACCTGGTCGACCTGTCCACCCGCCTTCTCCAGCTCGTCGGCCAGGACCTGACGGCCGCGGTTCGTTCGGGCGAGGAGAAAGCGGTGGCCTTTTGCGTCGGCCATCAGCGCTTCAGCCAACGACTCGGCGATGAACTTGTCGGGTACCACGTCGGCCCGCAGGCTGTAGCGAGCCAACCGTTCGGCGGTGCCTGAACCTATCGCGGCGAGCTTGGTCTGACCCACGCGGCGCACATCGCCGCCAAGCTCGTCAAGCCGCCGAAACAGATAATCGACTCCGTTGGCGCTAGAGAACACCAACCAATCGTATTGGTCGAGGCGTTCCAGTGCATCGTCTACCGGCGCCCAATCGGGAGGCTCGGTGACACGTATCACCGGTCGTGTTATCACCTCGGCGCCAAGCACGCTCAGTCCATCGCGCAGCGGCTCGGCGGTGCCCGGCGACCCGGTGACGAGCACGCGCGCACTGATCAACGGCCGGCGGGCGAACCATGACATCTCCGGCGCCCGGTCGACGACCGGGCCGACCACAAAGACGGCCGGGGGCGCAACCTCTTCTCTCTCAACGACTTCCACGACCGTTCCCAGCGTGCAGCGGATCATCCGCTGCTGTGGACGCGAGCACCAGCACACGATCGCCACCGGCGTATCCGCCGGCTTACCATCTTTGATGAGCGCCGTGCTCCACTTCGCCGCGCGCCGTACGCCCATGTAGTAGATGAGCGTGCCGGGAAAATCGGCGAGTCCACCGCTCAGGTGAGACTCATCTTTTTCATCGCGCTCCCGACCAGTGATGATGGCCACCGCAGATGCT
>JBDHJS010000044.1:0-29284 GCA_039586795.1 Gemmatimonadota bacterium
CGGCTGGAGCGGCGCCTGCACCGGGACCGGGCAGTGCGTCGTTACGATGGACCAGGCTAGATCCGCCACCGCGACCTTTACGATCAACACCTACCAGCTGCAGACCTTCGGCGCCGGGACCGGAAACGGCACGATCACATCGAACGTGGGCAGCATCAACTGCACCTGGAACGGTACCAGCCAGAGCGGAACCTGCGCGCAGACCTATAACCACGGTACCGTCGTGACGCTGACGGCGGATCCGACGGGAGGCTCCACCTTCAGCGGCTGGAGCGGCGCCTGCACGGGGACCGGCCAGTGCGTGGTCACCATGTCACAAGCGCGAAACGTGACAGCGACGTTCGTGGCGCCGCCGTCTCCTCCCGTGCTCTCGAATTTCCAGATCAATCTCGTACAGGCGAACGACCCTGTCTTCTGTGGTCACCAGAATCCTCCCGGGAGCTGGTACACCATGACCGCGGATTACACTGACGTAAACGGGGATGTTACCGGCGGGTCGGCGGTGCTTCGCGACAGCACGGTAGTCTTCCCCTTGATCGTCATCACGCTGCCCGGGACTGACCCGGGGACCGGGCTCACCTATACGCTGTCGGGTGACGGCTCTTCAGGCACGATCACGCAAACGAACAAGTGCCTCGTCTTTGGAGGCACGAACAGCATCACCTACCACTGGACGCTCCAGGACGCCCTCGGTCTCTCGAGCAACACGGTCGCCGTGACGGTCACCCGGGGGGTCGGCCAGAACGCGCCAGTGATCACCCAGACGACGCAAGAACTGCCGTCGACGTCAGGAGGACGAGGAGCGGGGGGAGAGAGGTAGCCAGAATCGGCCTTCCGAGGGCCGCCAGAGAGTGGGGTGATTGCGAGTCAACAAGCTGTAAGTATTCTCACTATTGATTGGCCCGGTGATGTGCAACACCTGTCGCGTCGCCGCACACCCTCTCCATCGCGTCCAGCAAACTCAATGGATTTTGGCCTTGTGCCCGTGAAACCCTTTCGCTATCTACATGATAGCTGCATGATTTAACGTGATTCTTACATGATCGCCTGGATGACCGGCGGGGCACAGTTTTGGCGCAGTGTCCATTGCGGAGTGCTGCATACCCAAAGCTAAGAAGAGACAGGCGCGCCCGCTCGGCGCAGTCGGCCCAACGAAAGGCAAGGAGGAGTACATTGCTTTCCTACAAGGATTACAAACAGCATGTCGCACCTCTTTATAAGAGCGAGATCGACCGGCGCCTATTCGCCACTGCTTCCGGCGATCGTGGCAAGAAGCTGAAGGATCAGATGGCCATCCTGGCACAGCTGCGCGACCGTTTGCTCGGCCGCTCGACGCCCGAGGAGACGGAGTCGGAAGAGCCGGCGACCTGAGGGTGGGCCGGTAGACCTACCGGCTCACTCGATCCTCAGTACATCGACCACATCCACGCGCGTGGCCCGCCAGGCCGGTAGCAAACAGGCCAGCGTGGCCACGACTCCCAGAAAGACCACCGCTACCATATACGCCGCCAGGTCGATCGGCTGCGTCTCGAAGAGTAACTGGCGGACGAGCAAGGTGCCGGGATAGGCCGCGGCTACCCCCAATACCAACCCGATCCCGACGAGTGCCAAGCCCTTCCTGAGAACCATGCCCAGCATATCGCCGTTCGACGCGCCCATGGCCAGGCGGACACCGATCTCATTCGTCCGCTGACTCACGTGGTAGGCGAGTATGCCGTAGAGCCCGATCGCCGTGAGGGCCAGAGCGAGAACCGAAAAAAGCGACAGAGACAGTATCACGATCCTGAAGCTCGACAGCCGGCTATCGATGATAGATGACATGGCCCTCGGATAAGCGAAGAGGACGTTGGGATCCTTTCGGCGAAGCAGACCTTCGATTGGGCCGACGAGGAGCATCGGATCCCCGGACGAGCGCACGGCAATCTGCATCCGTGTGGCGCCGATTTGGGCCGATGCCATATACGCTGCCGCATCGGGTTCGCCACGCAACGTATTCACTCGAGCGTCACGCACGACGCCGATCACCTCGAACGAGCGGTCCGACCAACCGATCCGCACCTGGCGGCCGACGGGATCGGCATCTTCGAACAGTGTCCGGGCCACGCGCTCGCTCACCACGATGACGTACGGACTGCCCGGGACATCGGTCGCCGCGATATCCCGCCCCGCCAATAGCTGCATACCCATGGTCTGGAAGTACCCGGGAGGAACCCAGCGGGCCATAGCCGAGAAATCGTTCTCGGCCGTCGGAGGCGGCAGCTCCGCTCGCCAGATCGACCAGTCCTGCCAGGGGCTCATGATGGGCAGCTTGTTGATCAGAGTGGCCGATTCTACTCCCGGCAAGGCTTCGACCTCCTCGAGCAGTGACGAATAGAACAGGCTGCGCTGCTCCGGCGTCGGGTAGTCAGCCGCCTGGATCTGCAACTGACCGGTCAACAGGTTCTCGGTACTGAAGCCCAATTCGACCCTAGATAGCTGGGCGAAGCTACGGACCATCAGCGCCGAACCGATGAGAAGAGCGACGGACAGTGCGACCTGCAGAACCACCAGCCCACTGCGCAGTCGACCGCTGCGGAGGCTCTCCGACGCGTGGTTGCCCGACCTCAGTTGTTGTGCCGGCTTCAGAGCCGTGCCCCGTAGAGCCGGGACGATCCCAACGATCAGCCCGGTGGCGATGGATATCGCAAGCGTGAACGCCAAAGCCGCCATGTTGATGGATGGCTGTTCGGTGCCGAGCTCGCCCGAGGGCAGTAGGGGCAGAAGCGAGTCCTGCAGCGAATAGGCGATGCCAATGCCCAGAAGGCCGGCAGCGCCGGTCAGGACCACGCTCTCGGTGACCAGCTGGCGCAGCAGTCGACTCCGGGATGCACCCAGCGCCGAGCGCATCGCCATCTCGGACAGCCGCCGCTCGCCACGTGCCAGCATCAGGCCCGCGACATTGCCACAGGCGATGAGCAAGATCAACGCCGTGGTCGCCAACAGCAGGAGCATACTCGTCTTTATTCCGTAAGCCATGAACGACCGCATCTCCATCAGCAGCAGACCCTTTGTGCTGTTGCTTTCTGGATACTGCTGAGCCAGGCTGGCGGAGATCCCATCAGCTTCGCCCTGAGCCTGCTCGATCGATACTCCTGGCTTCAGCCGGCCGACGACGAAGTGGCTGTGCGAGCCCCGGGAGCCGTCGAAAGGCCCAGTACGGTCGACCAAGCGCCACACATCGGCCTCGTAGAGAAACAGGAAGTCCCTCGGCATCACCCCGATGACGGTGAGCAGCGATCCATCGAGATTCAGCGTGCTCCCCACGGCGTCGCGGGCACCACCGAAGCGGCTCTGCCAATAGCCGTAGCTGATCAAGGCGAGCCCTGCCCCGCCGTCCGTCTCATCAGCTGATGTGAATCCGCGGCCAACGACCGGACTCACACCCAGAGCCGGGAACAGATTCCACGTGACGTACGCAGCCTGTACCAACTCCGGCGCGCCACCGCCCATCACCGTGTGCTGCACGGTGAAGTCGGCGAGCGCGGCCAGCTGCTCGTAGGAATCGCTGAACTCCCGATAGTCGTAGTAGTCGACCCTCGAGACGGGACCGCTTATCCCCCCACCTATCGTCTTTAAACCAGCCACCAGCCGATGCGACTCCGGGAACGGGACACCGCGCAGCAAAACCGCGTGAGCCGAGGTGAAGAGGGTCGTGTTGGCTCCGATGCCGATGGCGAGGATCAGGACGGCGACGACGGTGAAACCGATGTTCTTACGAAGCGTGCGAAACGCGTAGCGTACGTCCTGCAAAAGAGTGTCCAGTGACGCTCCCAGTCTTCGCTCCCTGACCTTCTCTTTTACCTGCTCCACGCCGCCCAACTCGTACAGCGCTTCACGACGCGCCCGCCGTGGGTCTACTCCGGCGCGCACCTTCTCTTCCGTAAGGAGGTCGAGGTAGCTGCGAAGCTCCTCATCCAGATCTTCGTCCAGCCGTCGCTTGCGAAAGAGCGATCGCAGCGCGCTGGCAATTCTGCTATGAGCTGGCATACCGACCCCCTAGGTCGCTTCCAGGACTCGCGTGATCGCCATGACGACCTGAGTCCAGTTGCTCCGCTCCTCCCCCAGCCTCCGCTTACCCGCTGCCGTCAACTGATAATACTTGGCGCGCCGGTTGTTCTCCGATTCGCCCCACGCTCCCTTGATCCACCCTTCCTGTTCGAGACGATGGAGCGCCGGAAACAGTGAACCCGGCTTCACCAGGAACACGCCCTCGGTGACCTGGTCAATACGCCGGGAGATTCCCAAGCCGTGTAAAGGCTGTAGCGACAACGTCTTAAGGATCAGCATGTCGAGGGTGCCCCGCACCAGATCCGCTTTCGAGTTCGCCATCCGCACTCCTATCGAATGTCTATAGGTCGACCTATAGATTACCTATACGTATGGATACAGTCAAGCATGGAAAGGTTGTAACGCGAACGGCGTAAGAATGAGGCGGGGGAAAACGCGACGAAAGCCGCCGGCGCCCGAACAAGTCGGGCGCCGTTTCGGGCGGCCGTTTTTACTTCTAGTCGGTCCCGGCGGCCTGCTGCTGCACCTCAGTTTGTGCCGAGGGCTGCAGCGGCTCGATCTTGGCAACCTCTGGCGCCTGGTTGAACTGCTCCTCTTCCGTAGAGCCCTCGAGAGCCAGTGTCGAGGTGAAGTTTCCGGTCGCCGCCTTGGTGACCTCGTCGAAATAGCCGGCGCCGACGAACTCCTGATGGCGCGTGGCCTCGTAGCCTTCTTCTTCAGCCGCGAATTCGGCGCTCTGCAGCTCGGCATATGCCGCCATGCCGCGCTCCTTGAAGCTGCGCGCCAGCCGGAACATGGCGTGGTTCACGGAGTGGAAGCCCGAGAGAGTGACGAACTGGTAGGTGTAGCCCAGCGCGCCCAGCTCCTCTCGGAAGCTCGCCAGTTGATCATCGTCCAGGTACTTCTTCCAGTTGAACGATGGCGAGCAGTTGTAGGCCATCAGCTTGCCGGGGAACTTCTCGTACAGCGCGTCGGCGAACTTCTTGGCTTCATCGAGATCCGGGGTCTTGGTCTCGAACCAGACGATATCAGCGTAAGGCGCGTAGGCGAGGGCGCGGTGGATCGCGGCCTCGACGCCAGGCCGGACTCGCTGGAACCCTTCCGGCGTCCGTTCGCCAGTGAGGAATTCCCGGTCGTACTCGTCAATGTCGTTGGCGAGGATCGTGGCGCTCTCCGCATCGGTCCTGGCGACGATCAGCGTATCGACGCCGAGTAGATCCGTCGCGAGGCGCGCCGAGACCAGTTTGGAGACGAACTCACGGGTCGGCACGAGGACTTTGCCACCCAAATGGCCGCACTTCTTGAGCGAGGCCAGCTGATCTTCGAAGTGGACGCCGGCGACGCCCGCCTCGATATAAGCCTTCATCAGCTCGTGGGCGTTCAGCAAACCGCCGAACCCCGCCTCGGCATCGGCGACGATCGGAGCGAACCAGTCGACGGAGTTACGACCCTGCATGTGGTAGATCTGGTCGGCGCGCTGGAAGGCGTTGTTGATTCGCCGGGCCAGCTTGGGCCCGCTGTCCGCCGGATACATGCTCTGGTCGGGATAGGTCTGTGCGGCGCTGTTCACATCGCCTGCCACCTGCCAGCCGCTGAGGTAGATCGACTTCAGACCTGCCCTGACCTGCTGAATCGCCTGGCTTCCGGTTACAGCGCTGAGCGCGGAAACCAGCTCACCGGCCTGGAGCATGTTCCAGAGTTTCTGGGCGCCACGTCGGGCCAGCGTGTACTCGATAGGAACGGTGCCGCGTAAGTTCCAAACGACCTCTGCCGAATACGGTCGCTCGATGCCTTGCCAGCGAGGGGAGTCGTTCCATTCCGCCTCTAGCTGGCTGATGAACCTCGATTTCTCCATCGGTCTGCCTCCGGGGCTAGTGAGCTCAGTCGATGTGGTCGTAGGCTACCAGTGTCATGAACTCGGTGAAATCGTCCTTCATGGTTATGTCGTCGAAGATGCTCGCGGCACGCTCGAACTTGCCGGAGTCGAAGCGCTCGGTGCCAAGGAAATCGCGCATTCTACTCAGCTCTTCGAACATGATCTCGCGCACGAACCAGGGGGTGATGACGCGACCGTCGTCCAGCCTGGCCTCGAAGCGCAGCCACTGCCACACCTGGCTGCGTGAGATCTCGGCGGTCGCCGCGTCTTCCATCAAATTGTAGATCGGAACGCAGCCGATGCCCTTGAGCCAGGATTCCAGGTACTGGATCCCGACATCGATATTCTGGCGTAGACCGCGCTCGGTGATGTCGCCGGTGGGCGGCCGCGTGAGATCCTCATGGGTGATGCGTACCTTCTCCAGCGGCCGGTCGATCTGATTCACCCTCTTCATATGGGTGTTGAACACCTCGGCGGCGACGGGAACCAGGCCGGGGTGAGCGACCCACGTTCCATCGTGGCCGGCCAACACTTCGCGTAGCTTGTCCTGGCGAACCTTCTCCAGCGCCTCTTCGTTGGCCTTCAAGTTTGTCTTGATCGGAATCTGGGCCGCCATACCGCCCATCGCGTGTGTTCGGCGACGATGGCAGGTCGAGATGAGAAGCTCGACGTAGGAGCGCATGAAGTGCCGCGTCATCGTGACCTGAGCCCGGTCCGGCAACAGGTATTCGGGCCTAGTTCTGAACGTCTTGATGAAGCTGAAGATGTAGTCCCACCGTCCGCAGTTGAGGCCGGCAGAGTGCTCCTTGAGCTCGAAGAGAATCTCATCCATCTCGAACGCCGCCGGCAGCGTCTCGATCAGCACGGTCGCCCGAATGGTGCCTCTCGGAATGCCAAGCTCATCCTGCGCAGCTTTGAAGACGTCATTCCACAGCCGCGCCTCCAGGTGGCTCTCGAGCTTCGGCAAGTAGAAGTAAGGCCCGGTGCCGCGCTCGATCAGCTCCGCGGCGTTGTGGAAGAAGTAAAGCCCAAAGTCGAACAGCGATGCCGAGACCGAGGCTCCGTCAACCAGGACGTGCTTCTCCCAAAGATGCCACCCCCGAGGCCGGACCATCAGCGTCGCCGTTTTCTTGTTCAGCGAGTACGCCTTGCCGTCGGGGCTGGTATACTTGATCTCGCGGCGCACGGCATCGCGCAGGTTCAATTGGCCATCGATGTTGTTCGCCCAGGTGGGCGAATTCGAGTCCTCGAAGTCGGCCATGAACACGTTGGCGCCGGAGTTGAGGGCATTGATGATCATCTTGCGGTCGACCGGCCCGGTGATCTCTACGGCACGGCGAACCAGATCCTCCGGGATCGACCCGACCTGCCAGTTCGCGTTGCGGACATCTCGGGTCTCGGGAGCGAAGCCGGGCGTCGCTCCATCCGCCCACTCGGCCCGGCGCAGGGCGCGGCGTTGAAGAAGCTCGCGGCGGCGCGGTTCGAATTGGCGGGCGAGTTTCGCTACGAAGAGAAGTGCTTCAGGGGTCAGGATCTGGGCCCACTCGGCGGTGACCGCACCTCGGACCTCGATTCCCTGCTTCCCGAGCTTCTGATTGAGCGATGCCCGCTGCGCCGTGATGGGATTCATGGCTGTCTCCGAATGCCTGTGTGTTCCTGCACTCTTTGTTGGGCCGACGCGACAATCGTAGGTTGCGGGCCACGTAAAGAAGGCCCGCCCTCCTGCACCTGGTGCCACGCGGGACCTTGCTGATAAAGATTTCTTCTCGCGGGTTTCCATCCCGAATGCGCAAGTTCGGTTCCAAAACTGGATCAGGTTGCGCCGGGTCGGGCCGCCCCCTATGTCTCACCTGCCCGCCGGTCTGCCGGGCCTTGATCTGTCAGGGATCCAACATCGGGTAGAGCGATGATCCTCAAGCCAGCTTTCGATCGCTACGCGCTGCTCACCGGGTTGACGGCCGGCTTGCTGGCCGGGCTGATCGGAGGGTGCTCGTTTCCAGGCGGCACGACGGAATGGTCAGCCGGAGATCTGCGCCTGAAGGTCGACGGCCACGGACAGGTCGTCGCTCTCGTCGACCAGCGAACCGGTCGCGACCATCGCGCAGATACGATGGACTCCCCGCTGCTGTCTATTCAGATCGATGGCGTCCTTCATCCACCGCGCTCATTCGATTGGAGCCCGTCGGAAGGAATCGCCAAGCTGGGGTATGCCGGCGATGTGGTGGCGCGTGTTCGCGTGACCGAGAAACCGACCCACCTTGTCCTCGTGTTGGTCGCGCTGGATGCCGTCGAACCGGTCGAGCTGGTGATCTGGGGTCCGTACGCCACGACGATTTCCGACACGATCGGCGAAACGGTGGGCGCCGTGCGGAACTCTGAGTTCGCGATGGGGATCCAGGCCCTCAACCCGAAGACCCTGGGCGGACTTCCCTGGAGCGACAATGACTTTCCGCCCCAGGTAGACCTGTTTGAATCGGGCGACTACAGCGATCTGAGCTCAGAGGGGCGGCGTTACGTCCTATATCGAGTTGAAGCGGCCAAGCCGGAGGACTTCGGTAGCACGCTACAGGCGTACTGCCGCGACCGCAGCCACGACCGAGTGATCGAGAACTGGCGTCACGAGCGGTACGTCGCTCCCAGCTTCGAAGACGGCGGCGTGATCGGGACGAAGATCGCGCTGTTCGGCGCACCCACCGAGAGGCTACTCGAAACGCTGGGCGCCATAGAAGTGGAAGAAGGGCTACCCCATCCGGTCGTCGATGGTGAATGGGGTAAGACCGCGCGCTCGGCCTCCGCCGCCTATCTGATCCTCGACTTCAGCGAAGACGACATCGACGAAGCGATCGCCTGGACTCGGCGCGCCGGCCTTCGCTACCTGTACCACCCCGGGCCGTTCCGCACCTGGGGCCACTTCGAACTGAACGATCGATTTCCCAGCGGACGAGCTGGACTGCGGCGCTCGGTGGAGCGGGCGGAGGCCGCCGGCGTCCACGTGGGCGTGCACACCTTATCGAACTTCATCACGACGAACGACCTCTACGTGACGCCTGTACCCGACGCACGATTGGCCCGGGTCGGATCAAGCGCGCTCGCCGCGGATCTCGATGCTAGGCAGACGGACATCCCGGTCGTCGAGCCAGGCTTCTTCACTGGAGAAGAGAACAACAACTTGCGAACGGTGGTGATCGGCGAAGAGCTGATTCAGTACCGAGACGTGTCGGATGAAGAACCGTGGCGACTTCTCGATTGCCAGCGCGGCGCGTTCGGTACTCGGGCGTCGGCGCACGCGGCGGGAGACGAGGTAGCGCTGCTGGCGGATCATGCCTACAACGTCTTCCTCACCGACGCCGACCTAAGTCAGGAAGTGGCGACGAACATCGCGGAGTTGTTCAACGAGACGGGGCTGCGGCAGATCTCGTTCGACGGACTGGAGGGCAACCAATCGACGGGAATGGGTAACTACGGCGAGGTGTTGTTCACAAAGACGTGGTACGACAACCTGAACGATAACATCCGCGGCCACCTGATCGCTGACGCCAGCCGCACCAGCCATTTCTTCTGGCACATCTACACCCGCATGAACTGGGGTGAGCCGTGGTACGCCGGGTTCCGTGAAAGCCAGACCGAGTATCGCCTGAAGAACCAGCCATATTTCAGGCGCAACCTGATGCCGGCGATGCTGGGCTGGTTCCGTATGACCTCGCAGACGACGATCGAGGATGTGGAGTGGATGCTGGCCCGCTCCGCGGCCTTCGACGCCGGCTACTCGTTCGTGACGAGCTACGAGGCGCTGAATGAGAACGGCTTCACCGAACGCATCCTGGACGCTATAGGCTTGTGGGAGCGGGCGAGGATGGCCGACGTTTTCAGCCACGACCAGAAGCGGCGGATGAAGGACGTGTCACGCGAGTTTAACCTCACCGCCGTTGGCGGCAACGACTGGGAACTGATCGAAGTCTACCCGCAGGTCTTTCGGCACGAGCGCGGCGCCCGGCAGCCGGGTGAGCCGACCACGTCAACCTTCTCCTTCGACAATCCTGGCGAACAGCAAACTCTCCAGTGGATCCTGTCCGCCGAGGCCGGAGAGGTATCCCAGATCCGCATCGGGATGGACGGAACCGAGATCGGATTGCCGATCCGACTACGAGAGAACTGGTCTGTGAGATATGAAGGCGGTGCGACGGCTACGATCCGGGATGCTAATCACCGCCTGGTAAGAGAGATTGCCGTTGACGTGAGCCTTTTCCGCGTCGCGGCGGGCCGTCACACGGTCAGACTGGATGCTCACTTGAATCCCGAGCAGGAAGCGAAAGCGCGATTAGAGCTCCGCCCGCACGGGCGACCCGAGCCGGTGAGAGCTACCTCTGCACCTTCGCCTTCAGGTCCTCCATGAAGTTCTGCACAACGACGAGATCACCTGACACATCCGGTGTGCCAAACCGCTGGATCACCAGGAATCGTCCATCAGGCGCGACTTCGTACAGCCGGTTTCGCTGGTTGCGTTCGTAGTCGTTCTGCGCCGGCGGCTCGACGAGAACGCGGACTTCGGCGGAGCTGGGCCCACGCGTCATATCGGCGGCGAGGATCGCCGTGCCGTCGGGTCTGCGGAAGTATAGCTCGCGCCCATCAAGACTCCACAGCGGTTCGATGCCGCCGTCATCCGATATCAGCCACTTGCCATCCCCCGTGTTCGGGAAAGGTCTAACGTACACCTCGCTGCGCCCCGATTCATCAGACACATAGGCCAGCCAACGGTCGTCCGGAGACAGAGCCGGCTCGAACTCGTCGAACACATCCGCGACGATCGGCAACGGCACGCTGTCCACGCCAACGCGCATCGCCAGGATGTCATCGCTGCCGGGCGGACCGTCCACGCTGATCAGTAGCCAACTTCCATCGCTCGACCACAGTACACCCCAGATGTCACGATCCAAGTCGAGCAACAGCTCCTCCGGTCCGCTGCCGTCGGCACGTTTTATCCAGAAGTTCCACTCGCCATCGCGGAGCGAACCAAAAGCGATGGAGCGCCCGTCAGGTGTCCAGGTCGGATAGCCATTGTACTCTCCGTCGAAGGTGAGACGCGAAAGCGGTCCACGATCGAGCTGCTTGATCCATACGTCGGCACGCTCGAGGGTTTCGATCACGACGGCAGCCCGCGTGCCATCCGGCGACAACGCGAGTCCTTCGAATTCCCAGTCGCGTACCCAATCCGGATCAACTTTCTGAGTTTGGCCGAGCCGCGTCAGCCAGGCGATTTCCTCCGGGGCGTTGAAGCTATCGGTGGTGTAGACCAGGGTTCCGCTGCGGGACAGGTCAATGTCGGTTGCGCCATCGATACGCACATCGACACCCTCTAACAAAGCCGCCGGCCGTCCGGTCATCTCTAACTTGCTCTCATTGAACGGAGCCGCCATCACCGATCCGTCCTGCGTCACGTAGACCAGATGTCCTGAGGCCGAGAAAATACCCTGGGCGCCGGAAATACTCGCTCTCGATTCCCCGGTCTCGATGTCCAGCGCATGAATCTCGTAACCCGCAGCCATTAGTGGGGCCAACGCACCCTGGGTGCCCGCCGCGGTCTGCCGGGCTGATATCGCTGTTACGATGATCCCGCGCCCGCCTGGCAACACGTGCGGCCAGGCATAGCGACCCGCTCCCAGGTGATCCAAACTCGCGACGTCCTCGACCGGCCCTCCGCTCGCCTGCACTCGACGCAGGGTCGAACTCGAGCCGTCGAAGGAGATGAAGTAGAGGAAATCGTCAGGTCCCCAGGACGCCCTGCTGTCCACACCCGAGGCCACCACAGTGACCGGCGGGCCGCCGCCCAGGGAAGCCACCCTAATTTGGGGTTCATCCAGAGCCGCGATGAACGCCACCCGCTCGCCATCGGGAGCGAAGACCGGCGACCAGGCCCCCTCTGTCCCGGGAAGCGGGTTCGCGTTGAGCTGGTTGAACGGGCGGTGCCAGAGCTTTGTGCTGTTCGCCCCGTCCGAGCCAACGTACACCAGCTCGGAACCGTCGGGGGAAATGGCGAGGCGCGAGGGGTTGCCCTGGCTATCGAAAAACAGAGCCTCGTCATCCTCCATGGCGACTGCGAAACGCGTGATGGGCGCTGGCGCCTCGGGCCGCAACAGGGCGACCAGCACGAAGGGTAGCAGCAGGGCCGCCAGCGCCGTGGTCGCTATGCTGAGCGGGTTCCAAAGCGATGAAGACAACGGCGCGGTTTCGGTCGCCGCCGTGGCCACAGGTAGAGTGAATGACGCATTGGCGAGCGCCTCGGAGAAGGTCGCGGCAGAAGTGAAGCGGTCCGCCGGCAGCTTTGCCAACGCCTTCTGGATCGCCGCGTCGACGTGGGGCGATACTGTCTCCCGGGTCCGGGTCACGGGCGGCGCCTTCTCGGTGATCACCTTGGCCACGATCGCCTGGGCCGTGCTCCCCGTATACGGCGGATCGCCGGTCAGCATCTCGTACAGCATGGCGCCCAACGAGTAGACGTCGCTCCTCGCGTCCACTTCGCGGTCGCCCATCGCCTGCTCGGGACTCATGTACTGAGGCGTCCCGATCGACAGCCCGGTCTCAGTCAGCCGGCTGCCGCCCGCGTGGCTCACCGCCAGCGCGATCCCGAAGTCCGCCACCAGCGCCTGCCCGTCGTGGATCAGGATGTTCTCTGGCTTGATATCGCGGTGGATGACGTTCTGCCGGTGGGCGTAGTCGAGGGCCGCCGCCACACTCCGCGTGATATCGACCGCCTCATCGATGCTCAGCTGCTTCTCCCGGTCCAACTTGTCCCGCAGCGTGTCGTCTTCGACGTAGGGCATGACATAAAAAAGAAACGTGTCAGCTTCGCCCGAGTCGTAGAGCGGGAGGATGTTCGGGTGCTGTAGGTTTGCTGTGACCTTGATCTCGTTCAGGAAGCGCTCAGCGCCGATCACCGCCGCCAGTTCGGGGCGCAAGACTTTGAGCGCGACCTTGCGGTCGTGCTTCTCATCATGGGCCAGGTAGACGATGGCCATGCCGCCAGCACCCAGCTCGCGCTCGATGCGGTAGCGGCCGGCGATGGCTGCCGTCAGTCGTTCCGTGATTTCAGACAAGACATCTAGCTCCAGATTCAAGTTGTCGGCATCGATGGCCGGTGATCATTGCGCGGCCAGCCGTTCACGCTGGCTCAGCATCCAGTTCACCACGACCGTCAAATCGATCTCCTCCTCCTCAAAACGGAACAGCACGATCCGGTCGCCGGTTGGGTCTATGTCGTACTGACGTTGCCAGGAGTAGGCGTAGTAGCGCCCCTCGACGAGGGTTTGCGGACGGCTTAATACCCGGAACGCGTCCCCGGTCTCGACCGTCACGACTTCCAACCGGTCCGCTGCGCGATAGAACAACTCACTTCCATCCGGCGACCAGGCGGGCTCGGTGCCGCCACCGGTCGAGACTTGGATGCGTCCTCCCGGACCAGGGAACGGCCGGACATAGACTTCGTCGCGGCCCGACTCATCGGAGGAGTACGCCACCCAGCGACCATCCGGCGAGAAGGTTGGAGCGCGCTCCAGGAACTCCGTCGCCAGCCACGGCTCCGGGTCACCGCCATCGAGCGCGAGGGAATAGAGGTCGTACTGCCCGCCAGCCAGCCCCACCCGGACGGCGCTGGCGGACACCGCACCGCTGGCCGGCAAGGCGTCTGCTGCTTCCGGCGCGTCGGCGACGGCGTTCCGCCGAAGCATCAAGTGTCTGCCGTCCGGGCTCAGGTCTTGTGTCCGATGTTGTCCCGTCTCAACAACGAGCGGCATCGGCTCGCTGCCCCTGTCGGACGGGACCTTATAGATGTTCACGTCCGGCCCTTCGGCGCGCGAGAACAAGATGTCGCGACCGTCCGGCGTCCAGAGCGGATAGAAGCCGCCTCCAAGAGTCAGCGGACCGAAAGTGCCGAGCTCAAAATCGTAGATCCAGATCTCACCCTGGTAGCCGACCGCGAAAGCCCGACCGTCGGGTGAGAAACGCGGACCCTGATAGTCCCCCGACTCGAGCGGCAACGGAACAGCGTCGCCGTTGCGATCAATGATCATCGGTTGCGTGCTACCCAGTGTGCTGAGAAAGGCGAGCGTTCCGTTTTGTGATAGTGCGAACTGTGCCGCCCCATCACCGCCGACTAACACGGAGTCGAGGACCGTGATCGGCGAGCCCGTGATCCGAGCGCTCGACGGATCGAAGCCGATCAGGCGCAGAGCGCCTTCCGGCCCGGCGTAGGCCAGGTAACCATCGTCGACGAAGCGGGCATCCGAGCCGGGAATCAGATCGTGGACCTCGCCATTCGGTATGGAGACCGCCGCCAAGCGGGCCAACTCGATCGAACCTCTCCAGACCGTGAAGACTACCCACTTTCCGTTTGGCAAGAAATGCGGCCAGCGGTGATCAAACTCACCGGCGGCCGTATCCGCAACGGTCAGCCGCTGCGGATCGCCGCCCTCGGCGTCCACTAGCATGAGGCCCGCACCGAAATCGGGCTGGAAGACGATCTGGTTGTCCGGCCCCCAGCTGCCGCCACCGCTGGTCGGCGACATCCGGGCCACTGCCCTGGGGGCTCCGCCACGGATCGGAACCACCCTCAATTGCTGGTCCGCGTAGAAGCCAACGCGCTCTCCGTCCGGGGCTAGGAAAGGCGCCATGATCAGGCTCCCCTCCGTCCCCGCGATCGGAACCGCTTCCACTTCATTCATCGGGCGTCGATACAGCTGAGAACCGCCGTGCTCGCCGGCCCCGATGTAGATCAGCTGGGTTCCATCCGGCGAGAGCACCAGACCCGAGCCGAAGTCGACGTCGCCAAGTCGCACACCGATCGTGAATCGGGCCACCGGGCCAGGCGTCTCGGAACCGCCACCACCGCCGAACCATTTGCCGACCTGCATCCCCGCGCCGACACTCAACAGAGCCACTGCCAGCGCGGCGGCGGCCAAACCCCAGCGGTTGCGCGTTCCGGGAGCGCTCAACGTAGCGCCGGGCTGCGCCGCTATCGCATGCGTGAAGGCTGTGTCGTGGAGCGCGTCGGCAAACCGCGCCGCACTCGTAAATCGATCTGCCGGCAGCTTGTTCAACGACTTCTCGATCGACATCGCTACGTGAGGCGGCACCGTCTCCCGCGTTGCCGTCACCGGCGGCGCCTTTTCAGTGATCACCTTGGCGACGATCGCCTGCGCCGTCGACCCCGTATACGGCGGGTCGCCCGTTAGCATCTCGTAGAGCATGGCACCCAGCGAATAGACGTCGCTCCGAGCGTCCACCTCCCGGTCGCCCATCGCCTGTTCGGGACTCATGTAGTGTGGAGTCCCGACTGACAGTCCGGTCTCCGTCAGCCGATTGCCGCCCGCCTGACTTACCGCCAGCGCGATCCCGAAGTCCGCCACCAGCGCCTGGCCGTCGTGGATCAGGATGTTCTCCGGCTTGATATCCCGGTGAATCACGTCCTGGCGGTGGGCGTAGTCGAGAGCCGCCGCCACGCTCCGAGTGATATCAACCGCCTCATCGATGCTCAGCTGTTTCTCCCGATCCAGCTTGTCGCGCAGCGTGTCGCCTTCCACGTAGGGCATGACGTAAAACAGAAACGTGTCCGCTTCGCCCGAGTCGTAGAGCGGCAGGATGTTCGGGTGCTGGAGGTTGGCGGTGACCTTGATCTCGTTGAGGAAGCGCTCGGCACCGATCACCGCCGCTAGCTCGGGTCGCAGCACTTTCAACGCGACCTTGCGGTCGTGCTTCTCATCGTGGGCGAGGTAGACGATGGCCATACCGCCCTGGCCCAGCTGCCGCTCGATGCGGTAGCGGTCCGCGATGGCGTTGGTCAATCGGTCCGTGATCTCGCTCATATTGTCAGTTCCCCTGTCTTGTCTTCAGTTGGGCGTGCATGTTCTGCACGCACCCTTGATCCCCGAACGCGTCGCCTCCCACACGTCACTGCCTCGTTCGTTCCTTCAATTCATCGAACCAGTTGAACACCATGATCACCTGCTGTGCTTCACCGACGCTGCGAATGAACACGAAGGTCTCGTCATCCGGCATGACGTCGTACCCTGTGTGGTTCGTGTTGGGCAGGTAAGACCCCGTCGAGAAGAGTTGGACTCGGCTTCCCACGGTGAGCGAAGAATCGGAGCGAACCTCGACAGCGACGAGGTGGGTACCGCTTCGATAGAACAGCTCGCGCCCGCTGTGGGCCCAGCGGGGCTCCGATCCTCCCCCAGACGAGACCTGCCGCCGGCCGCCCGGGCCCGGGAACGGACGGATGTACACCTCATCTCGACCCGATTCTGTGGAGGCGTACGCGAGCCAGCGGCCGTCGGGCGAGAGTGTCGGGGACCGTTCCATGAAAGGAGTCGTAAGCAGCTCCATGGGCGGATCGCTTGATCCGATCTCCAGGGCCGCGAGATTGGCGTTCTGCCCACGGCCTCGATCACCTTGCCGCAGAACGAGCCATTGACCATCGGGCGACCAGATCCCCTCGACCTGCGACTGGGGCAACTCGGCAAAAGCCCGTGCGACGCCACTGCCATCCGCGGCTTTCACGAAGATGTTGCGGTCGGCGCTGGCCACGGCGCTTCGCGAGAACGAGACCATCCGGCCGTCTGGCGTCCACTCCGGATAGATGTCGAACCCCTCGAATGTGAGACGCGACATCGTCGAGTCGCTGAGGTTGTAGATCCAAATGTTGTTCCCTCCCGAGGCCCGGACTTCCAACGCAAGGTAGCGGCCATCCGGGGAGACCCGTGGGTAGAGCACCGACGGCTCGTTCGTCGGGAATAGCCGCTCGTTTCCAGCACGGTCGACCAGCGCGATGCCAAACTCTCCGCTGCTCACTCCATAGATCAGCGTGCCGTTCTGTGCCAACGCGAATTCGGCCTCGCCAAACGTCTTGACCGGGATGTTCTCCATGAGGGCGACAGGCGAGCCGGTAACCTCGAGCTTGTCATCGTCGAACGGTACAGCGAGGAGCGCGCCATCAGCGCGGGCGTAAATCAGATGCCCGGAGGACGCATAGCGTGCGTACACGCCTCCAACAAGCACCCGGGCTTCGCCAGTACGACTGTCGAACACGGCAATATTGGAGTCGTCGAGCGGGAAACGCAGCGACGTGTAGATCACGCCGCGGCCACCGGGAAGAACTTCCGGCCAGAAATGACCGAATTCGGCGGAGCCGGTGTCCGGCCGGGTAAGCCGTTCGACGGTGCCGCCCGCCTCGGGAACGCGCGCGATCCCGCCGCCCGCATGCACGAAATAGATCGAGCCATCCGTGCCCCACGACCCCGAAGAGGCAGCGGAGTCAGCGACGGTTACCGGCGGTCCACCGATGATCGCAACTCGCTTGATCTGCGATTGATCGGCGAGAAAACCGATGTGCTGGCCGTCGGGGGAGAAGAAAGGGACGAGACCGTCCTCGGTTCCCGAGAGTGGGTTGGCACCAAGTTGCGACAGGCGCCGCACGGCGAACGGTGTCCCGCCGCCTTCAGCTGCCACACGGTAAACAAGTAGAGAGCCATCCGGCGAGAGCGCCACCGACGGACCGAACGGTGTCCCCGAGAAGTCCGGCAATGTCACCGTGAGGCGTACGGGTTCCGGAGCCGGCGCCTCGGGTCGCAGCAGGGCAAGCAGCACGACGGGTAGCAACAGGGCCGCCAGCGCCGTGGTCGCTATGCTGAGCGGATTCCAGAGCGACGGCGCCGGGCGGGCGGCGTCGGCCGCCGCCGCCGCCACCGGGAAGGTGAACGACGCGTTGCCGAGCGCCTCGGAGAAATTCGCGGCCGAGGTGAAGCGGTCCGCCGGCAGCTTGGCCAATGCCTTCTGGATCGCCGCGTCCACGTGGGGCGAAACTGTCTCCCGCGTCCGGGTCACGGGCGGCGCCTTCTCGGTGATCACCTTGGCCACGATCGCCTGGGCCGTGCTCCCCGTGTACGGCGGATCGCCGGTCAGCATCTCGTACAGCATGGCGCCCAACGAGTAGACGTCGCTCCTCGCGTCCACTTCGCGGTCGCCCATCGCCTGCTCGGGGCTCATGTACTGCGGCGTCCCGATCGACAGCCCGGTCTCGGTCAGCCGGCTGCCGCCCGCCTGGCTCACCGCCAGCGCGATCCCGAAGTCCGCCACCAGCGCCTGACCGTCGTGGATCAGAATGTTCTCCGGCTTGATGTCGCGGTGGATGACGTTCTGCCGGTGCGCGTAGTCGAGGGCCGCCGCCAGACTCCGCGTGATCTCGACCGCCTCATCGATGCTCAGTTGCTTCTCCCGCTCCAGCTTGTCGCGCAGCGTATCGCCTTCCACGTACGGCATGACATAGAACAGGAACGTGTCCGCCTCGCCCGAGTCGTAGAGCGGCAG
This sequence comes from Gemmatimonadota bacterium, assembly GCA_039586795.1. Taxonomy (GTDB): domain Bacteria; phylum Gemmatimonadota; class Gemmatimonadetes; order Palauibacterales; family KS3-K002; genus Kutchimonas. The sequence goes on from JBDHJS010000044.1 coordinate 18,278, forward strand.
GATGTTCGGGTGCTGCAGGTTGGCGGTGACCTTGATCTCGTTCAGGAAGCGCTCGGCGCCGATCACCGCCGCGAGCTCCGGCCGCAAGACTTTGAGCGCCACCTTGCGGTCGTGCTTGATGTCGTGGGCCAGGTAGACGATGGCCATGCCGCCAGCGCCCAGCTCGCGCTCGATGCGGTAGCGGTCGGCGATGGCTGCCGTCAGTCGTTCCGTGATTTCAGACAAATTCATTCACTCCCACCAGATGGTAATACCTGTCAGCGATCCATCCGCGACTTTAGCTCCTCGAACCAGTTCAGCACGAGCACAAGGTCCGTGTGTTGCTGGCCTGCCGTGCTATTGCAGCCTCTGCTCTAGATCCGTAAACCAGTTCTGCACCCACACGACCCGCGGCGCGCGCTCGCCGTTCACCGTCCGGCGCCGTGCGATGAACACGAACTCGCTGCCGTCGGGTGTGACGTCGAAGCTCTGATGGAACGCATCGAACTCGAAACCCGATGCATCGCTCATCGGCCGGTCCGCTCCTTCAGCTCCTCTGTCCAGTTGAGCACCAGCACGACGTTCGTCTCGGCACTCTTTTCCTGCCGCAGCATGATGAGGCGCCGGCCGTCGGCGGTTATATCGTAGGTCTGGTGGTACGACTCGCCCTCGGTGCTGACCGAGGAGAACAGCAGCTGGGGCGCGCCCGCCTGGAATCCCGCTCCCGCCCCGATCTCGACCGCGGCGATGTCGCCGCGCCGCGTGCGGAAGAACAGCCGGCCCCCGCCCTGCGACCACACCGGCTCGGAGGCGCCGTCCACCGACACCTGCCACTTGGCCCGGTCGGCGTCGGGGAACGGACGCACGTACACCTCGGGCCGCCCCGACTCGGTCGAGACGTAAGCCACCCACCGCCCGTCGGGCGAGACCGCCGGCGAGTACTCGTCGAACGGGGAACCGGCGACGAGCTGCGGCACACTGTCCACACCGGGCCGGATCGCTTGGATGTCACGCGTGTTGGTGCCGCCGCTACCGGTGCGGTACACCAGCCACCGTCCGTCGCGCGACCACACCACCTCGTCGATCTGCCGCTCGTCTTCCAGCAACAGCTGGGCGGCCGCGCTCCCGTCGGCGCGCTTGATCCAGGCCTGGTACTCGCCCGAGCGGTTTGAGATGAACGCAATCGACCGCCCATCAGGCGCCCAGGCTGGGCGGTAGTTGTTCGAGCCCTCGAACGTGAGGCGCGTGAGCGGGCCCGCGTCGAGCCGTTTGACCCAGATGCTCTCGTCCCCGGCGCCGGCGTAGAGGCTCACGGCCAGCAGCGATCCGTCGGGCGAAAGCGCCATGCTGCTGAAGTCGCCCCGCCACGTGGAGTCCACCGGCTGCTCGGTGCCGTCCAGCTCGACCCAGACCGTCTGCTCGCTGTTGGCGCCGACGCCTTCCTGGTACAGCAGCGTGCCGCTCGGTGACAGGGCGACCTGCGGCGAGATGCTGAAGTTCTCGACCCGCACGCCGTCGAGCAGCGCCACCCCCGGCGAGGTCAGCTCCATGAGCTCGGGATCGAACGGCGCGAGCAGCAGCGTGCCGTCCTGCGTGCCGTACAGGATCCGGTTGGGATGCAGGTAGCGCGCGTAGATGCCCTGGGTGAGCACCCTGGCCTCGCCGGTCTCGAACGAGACGATGCCGATGTCGGTCGACCCGGCCGAGCCGCGGAACACCTGGATCAGCGCCCGCTTGCCGTCCGGCAGCACGTCGGGGAAGTTGTGCTCGCGGTCGTTGCGTGTGGTGTCGAGCACGCTGAGGCGCTCCACTGCGCCGCCGCCGGCCGGGACCCTGGCGAGCTCGCCGGAGCCGATCGCGAAGTAGACCATCCCATCGGGCGCCCACGTGCCGCCCCACGGGTTGGCCGAGTCGGCGACGATGGTCTGCGGCGGTCCCCCGTCGATCGGGATCACCCTGAGGTCACCCGGCCGGCCGGCGAAGAACCCCACGATACGGCCGTCGGGCGAGAAGAAGGGCGCCTGCGCGCCTTCGGTGCCTGGGAGCGGTCGCGCGTGCAGGTCGTCCAGCTCCCGCAGCCAGAGTTGCTGCATGGAGGCGGCGGACGGTCCGGTGTAGACGATGCGGGATCCGTCGCGCGAGATCGCGAAGCGGTGCGTCGCAGCCGGCGCCGGGGCCTCGTCCTCCGGGAAGGCCATGCTGACCCGCACTACGGGCCGCGGCTCCGAGCGCAGCCAGCCCCACACGGCCGCGATTGCGAGCACCACCGCGGCGGCGCCCAGACCGAGCGCCGCTCCGCGCCAGCGCCTATGTTCCGCCCCCGCTGCGGCCGTGGGTGCGTCGGCGAGCGTGGCCGCCCCCGTGAACCCGGCGTTCGTGAGCGCGGTCGCGAACTCCGCCGCGCTGCCGAAGCGGTCCGCCGCCAGCTTCTGCAGCGCCTGTTGCACCGCCGCCGCCACGTGCGGCGGCACCGTCTTGCGGCTGCGAGTGAGCGGCCGCGGATCCTCGGTGAGGATCTGCGCCACGATGGCCTGCGCGGTGGAGCCCGTGTGCGGCGGATCGCCGCTCAGCATCTCGTACAGCATGGCGCCCAGCGAGTAGACGTCGCTGCGCGCGTCCAGCTCGCGGTCGCCCATCGCCTGCTCGGGGCTCATGTAGTGGGGTGTCCCGACGCTGAGCCCGGTCTCGGTCAGCCGGCTACCGCCCGCCGCACTCACCGCCAGCGCGATGCCGAAGTCGGCGACCAATGGCTGCCCGTCGTGGATGAGCACGTTCTCCGGCTTGATGTCGCGGTGGATCACGCCCTGGCGGTGCGCGTAGTCCAGCGCCGCCGCCACACCGCGCGTGATCTCGACCGCGTCGTCGATGCCCAGCTGCTTCTCCCGGTCCAACTTGTCGCGCAGCGTGTCACCCTCCACGAATGGCATCACGTAATAGAGGAACGTGTCTGCTTCGCCGGAATCGTGGAGTGGCAGGATGTGCGGGTGCTGCAGGTTGGCGGTGACCTTGATCTCGTTCAGGAAGCGCTCGGCGCCGATCACGGCAGCCAACTCCGGCCGCAGAACTTTGAGCGCGACCTTGCGATCGTGCTTCACGTCGTGCGCCAGGTAGACCGTCGCCATGCCGCCGGCGCCGACCTCTTCCTCGATCACGTAGCGATCGGCAAGTGCGACTTTCAACGCTTCGGTGATGCTCTTCATCTAGGCTCCTGCCTTGGGAGGCGCGATATGATCTCGCTCATGCTAGCGCTCACCCTTGAACCGGCCCTCGATTTCCTCGAACCAGTTCTGCACGAGGATGAGGTTGGCCTCCGCTCCCTGGGCGGAGAGCTTCGTCAAGATCAGCCGCTCGCCGGACGGGTGCACCGCGAAGGAGGGATGGTAGGCGTCGAGGCTAAATGCCGATGCCGAGAACAGCATCTCCTGTTGTCCCACCGCGAACGGGTTGTGGGATGCGACGGCCGCCACCATGAGGTCGCCCGACCCGTCCACGTAATAGAGCCGGGACCCGTCGGGCGACCACACCGGGGTGTTTCCCCCGCGCACCGAGACCTGCCACCTGGCGTCCCCGGTATTCGGAAACGGGACGACGAGGACCTCCGACTGACCCGACTCCGTCGAGACGTACGCGAGCCAGCGGTCGTCGGGTGAGAGCGCGGGCGCGAACTCGTCGGCCGGTGTGGCCACCAGCTCCTGCAGCACACTGTCCACCCCCAACCGCAATCCGACGATGTCACGCACGCCGTCGGTGCCGCCGACGCGGGCGACAAGCCAACGGCCGTCGCTCGACCAGAAGAACTCTTCCACCCCCAGCGGATGCTCCAGCAGCACTTCGTCCTGGCCGCCGCCGTCCGCCCGCCGCGCGATGGCGCGCTTGGGCCCGATGCCGCCCTCGCGGTTCGAGATGTAGCCGACCCGTCGTCCGTCGGGCGTCCAGACCGGACGCTCGTTGAAGCTCCCCTCGAAGGAGAGCCGTGACGCCGGGCCGCGATCGAGCGCCTTGACCCAGATGTCCTGTGAGCTACCCGCCGAGAGTGCCACCGCCGCCTGCCGCCCGTCGGGCGACAGCGCGGGCACCCCGAAGAAGCCGGCCCATTCGGGGTCTATGTCGGTCGAGACGCCGCGCAGGTCCGTCCAGGCGAGCGTGAGACCGCCGGCCGCGCCGCGCCGGTAGATCAGCGACCCGGAGGCGGAGATCGCCATCTCGGGCACGATGCGGATCTGCGTGCGGACTCCCTCCGCTACCGGGACCGCGGCTCCCGTGATCTCGGCCCGGTCTGCATCGAAGGGTGCCGCGAACACCGCGCCCTCGCGGTTGGCATAGGCGATGTGCCCGGTGGGCAGGTACCACGCGCGGGCCGCATCCTCGATCAGCGTCCGGAACGAGCCGTCCGCCAGGTTCATCACGATGATCTCCATCGTGCCGCACGATGGGCTGCACGAGGTGACCAGCGCCTGCCTCGAGCCCGGCAGGCCATCGGGGAAGAAGTACCCGCCTTGCCCGCTGTCTCGGACAGCCACCAGACTCGGCGTGCCGCCCGCGGACGGCATGCGATACAAGCCCCAGTTGCCGTGGACGAACAGCATGTTGCCATCGTCCAGCCACGCCATTCCCGGCAGCGTGGAGTTGGCCGAGTCCGCCAGCGTGATGGGCGGTCCACCGGTCACCGGCACCTTCTTCACGCGCTGATCGGCCACGAAGGCGATCCACCGCCCGTCGGGGGACATGCGGGGTGACATGGCACCCTCGGTACCGCCGAGTGCCACCGGCTCCAGCCGATCGAGGGTGCGGAGCCAGAGCTGCCGATTCCGCTCCCCCGGTCCGACGAACGCGTACTGCTGTCCGTCGGGCGCGATGTCGATCGGCGTGCCGAACAGGGGAGGAATGGCGTACTCCGACGCCACCGCCAGCTCGAAGCGCTGCACCGGCGACGCCGGTCGCTTCAGCGCCTGGAGCCACCCGGCCGCCGCGATGGCCACCGCGAGCACGAGCGCCCCCGCGAGGCCGAACAGGCGCCAATCGCGCCTGCCCGTGGCCGCGCTCGGGGCCGCCTCGGGGTGCGAAACGGTCGCCACCAGCCCGGGCTTGGTCAGCGCCTCCGCAAAGTCTCCCGCCGAGGCAAACCGGTCCGCCGGCAGCTTGGCCAGCGCCTTGGTGATCGCCGCCGCCACGTGCACCGGCGCCGTGTCGCGGTGCACCGTCACCGACGGCGCCTTCTCCGTGATCACCTTCGCCACGATCGCCTGCGCCGTACTGCCCGTGTACGGCGGATCCCCCGCCAACATCTCGTACAGCATCGCGCCGAGACTGTACACGTCGCTGCGCGCATCCAGCTCGCGATCCCCCATCGCCTGCTCGGGACTCATGTAGTGTGGCGTTCCGATCGAGAGGCCGGTTTCGGTGAGTCGCGTGCCGCCTGCGTGGCTCAAGGCCAGCGCAATCCCGAAGTCGGCGATCAGCGGCTGCCCGTCGTGCAGCAGGATGTTCTCCGGCTTGATGTCCCGGTGAATCACCTTCTGGCGGTGCGCGTAATCCAAGGCCGCGGCCACGCTGCGCGTGATCCCCACCGCATCATCCACCCCCAGCTGCTTCTCCCGCTCAATCTTGTCCCGGAGCGTCTCCCCCTCCACGTACGGCATCACGTAGTAGAGGAACGAATCCGCCTCCCCCGAATCGTGCAGCGGGAGAATGTGCGGATGCTGCAGATTCGCCGTCACTTTGATCTCGGCCAGAAACCGCTCCCCCCCGATCACCGCCGCCAGCTCGGGGCGCAGCACTTTCAGCGCGACCTTACGGTCGTGCTTCACGTCCTGGGCGACATAGACCGTCGCCATGCCGCCCGCCCCGATCTCCTGCTCGATCATGTAGCGGCCGTCCAGCGCCGCCTTCAACGCTTCGGCAATGCTGGTCATCAACTCTCCCACGTTCTGCTTCCCGGTATCACTCGGCTGCTGATGTGGCCCTCGAGGCGCGCAACCCGGACGGAGCTGTCTGTCATGCTCAGCGGCCCTCCATCTTCGTCTTCAATTCCTCGAACCAGTTCTCCTGGACGAAGCGGTCGGCGCCCAGGTTCGGCGGCCAGCTCCGGACGCAGCACCTTAGCCGCGACCTTTCGCTTGTGCTTCAGGTCTTCGGCCAGGTAGACCGTCGCCATGCCGCCGGCGCCGAGCTCCAGCTCGACGGCGTAGCGATCGGCGAGGGCGGCGGAGAGGCGGGAGATGTTGTCATTCATCGGCCAGCTGACCCTCTCGCGCTCAACTCGCTCAGCCAGTTCTGCACCAGCACGGCCGTCAGCGTCTGCGGGCCGCCGTCCCCAGCACCGACCAGCCGCTTGAACACGAAGCGGCGGTCGTCGGAGGTGATGTCGTATTCGGTGTTCGAAGCGCTGCTCATGTAGCCGCCCGCCGGGAAGAGGGCGCGCGGCTCTCCCGCTCGGAAGCCCGAGCCCGGCTGCACGGCTACGGCCATCAGGTCGCCGTTGCCGCTGCGATAGAACAACTCGTCGCCGCTGTGCGCCCAGAGGGGCTCGTTGCCACCATCGCGTGAGACCTGCCACCGTCCTGCATCGACTTCGGGAAACGGCCGCACGTACACCTCGTAGCGGCCCGACTCGTTGGACGCGTAGGCGAGCCAGCGGCCGTCGGGAGACAACGCGATCGACGTCTCCTCGTAGCCCGAGTTGGCGACCAGCGGCGTGATGGCGCTGTCCCCCTGGGTGACGCCTCGCTCGAGCAGGTAGATATCGCGGGTCGGCGGCACGCCCAGGCGCACGACCATGTGTGAGGTGTCAGGGGTCAAGCGGACTTGCCACACCGCACGGGTCGCGTCCAGTAAGGTCTCAGCGGTCGAGGTGCCGTCCGCCCGGCGGCGGCGCAAGTTGTGGCTCCCCCCCTCGGGTTGTGACAGGTAGAGGACGAAGTTCGCGTCGGCCGACCAGATCGGACGGATGTTGATGCCCTCGAAGGTGAGCCGCGTGAGTGGCCCCCGATCGAGTTCCTTGATCCAAATGTCCTCGCCGCCGGAGGCCTGGATGCCGAGCGCCAGACGCCGCCCGTCCGGCGAAAGGGCGATACCGCCGTTCCCCGCCGGCAAGAACGTCCAATCCGGATCCACCGGGGTCGCCTGCCCATCGCGGGTGACCCAAACGACCTCCACCGGCGCCCCACCGCCTAACGCCTCGCCGGGTACGAACAGCAACGTCCCCTCGGCCGAGAGCTCCATATCCACCGCCCCCACGGAGGAGCGCACGCCGTCGAGCACCGGGACCGGCGCGGACTCGAACTCGAGCTTACCCAGGTCGAAGGGGACGGCGAAGATGCCGCCGTCGGAACGCCCGAAGACGACGCGGCCATCCGAGACATACCAAGCTTTGACGACATCTTCGCTGAGCTGGTGCCAGGCACCGGTCTCCAGGTCGAGGGCCAGCAGGGCCGAGCTCGGACAGCCAAACGTGCAGGTCACCACCAGCGCACTACGGCCGTCCGGCAGGCCGGCCACCGAGACGACCCCCATGCTCAACGTGTCGATCCACGTCCAGGATCGTTGAGGACCGCCGTCCTGACTAACGACCCGCAGGCCGAAACCCGGGTCGTTGAAGGCGATCGTCCCATTCTCCAGCCAGGCGACGGTGGGGAACCCCGCGTTGGCCGTGTCGGCGATCGTGACGGCGGATCCGCCGCCGCGTGGCACCTTTCGCACCCGTCCGTCGGCGACGAAAGCGATCCACTCGCCGTCCGGCGAAAACGCGGGCGACAGTCCATTGGCCGTACCGCTGAGCGGTTCGGCAACGTCGCGATCGGGTGTCTTGATCCAAAGTTGCCGCTGCCCGTCGGCCGTATCCGAAAACGCGATCGTCCGGCCATCCGGCGACAGCGCCAGGTCCCGGCCGACGAGGCCCGGTGGGAGTGGACGATCGCTGAGCGCGATCCGGAAGCGAATCGCCGGCGGCGGCTCCGCCGTGCGGAACCAACCCAACGCCGCCACGGCCAACATGACGGCGGCGACGGCGGCAAAGGGTAGCGTCCATCGCCGGCGCCAGTCGCTAGCGGCCGGCTGGGCAGCCGCCATGGCCCCGGATGTGGATAGCGTGAACGAAGGCTCCACCAGCGCCGCGGCGAACTTCGCGGCGCTCTCGAACCGGTCGGCGGGCAGCTTCTGCAGCGCCTTAGTCAGCGCCGCGGCCACGTTGGGTGGCACCGACTTACGCGTCTTTGTCACCGCCGCGGCCTCCTCGGTGACGATCTTCATGATGATCTGCTGCGCCGTCGAGCCGGTGTGCGGCGGATCGCCGGCCAGCATCTCGTAGGTCACGCAGGCCAGCGAATAGATGTCGGAGCGCGCCGTAATCTCCTTCTCCGCCGTCGCCTGCTCGGGACTCATGTAGTGCGGCGTGCCCAGACTGAGCCCCGTCTCGGTCATCCGGCCGCCCGCCGCCGCACTCACCGCCAGCGCGATCCCGAAGTCGGCCACCATCGGCCGGCCATCGTGCAGCAGGATATTCTCCGGCTTGATGTCCCGGTGGATCACCCCGTTGCGGTGCGCGTAGTCCAGCGCGTCCGCCACCTCCGTCGTGATCCGCACCGCTTCATCGATGCCGAGCTGCGTCTCGCGGTTCAGCTTGTCGCGCAGCGTTTCCCCCTCGATGTAGGGCATCACGTAGTAGAGGAAGCCGTCGGCCTGGCCCGAATCGAACAGCGGCAAGATGTGCGGATGCTGGAGGCTCGCCGTGGTTTTGATCTCCTGGATGAAGCGATCGGCGCCCAGGACAGCGGCGAGCTCGGGCTTCAGCACTTTGAGCGCCACCTTGCGCTCGTGCTTGAGGTCTTCGGCCAGGTAGACCGTGGCCATGCCGCCGGCGCCGACTTCTTGTTCGATCATGTAGCGATCGGCCAGCGCTACCTTCAACGCTTCTGTGATGCCAGCCATCTATTCTCCTGCCGTTGTTTTGCGTACAACTGATCCGACTCTCACCGACTCATTCGCTCCTTCAATTCCTCGAACCAGTTCTCCACCAATACCAGCTTCGCGCCGCTCGCTCCCAAGGCTGTTTGCCTGATCATTACGAACCGCTGGTCGTCCGCACTGACGTCGTACGCCCGATGATTGGCGTCGCGCTCATACGGTCGTGAGGAGAAAAGGACTCGCTGCTCTCCGATGCTGAACATCGGCTCGGTGATGATCTCGGCCACCACAAACTCACGGGATTCGCTCCGGTAGAAGAGCTCCCGACCGTTGTGCGCCCAGAGGGGCTCCCGGCCGCCGGCGGTGGAGACCTGCCATTTCGCGTCTCCCGTGTTTGGGAACGGTCGAACATAGACTTCGTTCTGGCCTGATTCGTCGGAGATGTAGGCGAGCCAGCGACCATCGGGTGAGAGAGCAGGTTCGCGATCGTCGAACTCGGAAACGACGAGTGGGACGCGAACGGTGTCGACCCCAGGCCGCAAGCCGTAGATCTCGCCGTCGCCGTCGATGTCGATCCGATAGACGAGCCAGCGACCGTCGGGCGACCAGATCACCTCCCACACGTCTTCATCGCTGTCCACCAGAAGCTCGGCCGCCGCGCTGCCATCGGAGCGCTTGATCCAGATGTCGTTCTGGCCCGCACGGTCCGATACGAAGGCGATCGAACCTCCGTCCGGGTTCCAATCGCCCCGGATGTTGACGGATCCTTGGAAGGTCAGCTTGGGGAGCGGACCACGATCCAGCTCCTTCACCCAGAGCTGCTGTTGTCCGTCGCCCTCGATGGTCGCCACCAGACGCTTGCCATCCGGTGACAGCTCGACGTACTCGAAGTCCGCAAGCCAACCGGGATCTATGGCCTCCGCCGTCCCGCTTCGGTCCACCCACACCAGTTGGTCCGTGCCCAGCGTCGCCGTGGAACCAACGGCATAGACCAGAGTTCCCTTGGAGGAGAACGCCAGATTCGGAGCGTTCACGCCTTCCAAGACCGGGATCGCTGCCCCACTCACCTCCAGCGCGTCGAGGTCGAAGGGGGCTGCGTAGGCTCCTCCATCTCTCAAGGTGTAGATTACATGCCCGGTCGGCGCGTACCACACGCCCCAGGCCTCCTCGAAGAGCATCCGAGCAGTGTCCGCTCGAGCGTCGAAGACATATATCTCGGAACTCGCGCAGCCTGAACTACACCCAGTGAGCAAAGCGCCCTTTCCGCCAGGCAATGGTGAGACGTCGACGGCGCCGCGCTGTATGCTCGCGACGCTCACGACCACCTCTGCGCTCCCACCTGCCTCGCTGACCCGTCGGAGAGCGAAATCGTCGTCCACGTAGAGGATCGTCCCGTCGTCTAACCAGGCCCCGCCTGGCGTCAACGTGTTCGCTTCGTCCGCCAACGTCACCGATCCCCCTCCACTGCGCGGCACTTTGCGGATCTTTCCATCCGCCACGAAGCCAATCCACGCGCCATCCGGTGAGATGAACGGTGCCCTCCCGCCCTCAGTACCAGTGAGCGGTGTGGGTTCGAGAACGTGCCGCTCCTTGAGCACCAGTTGCCTGCCGCCGGCAACGGAGTCCTCGAAGACGATCGCGCCGTCTGGGGCTACCGCAACGGAATAGCGAACCCAGCTCCGCGTCATTTCGGAATCCGTCAACACCACTTGCTGGCGGATGACCGGTTTCGGGCTCTGGCGCAGCCAGCCCCCGGTAGCGCTGAAGAGGAGCAGGACGGTAAGCGCTGCGAGCCCGATGCTCACGCCTTTCCAGCGTGGCGAAGCGGATTCGGTCGGCACGACCGCCGTCGCCGCTGTTTGCGGCAGCGTGAACGATGGATCACCGAGGGCCGCCGCGTAGTCCGCCGCGCTCTTGAAGCGGTCCGCTGGACTCTTCGCCAGCGCCCGCTGCACCGCCGCCTCCACGTTGGGTGGCACCAGTTGACGGGTGCGGGATATCGGCGACGGCTCCTCGGTCAGCACCTTGGCGACGATCGCCTGCATCGTGTTTCCGGTGTGCGGCGGATCGCCGGTCAGCATCTCGTAGGTCACGGCGCCCAGCGAGTAGATGTCGGTCCGCGCGTCC
>JBDHJS010000087.1:0-7351 GCA_039586795.1 Gemmatimonadota bacterium
CACCGCAGTGCCCGTGTCGTGTACGAGCCGTTCGGTGTCATCGGCGCCATCACGCCGTGGAATTATCCTTTTGCCATCAGTATGAGCGTTATCGGCACGAGCATCGCCGCCGGCAACGCGATCGTGCTCAAGCCTTCGGAGTACACGCCGGCGACAGGCATGCTGGCTGTCGAACTGGCGGCCGAGGCAACCGGGATGGGTGACCTGGTCCAGCTGGCGACAGGTGATGGTCGCACCGGCGCCGCGCTCGTCGAGTCAGGTGTCGACAAGATCGCTTTCACGGGATCAACGGCATCCGGCGCAAAGGTGATGGAAGCGGCGGCGAGGTCGCTGACACCGGTCGTGTTGGAGCTGGGCGGCAAAGATGCGATGATCGTTTGCGGAGATGCCGACCTGGAGCGCGCCGCCCGCGGCGCGGTATGGAGCGCGATGTACGGCTGCGGTCAGACGTGTATGGCCGTGGAACGTGCCTACGTGGTGGACGAAGTCTACGACGAGTTCGTCGAGCACGTCGTGCAGCTGGCGCGCCGCGTGCGGGCCAGTGACGAGCCGGAGGCGATGATCGGATCGTTGATCGCTGACTTCCAGCGAGATCGAGTTGCGTCACACGTGGAAGATGCTCGGAACAAAGGTGCTCGCGTTTTGCTGGGTGGCCGCGCGTTGGATGAGCCCGGCTACTTCTACGCACCTACCGTCGTTGTCGATGTCGATCACGGCATGACGATCATGAACGAGGAGACGTTCGGTCCGGTGTTGCCGATCATGCGCGTCGCCGATGAGGACGAGGCCGTGCGACTCACCAATGGAAACCCGTTCGGACTCGATGCCAGCGTCTGGACCCGCAGTCGCGACCGGGCGCGCCGCATCGCCGGCCAGTTGAACGTCGGTGCCGTGGTAGTCAACGATCACCTGATCAACTACGCCATCGCTGACTTGCCGTTCGGCGGCGTCGGTCACAGCGGCTTCGGTCGCGTCCACGGACTGGAAGGGCTCCGCGAGTTCGTCCGGCCCAAGGCGTGGGTCGAAGACCGGTTGGCGTTCGGGCAGGAACCGCACTGGTTCGTTGAAGGGAGCAACGGCGAAGAATTCACCGGCAACCTGCTTACCTTCCGGCACGGGCGCGGCCCGCTGCGCAGGCTGGCCGCCGGCCTGAGAGTCGTGCGTGGCATGATAACAAGATGACCCGGGCTGACGGCTCGGCGCCCCTCGCCGATCAGATGGACGGCCTGCTCGCCTGCGTGCACTGCGGGTTCTGCTTGCCCGCTTGTCCCACCTACGAGCTGCTCGGCGACGAGAACGACTCGCCCCGCGGCCGCCTCTACCTGATGCGCGCCGTCGCCGAAGGCCGCCTGGTCCCTGACAACGCGTCGTTCGATCGCCACATCTCCCAGTGCCTCGGCTGCCGCGCCTGCGAGCCCGTCTGCCCATCGGGCGTTCGCTACGGCCAGCTCCTCGAGCACGCACGCGAAGCGCAGGGCGAAGTCGACGGGGCCCTCGGCCGAGCGGCGCGTGCGGGCCTCAACCTTGTCTTCGGGTCACGGCACCTGCAGAAGACGATCTGGGCCGTGTTGCGGCTCTTCAGGTGGACGCGCCTGCCTCTGCTGTTGTCGCGCCTGGGCCGCCCCGGGAGACAGCCGGGTCGCTTCCGATTCGCCATGGCGATGCTGGCTGCCACCGCGCCGCAGAGAATCCCTGGTGTGCGACGTCGCGGCCGCGCGCCGTCGGCCAAGCATGGCGCCCCCATAGACGGCGAATTCGTGATGTTGCTCGAGGGATGCGTCATGTCCGGCCTGTTCGGTCACGTGAACCGGGCGACCGAGCGGGTCGTCAACGCTCACGGCAGCCCCACATCCAAGCTGCGCGCCGGCCTCTGCTGCGGCGCGTTGCAGGCCCACGCCGGCGAACTTGAAAAGGCGCGAGTGATGGCGCGTCGGGTGATCGACGCGTTCGACAAAGGCCAGCCGGACGTGCTGGTGACCAACTCCGCTGGTTGCGGCGCAGCGCTCAAGGAATACGGTGAGTGGTTTCGCGACGACCCGGAGTACGCCGAGAAGGCGGAGCGGCTCTCCGCCGCGGTTCGTGATATCGGCGAGTGGATTGTCGAGCGGGTGAGCCCGAAGCTCAGGCCGATAGAGATGAAGGTCGGCTACGACGCGCCGTGCCACCTGCTACACGCGCAGCGGATCAGTGATGCGCCCGTCGAAGTGCTGGACCGCGTGCCGGAGCTAGAGATAGTGACGCTACCGCGCTCGGAGCGCTGCTGCGGCGCCGCCGGCATCTACGGGCTAGCGCAGCGCCGGTTGTCCGAGGACCTGCTGCAGCGCAAGCTGTTCGAAGTCGGTGAGGCGGGCGTCGAGTGCGTCGCCACGGGCAACCCGGGGTGCTTGATGCAGATCGGTGGCGGCGCGATAGTGCATCGGTTGCCTGTGGTGGCAGTGCACCCGGTGGAGGTGGTGGATGCGGCGGTGCAGTGGTAGGTGGTGGGTGGTGGGTGGTGGGTGGTCAGCGCGGGTCGGAGAGGTGAGGGATAGTGAAAGAACCAACGGATCCCAGGCGTGAACCGGCTTTGAGCCCGCGGGCGGCGTGGAGGGACACGCTTCGCGAGATCATCTTCGAGGCGGAGACGCCGGCGGGCAAGGCATTCGACATCGGGTTGCTGATCGCGATCATCCTCAGCGTGGTCGCGGTGCTGCTGGAGAGCGTGGCCGATGTTCGAGCTCAGTACGGCGGGATGCTGCGGGCAGCGGAGTGGTTCTTCACGATCTTGTTCACCATCGAGTACTTGTTGCGCCTGATCTGTGTGGGGCGGCCGCTGCACTACTCGTTCAGTTTCTTCGGACTGGTCGATTTGTTGGCGATCGTTCCGACTTATCTGAGCGTGCTGTTGCCTGGCGCGCAGTCGCTGATCGTCATTCGCGCGCTACGCTTGCTCCGCGTGTTCCGGGTGATGAAGCTGGTGCATTTCGTCGGCGAAGCGCGGCTGTTGCAGGCGGCGCTGCACGCCAGCGTCCGCAAGATCATCGTGTTCCTGGGCGCGGTGCTCGCGCTAGTTCTGATCATCGGTTCGCTGATGTACCTGATCGAAGGCGAAGCGAACGGGTTTACGAACATCCCGCTAAGCATCTACTGGGCGATCGTGACGATGACCACGGTGGGCTACGGCGACCTGGCGCCCGCCACTGTCGTTGGCCGCGTGCTCGCCTCGGCGGTGATGATCATCGGCTATGCGATCATTGCTGTGCCCACCGGTATCGTTACCGTTGAGCTTGCGGCTGCAACGAGAAGATCGGTGACGACCCGGTCGTGTCCGGAGTGTGCTACTGAAGGGCACGATGCGGATGCGAAACATTGTAAGTATTGTGGTGCGTTGTTGTAGCGGGCTGCTGAGGTAGTACAGTTGGGACAAATACTCAACACCTAATCCTCAATCCTCAACATCTACGTGGGTGTTGAGGATTGAGGATTAGGTGTTGAGTATTAGAATCAACAGTCGAAACCAAAAACGATCTATCCCCCGAACGGGTGCGTTCCCGCCATGACAAAACCCAAGTTCATCCCGTATTCCGCCTACCAAGAACACCCGGTGAACGAGATGAAACGCCGCGCCACCGAGTTCAACGCCGAACTCCAGCGCCGCAGGACGGTACGCGATTTCGCCGAGCGTCCCGTTCCCCGCGAAATCATCGAAGACTGCATCCGCGCCGCCGGCAGCGCCCCTAGCGGCGCCAACATGCAGCCCTGGCACTTCGTCGCTGTCTCCGATCCACAGATCAAGGCGCGTATCCGCGGCGCCGCCGAAAAAGAGGAATACGAGTTCTATACGAAGCGCGCCCCGCAAGAATGGCTCGACGCCCTGGCGCCACTCGGCACCGACTGGAAGAAGCCGTTTCTCGAAACCGCCCCGTACCTGATCGCCATATTCGTCCAGCGTTTCGGCGTCACGCCCGATGGTAAGAAGTACAAGTACTACTACACTCAGGAATCCGTTGGACTCGCCAGCGGCCTGCTCATCGCGGCGCTACACTACGCCGGGCTGGCTACAGTCACGCACACGCCGAGCCCCATGGGCTTTTTGAACGAGATTCTCGGGCGGCCGGAAGAAGAACGGCCGTTCCTATTGTTGGTCACGGGCTACCCGGTGGAAGACGCTGAGGTGCCGGATATCAAGCGTAAGTCGTTGGATGAGATCGCCACCTTTTTATAGGAGGAAGCCAATCCTCAACACCTAACGCTCAATCCTCAACACCCACCCGGGCGTTGAGGATTGAGAGATTAGGTGTTGAGCATTGCTTTCAACAAAGAATGCATCCTCAAGTCGCACCACTATACGAGATCGCCCGCCTGAACGAGCGCCTCTTCCTCAACGCGCTGGAGGGCATCGATGAAGACACGGGCCAAAAGCAGCCGGCCCCGGGCCTCAACAACATGACGTTCCTCGCCATCCATATCCTGGACGCTCGCTGCTATCTATCGCGTATTCTCGATGCGATCGCCGAGCATCCCTACCAAGAACAGCTGGCAGACGTCAACAGCGTCAGCGATATGAAGAAGTACCCCGAGCTCGAGGGCATACGCGTCGCCTGGCGCGAGTCCTCCGAGATCCTGGTCGAACGACTGCCGGAGCTCACCGATCCCGAGTTGGCGGAGAAGTCGCCGGCCGATTTTCCGGTGGCCGATGGAACGGTCCTCGGCAGCCTGGCGTTCTTGCTGCAGCACGAGTCATTTCATATCGGGCAGTTGGCGTACCTGCGACGGCTGCTGGGACACGAGGCAATGAGCTACTGGTAGCTATACAGGAACAATAGAGGACGGAGTGGGAACAGTGAGCGACAAGATCCGCGAGTACGAAGGCAAGAACATCACCATCAAGTTCCACGCGAAGCGCTGCATCCATGCCGAGGAGTGCGTCCACGGAATGCCCGGCGTGTTCGAGAAGGACCGTCGGCCATGGATCGATCCGGACGCCGGGGATGCGGACAAAGCGGCGGAGGTCGTCCTCCGCTGCCCCACCGGCGCCCTCAAGTTCGAACGCAAAGATGGCGGTTCCGAAGAGCCGACGCCGACCGAGAACACGGTTCGCCTCGAGGCGAACGGCCCCGCCTACGCGAAAGGCGACCTCCAGATCGTCGATTCCGAAGGCACTCTGACCTTATCCGACACCAGGGTCGCCTTGTGCCGCTGCGGCGCGTCCGAGAACAAGCCGTTCTGCGATGGCAAGCACGAGGACGCCGGCTTCCGGGCGAGCGGCGATCTACCCGAGGACCGTCCCGACAACCAGCCGCTCGTCTCAGGTGAAGGGCTTGCGGTGAGTCCGTTTGCCAACGGACCGTTGCTGCTGAAGGGTTCGGTCACCGTTCGGAGTGCGGACGGTGCTGATGAGGTCACGCGTGTGCAGGTCGCCCTTTGTCGTTGCGGTGCCTCGAACAAGAAGCCCTTCTGCGACGGGACGCATAAGGAGATCGGGTTCACTACCGAGTGATGCGACGTCTATTAGCCGGTCTATTGGTAGTGTTGTGCACATGCCTCCAACCGACTGAGGCTCGCGCCCAGGACATCGCGTCGCTACTTGACCCGCAGCCTGTCGACTGGAGCACGTGGGAGACGACGCCTGAAGCGACCAAGCGTGCTCTGCTCGAGCGCCTCGGCATCTGCGTCGATCAACCCGGCATGCTCGAGTCGCATCACCTGGTCGACTTCAGCGGCGACGGCGTACTCGACCTCATCTACAGCGGCGACGACATCGCCTGCGATTACCCGAGCACCGGCAGCAAGCGCACCGCCTTCTTCCTCGCCGAGCTGGGCCACTACGGCGAGATCTTCATCCACAACGGCGAGCTGGTGGGGATGTGGCGCGGCGGCCCGTGGCAGCCGGTCTCGTTCCTGGTGCGCGGCGAAGAGTGCTGCGGCAGCGTCTACGTGCACTACAACTATTTCTATCCCGTCGAGCGCGGCGGCTCACTCAAGTTCGAGAGCTATCACCAGATCGTCGCCGTCGTCGACATGCCGACCCCGGATGTGCCGTTCGATGCGCCGCGTCCGTTCATCGTGCCGCAGGGACCGTACAACTTGCGGGTCACCCCCGGCGTCGATGAATCGTTCGTCTGGCCCTACGCCCGACTCCACGATCCCACCGGCAACCTGTTGGCGACGTATCGCACCGACGCCAAGGGCATCGCTCTCGGCGAAACGACATTGTCCGATGGAAGTGTGTGGTGGTTCGTGCTGATGGATGGCGCCAGCCGGCCGTACGGGTTCAGAGGCTTCCAGGGCGCTTGGGAACGATCACCGATCGGTCGCAGCTACTTGGGATGGATGCGCGCCGACGGGCTACGCGAGGTTGATTGGCTACCTCGCACCATCGACGGCGATCGCTACTGGCGGCGTCAGTGAATCTGGACCTTCTAGTTCCGGCTCCGCATTCTGCCCATGCCACCACCCGCCGTCGGCCAGCCATCGGTCATGGGTGGTGTGAACCCCCATAATGCCAGAAGATCGTCGCCAACGGTAACGTAGATAGTACCGTCAGCGCCGACGGCGGGCGATCCACGCACGTGGTCCTCGAATCGCCTGCGCCAGAGCAGCGAGCCGTCGCTTCCGTCGACTGCGCACAGTACTTCCATGACGGTTTGGGGATCGTCACAGGTGGCTAAGAGCGAGCCGTCTGACAGCAGCGTAGGTGCGCCCTTGCCACGGGGGCGGCTCGACCCTAGGGAATCGGCCGCCCAGCGTAGGGCGCCGCCGGCATCGTAGCTGCGCAAATCTAGGTACGACAGCACGTAGATGTTTCCCTGGCCGTCGACGACGGGTGACGCCGTTTCGACTGAAGCATTCCAATCCCTCTCCCATACGATGGCTCCGGTCGTGTCGTAGACCGTCAGATGCCCCCACTCATGGGTGACCACGATTCGATCGTCGTACAATGCCGGAGCCGCATGGTCCACCTCGTTGGCGCTCGGCACCGTCCAGAGGGGATCACCGGCGGAGGAAAAGCGTGATAGCCAGAACTGTCGCGGACTCTCCGATGTCCAGGCGATGTAGATGTCGCCGTTCTCGGCGATGACCGGAGCCGATCTCCACTCCAGAAGGTTGCCGAGCGGTTGCCCTGGGTAGCCAATCGGGGCCCGCCACACCTCGGCGCCGGTCGGCGAGATCCAGTACAGGGAATCGGTCTGCCATCTGGCGCACGCCACATATCCGCTCGAGTCGATGGCGATGCCGCTGTGCGAGGTTCCACACGTCACCTGCCAGTCCAACGCGCCGCTGGGACTGTTGCGCTGTACGTACAAGCCACCGTTGGCGTACGCCGTGCCATTTGGAAGCACGTTTCCAGATAGGTCCGCCCAGTCCCCGG
>JBDHJS010000088.1:0-13484 GCA_039586795.1 Gemmatimonadota bacterium
GCCGGGCAGCATGTATCGACCCTCGAGGTCGATCACTCTCGCGCCCGCCGGCACATCCGCACCGCCCGCGCCAACCAGCACGATCTTGCCGCCGGAGACAACCACCGTGGCTTCCGGGATGATCGCCGACGAGACCCCGTCGATGACATTGACGTTCGTAAACGCGACGGTCTGTGCGGCCTCTTGAGCGATAACTCCGCCGGTCAAGCCCGCAATCAAGACGGTGCCGAGAGCGAGCCTGCGGATACTGTTCAGGATCATAGCTTCATCCTTATCCCTGGCTAGTTCACTTCACGGGTCGGGGGCATCGAAGGAGTAGAAGAACTGAGCCCTATACGGTCACTGGCTCGCTCATTCTTCCTCTTCTGGGCCGCCCCCAATCGGGATCGACCCGAAGACCGACAGGACCCGGTTGTAGACCGCGTCGCCGGGGTTGTCTTTGACGGTATCCGTCAACCCGAGATAATAGCGGGCCGTCAGGCTCGCGGCGAACGGATTGTCCTTCAGCTTGAATTCGACGTGGAACGCGACGCCGGCATCGAACGAGTTGAGGCTATCCCCAATGTCTTCATTAACCGTAATCTCGTTGTTGATGACCCCGGAGAAGACGTCCGTCGCCCCCAGCAGGAACCCGAATTGCGGGCCCGCCCCGAGATGTAAACGCCGCTTCAACGCACCGTATTTCACAATCACCGGTATCTCGAAGTAGTTGAGGTTGCGCTGGGCCGACCGGTCTGCAACCAGGGTGTCAAACGGAGGCGGCGCACCGAACAACTCCGGCGGCATGTCCTTGGCACCCGCCTGGTAGAAAGGCAACAGCTCCGGCTGTAAGTAGAAGTCGCCCGAGACCCTCCACTCGGCGACCAGACCGAGCAGCAAGCCCGGCTTCATCTTGGTACCGTCGATGCCCGAAAGGTCGGCGAGGTTCGCTCCCACGTTGAGACCGATGTGAAAACGCTCGCTGGCGAGCTTGTCGCCAAACAGTATCCCCAGCAGCACCTGACCCTGCGCCGGCTGGAAAGACGCGAGGGACAGAAGCACCGCTGGCAAGATTGCCCTGGCAAGGGTCTTCTTCACGATGTTGCTCCTAGTGTGATTCAAGAAATACAGTCTTGCGGTGGCGCCAAACGTAGACGGGACTCAAACCCTGTGCAAGACGGGTTGTTGCCTTTTTCCCCTTTCCCTCTCGACGAGCCACTCACGAGTCAGCCTCGCGGCATAGACGCTCTAATCGCCTACCTGCCTTACCGGAAGTCGAAGTTGTGGGTGTAGAAGATCTGTAGCCTGAAGAAGTCAGCCGACGTACGTGCCTGCCAAAGCAGGCCGAGTTGTAGGTTCGATAGCCTTGTGAACTGATACCCTCCAGCCACATAGAACCGGTTCTGGTCGAACGCGCGTACGTCGTCGAAGCTGATGAAGATCTCGTCGTAGGCGTTGATGAAGAAGACCCCCGCCTCCATCGTCGGCCGGGTCAGTGGCGTCGTCACCTGCAACCGGTAACGCGCCCGATTGGAGTAGTCGGTTACGTCATTCCGTTTCAGCCAGCGTTGCTCGAGTCGATAGCGGTGCTCGAACAGGGCGCGTCCCACGAAGTGCCGGATGGCAAACTGCTGATACAGCCGGTTCTCGATCCGATCGCGGTCACCGTCCTCGAATGGCCAGTGGTCGGCGCGGACGTAGCCGAGACCAACCATGACGTCCGGGGTGAAGTTGTAGTGCGCCGCGACCCGCACGAGGAGCTCGTTCACGTTCGAAGCGACCTCCCACAGTCGCACTTGCCCCTCGGTAAACAGGCTCCAGTGGTCCGAGAAGAAAAAGGTGCCGTTGTAGATGAGCCAATTGCCGAGCTCGTCGCCGGCGTCTTGGGCCCGGGCGGGTCCAGCAGCTGTGCCCAACAGGCCGAGCGCAACGATGATCGCTGCCAATGGCTGTCGCGGCACGCGCCAACTCGACCGCAACGACGGCTGCTCAGCCAGATCCTCCAACTTCTCCCTCCGCCGTGGATTCACTCTTCCTCCCTGACTCGAGTCCCGGGTCATCCAACAGGAACTTCCGATACGACCGAGCGCCGGCGTTGTCAACGCTGGATGGGAAAGCAAGAAAAGACTGCGAGATTGAGGAACCGGTAAGGGTCGAATAGATTAGGGCGCCGATCGAAGGGGGCGGTAGCTCAGCTGGGAGAGCGCCTGCCTTGCACGCAGGAGGTCGAGGGTTCGAATCCCTTCCGCTCCATTCCCCTATAGTTGAAAGCACACAGGAGGTAGAAGGTGAACCGTCGAAGCCTTATAGTGCTCGCTCTGCTCTGCGGATCGCCACAAGCGGCCGCGGCCCAGCAGGCGACGGAACGGAGCTACGACCCGTCCCGGCAATACGGAGTCGACGAGCTTAGATCGGACTTCGCCGTCCTGCGCGGCGCACTCGAGGAAGGCCACGCCGGGCTCTATCGCTATTCCAGTGTGGCGGAGATCGACGCCGTCTTCGATGCGACCGA
Organism: Gemmatimonadota bacterium; assembly: GCA_039586795.1. Classification (GTDB taxonomy): domain Bacteria; phylum Gemmatimonadota; class Gemmatimonadetes; order Palauibacterales; family KS3-K002; genus Kutchimonas. The sequence continues at coordinate 2,492 of JBDHJS010000088.1, forward strand.
GAACCGCATCACTGGTCCGATGACGGAAGCCGAGTTCCTGCGCCTCCTAGCGCCGGCCATCGCCGCCGCCAACGACGGGCACACCCGCTGGAACAGCTCGCCGGATTACGCCGATTACCTGGAATCGCGGCCGATCTCCCTACCATTCAAGCTCAGGTTCCTGGATGGCGTTGCCTACGTGCACCGCAACTACAGCGACCTGTCCGACGACCTGCTCGGCGCGCGTTTGATCTCCATCAACGGCGTGGCAATCGACGAACTCGTGGGCAGGCTGCTGCCGCTCATGTCTTCTGACGGGCGCATCGAGACGTCCAAGTACCGAACGCTGGAAAGCACGACGCTCTTCGGCCGTATGTACAGCCTGCTCAACGGACTCACCACCCGGTTCGAGCTCGCCTACGTCGATCCACAAACCGGACGCGCCGAGACCGTGACCGTCGATGGGCTGACCGGTGCCGAATTGACCGAGCGATTCAACAGCCGCTACCCGGAAGCGGCAGTGAGCGGACCGGCGATCGAACTCGAGTATCGCGATGACATAGCGATCCTCACCGTGCGCACCTTTGCCGGCAGCGTCTACCAGCGGGAAGGCATCGACTACCCGCAGTTTCTCGAGGACAGCTTCGAGGAGTTCCAGCGGAGAGGCGTCCGGGATCTTATCATCGACGTGCGAGACAACGGTGGCGGTTCAGATGTGTTCGGAAGACTTCTCGTTGCCTACCTGATCGATGAGGACTTCGACTACTACCGCTCGCTGGAGGTCAACGACAACCAGTTCGACTTCCTCGAACACACGAACGCCGGCAATGAGAGCATGCCCGAGGAACGGCTTCGCGAGAACGATCATGGGACCTACGACCTGCTCGGACACCCCAACCTCGGCGTTCAGAGCAACCTGGATCCCACGTTCGAAGGGAATGCGTACGTCCTGATGAACGGCAGGAGCTTCTCAGCAACCGGCGAGTTCACGTCGGTGGCTCACTTCCATGGTGTGGCGCGCTTCGCCGGCGAAGAGAGTGGCGCGGGATACTACGGCAACACCTCGGGCTTCGTCCCGACGCTCACACTGCCCAACACGAGAATCCGCGTCGGCATTCCGATGGTCCGCTACACCATGGCCGTGTCGGGCTACACGCCGGTGGACCGAGGGTTGATCCCCGACATCCCCATTGACCCGACGATAGAGGATGTACTGTCGGGGCGCGACGTCGAACTGGAGTCCCTGGTCGAATTCATCAACGAGAATAGGTGACCTGCTATGAATCCTGCGCACCTCCATCTGGCGATCAATCACTTCCCCGTCATCGGCCTGGTGTTCGGCGCCGCCATCCTGGCCGCGGCGATGATCCGGCGCAGCGACGAGCTGGCCCGGGTCGGCGCCATCCTCATGATCTTCGTCGCACTGATCACGATCCCCGTCTACCTAACGGGCGAGCCGGCGGAGGAAATCGTCGAGCACCTGCCGGGCGCCTCCGAGGATATCCTCCATGCCCACGAGGATATCGCGGTTTGGGCGATGATCCTCATCGAGATCATCGGCGCGGCGGCACTCGTGGGACTCGTCGCGTTCCGCGACAAGAGTACGCTGCCCCGCTGGTTCGTTTCGAGCTTGCTGGTTTCCAGCTTGATCGGTGTTGCTCTGGTCGGTTGGACGTCATCCCTGGGCGGTCAGATCATGCACCCGGAAGCGCGGCCGGACTTCGAAGTCGCGGAAGAGTAGCCCAGAATAGAAAGGGCCACCGAACGGTGGCCCTCGAGCTTTCTGGGGACTCGGCTAGAACGGCCAGTAGAGCAGCGACGCCGGTCCGCCGACACCCATCAGTCCTGCCACGATCGTCCACAAGACAACAAGCAAGAAGATCAGCCAGATGCTGCCGATCAGCATGCCGAGCCTGCGGTTCGTCGTCTCCACCCGCTTGACCAGCTGCGCCAGGTGAGCGAGCTGACTCACGGCGGCGCTGGCCGACTTCTTGTCACCGCCCAGCTCGGCCAGGCAGACCTTACACGATACGTTCTCTGCCGGATTCACCTCCCCGCAAGCGGGGCATATGACGAGCGTGTCTCTCTTTGCCATCCTCGATGAACCGTGGTTGCGTCGCTGCTATTGCCGGACTGTGAGCTTGTAGGTCAGTGGCACAGCGGGACAGCTGTCCTCGCACCAGACCCTGAGGACGTAGGGGCCGCCCGCGCCGATATTCCCCGTGTCCGTTTCTATGCCCGTCGTATCGGTCGCCGCTCCGGTCAACTGACAGATCGCGATGATGTCGGTGGGCGGGTTTCCGTTCCCGCTGCACACATAGAAGTCGATGTTGGCCACTTGCTGCCATTCCGCCGTCGCCGTCACATCGGCGCCCGCGGTCATGAAGAAGTAGAAGAAGTTGTTGTCGATGGGGCTCGTCTTCGCCGGGTCGATGCTGAGGAAGACCTCGAACGGTAGGCCGATGGAGTCCGCCGTGGTGAGCGGGAAGGTATCGTTGGGCTCGAACGGGTCTGCGACCGTACCGCCGCCGGTGAACGTATCGATCGACGGCACGCTGTCCCGGTCCGGGCTGCCATCGGCGAGCAGGTTGTAGAACAGTAGCTGACCAACTTCCGAACCGGCGCCCACCACCGCCCGCAGCGAGTCGGTCCACGACGTATCGGCGAACAGCACCGTGCCGTTCGGGAAGAAGATCCGCGTGCTGTCGGTAAACGTATGCACCTGCGACCCGCGGACGATCACCGTGTCCCCGAAGTCTCCGGACAGCGTGGAGAACGTACCGTAGAACCGCTCCTCGGTTATCGTCGTCGGCGCCAGCGCATCCGAGATCGTGCTGTCCGGGTTCGGCAGCGCGGGAGCGACGAGGTCCACGCTCACCGTCGCCGTCCCGATGTCTCTCGCAAAGGCTCGGCCCGTCGCAGCGGTTACGATCTCGATCACCGTTGCATCGCTTGTCTGGAAGTCGGCCGTATAGGTCGCGATCGTTGTATCGCCCCGGGTGTCCGTCACGGTCACGTCATAGTCGAGCGAGTCGCCCATCACCGGCGTCCCGGGGTCGCTGATCGCCGCCACATAAGTGCTGATCTCGAGATCGATGGAGTCGCGCAGCACGGCCCGCGGCAGCGTCGGCTGGGCCAGCGTCACGTACACCCATGCCTGCCCCGTATCCGCGAACAGCACCTCGCCTGCCGGACCGTCGATGATCGCTACGATAGACGAGTCGCTGGATTCCGTGGTCGCCAGCAACTCCGCCTGCGGGGCGCCGTTCTTCGTCACGTCGACTCCGACGCCGACGCTGTCGGTGACCAGCGTGTCCGTATCGGACCCGGTGTAGAACGACTGGAGGTCCAGGCTGGTCACGTAGGTGGTAACCGGAACGATCATCGAGTCGGTATTGATCGGCACGACCGGATCGTCGAAGGTGACGCTCACCACCGCGGTCCCCACACCGTCGAACGTGCCGATGCCTGCCGCGGAATCCGTTATACGAACGGCACTCGTATTCGACGACGTCCACGTGGCACTCGTTATCGGCGTCGTGTCGTTGCCCGCCTCGATGACGATCCCGCTGAACTGCACCGAGTCGGTGACCAGCGTGTCTCCGTTGACGTTGAGGTGGTCCGAGCCGGAGCCGGGCACCAGCGACTCGACTTTCAGCTCGATGATCAGGCTCTCGACGTTGACGTTGATGGAGTCGCTGAGCAGGCCACCGCCGGGTATCGCCGGCTGGGTCATCTGGACGACCAGGTTCGCCTGGCCGACGCCCACCAGCGCCGCCTCATCGTCAGCCAGGCTGGGCAGATTCGGGTGATGGTCAGGCCCCCAGACGGAACGGTCGCGCCGTTCAGACGCACCTGGGCCACGACCTGCACCGTGTCTTCGACCAGCGCGTTAGCCGAGTCGACTGGAGTGTCAGTGACGCTCGAGCGAAGTGACAGCTCCACTTCGTATTCGCTGACGCTAACGTCCATGAAGGCCGTCAGCGGCTCGGCACGATTCTCGAGGGACGGCCTCTCGAACGTGACCGTGACCCGGGCGCTCCCAACTTGCTTCAACAACGCTTGCCCCGTACTGGAGTTCAGGATCTCTACCACGTCGGAATTATCGGAAGTGAACTCGAGCCCCGACGACGGGACCTCGGAACCGCCGCTCATCACGCGACCCTCGAACATGACCTGGTCACCTACCAGAGTGTCGCCGCTCGCGATGAAACCAGACGAAGCAGGGTCGATGCCGATCTGCGCAGAGAGCGTTCCCGAACCGCTCTCGGTAGACGTCTTCTCACAGCTGACGGTGAGCAAGACCGAAACAAGTATCGCGAAGACCTGGACTCTGTATCTCACGACTTGACCCGTAAGAAAGTGATCTCGGTGTAGCCGTTCCGGGAAACACGAATTCCATCGACAGGCACCACCTGCAATGAGAGCCCCGGATCCCCTTCCATGTCTTCCGGCGACGGCGGGACCCGAGAGTTCTTGGCCGCGATCATTCCATCGATCAGTCCGTACAGCCACAGCGCGCCCGCCACAGCTGCACCGACCACGACGTAGTTCGTCTCGTTGATCGTGGCGTTCACGTCCACGGGATAGCTACAGGACGTCTCGCTACAACTAGGTGGGCCCGTGGCAGTGAAGGCCACGTCGGACGTATCCTCCGACGTCAGCAGCACGCCCACACCAATCGCCGCTGCCGAGCCGACCAGAATTGCGATGCCCTTGGCCGTGTTGCCCACGTACAGCTCCCCGCCGCCCGGGATGATCCCCAGCGCCGCCGCGGTGCCCACGCTCTTACCCGCGATGAGCGAATCCGGCGGCTCCTCCACCCCCGGATCATCGACCGCCACCGGCCGCGTCACGCTGACGTCGACGGTGCCCTCCGGCCCTTCCTCGCTCCGCGCGATGACGCGGGTTTCGCCGATGCCCTTCGCCGCGATCGTACCATCGGCCGACACCTTGGCGATGCTGGTATCCTGCACGCTCCACTCGAACGCGATATCCGGGATCTGCGTGCTGTCCGGCCCCAACGCCTGAGCTTGCAGGACCACCGTATCCCCGATCGTCAGGTCGAGCTCGGCCGGCGTGATCATGACCCAAGTGACCGGAAGCTCGACGCAGGCCTCGCTCAGCCCGTTGAGCAGGTCCACCGAGGCACCCGCCGACAGCAGCGTTCGTACAGGCTCACCCTGCACACGAAACGCGATGCAGTTCTCCTGCGCCAACGCGATGATACGGTCGTCCGAGAAGACGCCCGACTCCAGCAGTCGGACGATTTGGTCCAGCGTGTAGGGCTGCACGTCTTGGCCATTAGCCCGCGCCGGCCAAGCGCAACTGATGAAGACACAGAGGAGGGAGATGAGGTAGATGGCCCGTCGCATCACGTCGGTTGACGGGTTACCGATTGGGTCGCGCAGTCCGTTCTCTAACCGCACAGGTTATGGGCAGCGGGTTTGATCGTCACGGCGACAGAATTCCTTCGCCTTGTCTATCTTCTCACGGACGCTAGTCAGCATCGCTTCGAGTGTGTCGGTGTTCCGATAGTCGATGATCGCATCGGTGGCCAGGCGCTCGATCTGTCTATAGAGTTCGGCCGCATCATAGTAGCGATACGTCGTGAAGAGCAGGACATCGCCCTGCTGCATCAGGCTGTCCAACCGGGCGAGTAGGTCCGCCGGCACAAGCGGCCGGCTGTCCACGACGCGCTCCGGTGTCGACCGCGGCGCTGGAACTTCTTCGAGCATCACCTCGAGTATCGCGTTCTCACCAGCCTCAATGTCTACATCGCGCGTGAATGTGTTGAAGCCTGCGGCGCTGATACTAATCGTCTGAGCGCCGGGCGTCACATCGAACTCCCGGTTGTCGCCGATCAGTTCGTCGATGCCCGCGCCCGCGATCTCCAAACGCGCTCCCTGCGGCAGGTCCCCAGTAATGGTCAGCCGACCGGTTTCGGGTATGGCCGCTGCCCCATTGACGCCGGGGGCGAGGACTTCCCCGCCGGGCTCTGCCGGGTTGAGCGCTTCGCCGCTTTCCCCATCAGACGTCAATTCGGTCGCAACCCCCGCGCCGAACCTATCGCGCCACGAACCTTCGAAGCCGACGCCCTGCGTGATCGCATAGACGGCGCCGACGGAGATCGCAACGACGGCGACGGCCAGCGCGCCCATCGCGTAACGATGGAAGCGACCCCCCGAAGCTTCCGGGCGATCCCGTTCTCGTCCGTTGGCGATCGCCAACTTCTCCGTCGTCGGCGGATCACTGGACCGCCGAAACGGATGCTCGCCCGGCTGCGGCGTGTTGACTCGACGATCGCCCTTCTCGTCCAGCCACGGTACGTACACCGGTGGACCCTTCCCTTCGACGGCGAGCCGGAAATCCTCCATCGAGTCGAAACGGTCCGACGGATCCTTCGACAGGGCCTTGTGAATTGCGTCCCGAAGTGGCAGCGGTGTTTCCGGCCTCACCGCGTTGAGCGGTCGCGGCGGCGTGAACAGATGATGGTAGAGCAGCTCCTTCATCGAGTCGGAGACGAACACCGGCTGCCCGGTCAACAACTGATAGCCGACGGCGGCAAGCGAGTACTGATCCGCACGACCGTCCACCATACGGCCCTCGCACTGCTCCGGCGCCATGTACTGCGGCGTCCCGATCACCGCGCCCGTCTCAGTGAGGTGCGTGCTTCCCACCAGCGCCTTGGCGATTCCGAAGTCCGTCAGGTGAACGTGACCTTCCGCATCGATCAGGATATTGGCGGGTTTGACGTCGCGGTGAATCACGCCGCGCTTGTGCGCGTAGCCCAGACCGGCCGCCGCCTCCAGCAGAGTCCGCTCCACTTCCTGGAGCGACGGAATCCGGTTCGGCCCCATTTCTGCCAACGAACGCCCGGGCACGAAGTGCATCGTGTAGAAGGCTAGGTTCTGGCTGTGATGGACACGATAGACCGGTATGATGTTCGGATGATGGAGCTTCGCCACCATCCGCGCCTCGCGCTTGAAGCGCTCGATCAGCCCCTCGTCGAACATCAGGTTGGGAGGCAGTACCTTGATGGCGACCAGGCGATCCAGCCCGACTTCCCGTGCCAAGAACACCGAGCCCATGCCCCCGCGGCCCAGTTCGTGGTGCACCTCGTATTCCCCGGTGGTCGCCATCTGAAGCGCCTGGCGCAGGTCGGTGGGGAATCCGTTGGCGTAGCGAGCCCCGGCCAGCCCGGGTATGGGCGTGCCGCACTCCCCGCAGAACTTGCTACCTACGGGTAGCGGAGTGGAGCAGCGGTCACATACCACGTTGTCCATCTGAGCTGACGGGTGCTCGATCACTACCTTCTCTTTTCCGGTTAGGGCACGGAAGCTACTGCCGGAGTGAGACTTAGACAATATGAGTCCATCGGGTCTCACTCACAGACCGGTCAGGGAACATTAGTTTGACGGGGTTGATTGGGACAATAGTATAACAGGGAAACGGCCGTTTGCGCCAGAACCCGCACGCTTGAAAGGTAAAACACGAAACGGCTGGCTCCTCGAGGGGTACCCGCATATCTTGTTGGACGCTAGAGACCCGCTCGAGCTGGACTTTTACCCGGATACCTGAAGCAGCGAAATGGCGACACGCACCAAGCCTGCCGGCAACAAAGACCGTTACATGGGGCTGGACCCGGAGCAGCTGATCGGGTTCTACCGCACCATCTACCTGTCGCGCCGACTTGACGACCGGGAGATGCAGCTCAAGCGGCAGAACCGAATCTTCTTCCAGATCAGCGGCGCCGGGCACGAGGCGATCGGCGTCGCCGCCGGGACGGCACTCAAAACCGGCTACGATTGGTTCTATACTTACTATCGCGACCGGGCGCTCTGCCTCCAGCTGGGCGTCACACCTTACGAGATGTTGTTGGAGGGCGTCGGGGCCGAGGAGGATCCCGCATCCGGCGGCCGTCAGATGCCGAGCCACTGGGGGCACAAGGAATTCAACATCGTTACGTCCTCCAGCCCGACCGGCTCCCAGTTCCTGAACAGCGTCGGCTGCGCCGAAGCGGGTCATCGCTTCCAACTCATCGAAGCGCTCAAGGACCGAACGGACCTCTTCACGGATGACGAAGTCGTCCTGGTCACCTCCGGCGATGGCACCACCAGTCAGGGCGAGTTCTGGGAGGCGATCAACACGGCGGCGACGCTCAAGCTGCCGGTCATCTTCCTGATCGAGGACAACAAGTACGCCATCTCGGTGCCGATCGAGGTGCAGACGCCAGGCGGCAGCATCTCGAAGTGCATGAGCGGCATTCCCGGGCTGTACATCGAGGAAGTCGACGGCTGCGACCCCATTGCGAGCTACGACGTCATGTCGCGCGCCGTCGACTACTGTCGGGCCCGCAAAGGGCCGGCGCTGATCCATGCGCACGTTATCCGGCCGTACTCACACTCGATGTCCGACGACGAGCGCCTCTATCGTTCGCCGGAGGAGCGAGAGGAAGAAGCGAAGCGTGATCCGCTCACGACGTTCGCCCAGTTCCTCGTCGACGAATCGATCCTTTCCGACAAAGAGCTCGAGAAGCTGAAGGACGGGGTGGACGCCGAGATCGAGGAAGCGACGGATCGCGCCTTAGAGGCGCCACAGCCTCCACCCGAATCGGCGATGCTCTACGTCTACTCACCGGATGTCGACCCGACGACCGACGAGTTTGCGACGGAACCGGAGTTCGGCGACACCGACCCGACGACGATGGTCGATCTGTTGAACGCCTGCATGCGCGATGAGATGGAGCGCAACCCGGCGATCCTCGTATTCGGCGAAGACGTCGCCGACGCCAGCCGCGAAGATGCGCTGGACGAGGTCAAAGGCAAAGGCGGCGTGTTCAAGGTCACCTGGGGCCTGCAAAAGAGATTCGGTTCCGCGCGCGTTTACAATTCGCCGTTGGCGGAAGCGAACATCGTCGGCCGCGCCGTCGGCCTCGCGCAGCGCGGACTGAAGCCGGTGGTCGAGATCCAGTTCTTCGACTACATCTGGACCGCCATGATGCAGCTGCGCGATGAGGTGCCCCTCATCCGCTGGCGCTCCAACAACGCTTTCAGCTGCCCGATGGTCGTACGCGTGACCTACGGCGGCTACCTAAAGGGCGGAGCGATCTACCACTCGCAGACCGGCGCCAGCATCTTCACGCACACGCCCGGCATGCGAGTGGTCTGCCCGGCGACCGCCGAAGATGCCAATGGGCTGCTCCGCACGGCGATCCGCTGCGACGACCCTGTACTGTTCCTCGAGCACAAGCACCTCTACCGCCAGACCTACAACAAAGGCCGCTATCCCGGACCCGAGTATATGATCCCGTTCGGCCGCGGCCGGCTCGTTCGAGAAGGTTCGGATCTCACCATCATCACCTATGGCGCCACCGTCGAGCGCTCGTTCCGCGCCGTCAAGGCGGCGGCAGAGGAATCTGGAATCGAAGCCGAGGTCATCGACCTGCGCACGCTCAGCCCGTTCGACATGGAGATGATCGCCGAGTCGGTCAAGAAGACCAACAAAGTGATCGTCGTCTACGAGGACTCGCTGTCGTGGGGTTACGGTGCCGAGATCGCCGCCCGCATCGCCGACGAGCTCTTCGAATGGCTGGACGGCCCGGTGAAGCGCGTCGCCGCAACGGACACCTTCGTCGCCTACGCTCCGGACGTCGAGGATTACATCTTGCCGCAGGTGGAGGATGTGAAGGCGGCGATTGTCGAGTTGGCGGGCTACTGACTGCGGTAAGGGGTGAGGGGTAAGGGGTGACCATCTTAGCCACTCCTTACCCCTTACTCCTTACCTCTTACCGATTACGATACTCCTCCCAGCTCCGCCGCGGCTGCCGACACTGCGGCCACGTCATCTGCTCACCGGTCCGCTGACTCACCGGCAGCACCCGCTGCTCCCGGGGCATCAACTCCGGGTCCTCTGAGGCCAGGTAGGTCAGCATCGCGAACAGCGTCGCGTTGTTCTTCAGATCGTCGGCCACGATCTTGTCGAACGTGTCACGGTTCGTATGCCACGTGTAGGGGAAGTAGCTCCAGTTGTGGGCGCCCAGGAAGAACGACGGCGCGCCGGCGCAGACGAACGCCGCGTAGTCGCTGCCACCGCCGCCCGGCGTTCCCGGTATCTGCAGGTCGATGTGCTGCGTGATCTCCGGCGGAACCTGTGCCAGCCAACTGGAGAAGAAGTTGCCCGCCTCCAACAGACCCTGCATCGAGATCCGCACGATGCGACCGGTGCCATTGTCCTGGTTGAACAGCGCCTGAAGACCTTCTGTGACCTCGGGGTGATCGGCGGCGAACGCCCGGGATCCGATCAACCCTTGCTCCTCGGCGTTCCAGTGGCCAGCGATGATCGTACGCTTCGGGTTCGGATACGCTTCCTTGATGATCCGCATCGCCTCGAGGATCGTGATCGTGCCCGTCCCGTTATCAGTCGTGCCCGAGCCGCCGTCCCACGAATCGAAGTGAGCGGACAGCACCACGTACTCGTCCGGCTTCTCGCTGCCGCGGATCTCCGCGATCGTGTTGAAGACCGGGACCTCGCCCTTGAAATCTGCCTTCGCCTCGACTTCCAGCACCGGGTCCTGCCCGTTCTCGGCCAGCCGGAAGACCAGGCCATAGTCCTCGCAGCTGAGGATCAAGGTCGGGATCTCCTCGGTTCGCGCGCTGAACACACGATACGTGCCCCATCCCAACGACCGTCCGCCAGTCACGATGCCCGCAGCGCCGGCGTCCTCGATCGCGCCGACCAGCCCGCTGAACGAGAGACCCGTCGCTTCTGAGCGTGCGCCCCACGCCTCACGCGCCGCATCGCGTTCCGCCTGCATCGCTTCGAACGACGCCTCGGTCGCGTTCTCTTGCCAGTTGCCGTCCGGTCGACAGGTCGGCTCCGGGAACGACATCAGCACGTACTTGCCTTTGGCCTGCGGCAGCCAGGCGACAAAGGATGCCGAGTCCGCTACATCCGGCATGATCGCCACGCCCGCCTTCTTCTTCTTCGTTCCGGGACTCCAGGCGAGCATCGT
>JBDHJS010000089.1:0-7311 GCA_039586795.1 Gemmatimonadota bacterium
GTGTTGGAGGAGACCGGGGAGAAGGCCTGACGCACCGCATCACCAAAGCACTCAGGTACGTTTTCTGGCTCGCCTGTTTGACGCTGATCGCGTTGATGATCTGGCTGACGCGCGGCGGAGCGCGCTGGCCCTCGGTCTATATCCAGACCGGTCAGTCGATGGAGCCCACGGTAGAGCAGGGCGAGTACTTCCTCTCCTTTTCACCCGCCGACCCCATCGCCAGGGGCGATTTGGTCATCTGGCGCTATCAATTTCGAGATCGCGAGTTTCACGTACTACGGCGTGTGGCGGGCTTGCCGGGTGATACCGTGGGGATGGAAGCCGGCAGGATCGTCGTGAACGGCGAGCCGCAGGATTGGAACTTCGTGATCGGTAGTCCCCGGGCTTCGTATTCGGATTTTGCGATAGAAGGTGAACTCTACGATTGGGGTCCATGGATCGTGCCGGACGACTCGCTTCTGCTGCTCTCCGACCGACGCGACATGTTGGGCTTCCCCGACAGCCGCTTTCGCGGATTCATCCCACAGGACGATATACTGGCGCGGGTGGATATCTCGCTAACCGGTCGGCGGCTTCGCTGAATCAGCGATACGCCAGCGGCGCCGCGGTCAGGCGACTCAGAAAGTCTGTAGCGCGCGTGAAGCTTCCAGTCAGCGTCAACGGATCGTGGCCGCCGCCCTCGTACAGGTAGTACTCGAAGCCCGGCGCGCCGCGGCCTAGCCCCTGCATCACCTCGATCAACCGCTCCGCTTCCCCGACCGGTACAACCTGGTCGTCCGTTCCGTGATGAACCTGAAGCTGTGGCAGAAGGTCGGCGAAGTAGACGGCGGAACGACGCGTCAGCTCCGGCCGAACGTCCTCGATGGTCATCTCGCCGCGCTTCAGCGGCTGAATGAAGGTGCTATCGAGATGTGCCAGACCGGGCAGGTCGCGGAGCGTGCCCAGTAGCGCCTCCTCGGCGACCTCCATCACGAAGGGTCCGTGGAAGTCGGTGGGGCCGAAGAATTCCACCAGGACCTCGACTCGCGGATCCCGTTCCGCCATCAGCAGGCCGACGCCACCGCCGCGGCTGAAGCCGATGGCGCCGATGTTGTCGGCGTCCGCTTCCGGCGTCGTCGCCAGCGCCACGTTCAGCAACGCGATCGCATCGTCGACATCCCAATCCCACGGGCTGGACGGACCGTCCGAGACGTAATCGACCCCGCCGAAGCGCAGACGCTCCGACCGGAACGAGGGGAGCACGAAAACAAATTGCCCGACCTCGTCTTCAAGGAAGATCGGCAGCAAAGGCAGCAGCCAGTCCAGGTTCTCGCCGTTGTCCCCGCCGTGCAGGTACATCAGGACCGGCAGGGTACCGGGCTGGGCGCCGTCCGGCACCATGATCGCCCCGTAGTGCGTCACGCCGCTGACATCGTGCGACACGATGCGGAGCCGCACGTCTACGGTGCCGACGGTGAGCGCGGTGTCGATAGCGGTATCGATGTCCGCGGCCACAGGATCGCGGCTCGCCCACTCGGCGAGGATCGCGTTGGTCTCGTCCTGGGTAGGAGGTGCGAACAGCTCGGTGAGGTTGACCCCCTCAACGATGAGGTCGCCAGGCTCCGTCGCATCGTCGCAGCCGGCGAGTATCGTTGCGAGGACCAGCACGACGTAGAGGCTCTTCGATTGGCTTTTCATCGCGCCTAGTTTCGTGGATCAGCGGGAGAAGCGCAAGGTGCCGACCGGGCTCACTGCGGTCGGCGCGTACCGTCGCTGCAGCTGAACAGCGCTAATGCGATAGCGACGGGAAAGCTGAGTAGGGCAATCGCTCGAGGCGGGACGAGCAGCTTGGCGCGGCTCATAACCAGACTCTTCGCTTAGTAGCTTCGCTTTAGCACTCTGCCTGTAATTCAATATACCATTTAGCTCGTCGGCCGCAAAGACGAACTCGCTGCACAAGCGATGAAGATTGGTTGATCTCGGTGGGTCACGTTGTCTTGGATGACGAAGCGACGCCCACCCAGAGTTCGCCCCCTCGCGCTTTCCGCGGTTGCTCTCGTTTCCGGCCTCGTTCTGGGCCTCGGTGATTCCGATATACACCTGATCGCTGCCGGTCTGCTGGCTGCGACCGTGGCCGGACTGGCCGCCCGGCTGCTCAGCGAGAAGGGTCCGCTCGTCGCGGCGGTACTCCTCGGCATCGCGGCCGGTGGCGCGCTCATCGGGATGAACGAGTCCCGTCGCGCCGCCGTTGATTGCCGAAGAGGTTGGGAGTCTGGAGAGCGCGTGGAGCTGCACGCCCGGGCGATCGGTTTTCTTCCGACTGGGGAACGAGGAAGCGTTCGGCTACGGCCGGAACCTGAGGCGGAGGTAGAGTGCGAATGGGCTGGCGACGTTCGCGCGTGGACGGAGGGCCCGGTCCGGCCGGGTACGCTGTACAGATTGAACGGCGTTTGGCAGCCGGCGCGCACTCCTGGAAGATCGATACGAGCCCCCGATCGCTGGGGATGGCTATCGATCGATTCGCTGGCGGTCGCTCGGTCAACGAGTTTGTCTCGCAATCCCTTTCTTACGATGCGGGGCGCGCTCGCCGAGCGGCTCTGGCGCGTCTACCCACGGCGTTGGGCGCCGTTAGCACAGGCTCTGGTGCTGGGCCAGCGAGAAACTCTGGGCAAGGAGACGACGAACCGCATCGCGAGATCCGGCCTGGCACACCTCCTCGCCATTTCAGGACTGCACGTCGGGATGCTCGCCGCCGCCCTCTTCGGTATGGGTCGCATGGCTCGGCTGACGACCGATGGCGCGCGACTCTTCACCGTGGTCCTTACGTCCGGCTACGTGCTGCTGATAGGGGCGCCACCTTCAGCGGTGCGCGCGGGACTGATGGTTGTGCTATGGACGCTGACCAGAGTCGCGGGGCGTGCGTCATCGGCGTTCGATGTACTGGGGCTCGCGGCGCTGATTCTGTTGTTGGCGCGACCATGGAGTGTTGTTGAGCCGGGCTTTCAACTCTCATTCGCGGGTGCCGCAGCCGTTGGATATGCCAGCGGGGAGGCTCGTGCGCTCACAACCCGTGGCCGGCTTCTTGGTGCGCTGAACGGGATCGCCGTAGGAATGATCACGAGCACGGCGGCGGTGTTGTTGACCGCGCCGATCACGGCCGCGTTCTTCGGTCGCGTCGCGCCGGCAGCCATCGTTGGCAACGTTGTCGCGATCCCACTGCTCGCTCTGGCGTTGCCGGCGCTATTCGCTTCCGCGGCGCTGGCACCCTGGCCAGCCCTGGCCGCGTGGCCGGCAGCGGCGGCAGTGATCGTGCTCCGCTGTATCGACCATGTGGCCGGCATCCTTGCCAGCGCGCCATGGGCCTCATTCGAGCTATCGCCACCCGGCCTACTGCCCGCGTTGTGTTACCTGGTGCTGCTGGTCCTGGGTGCTCACGCAGTGCACGGTGCGTGGCAGCGTCGGCGACTCATCCTGGCGATCGGGATCGCCGGTTCGATCGCTGTATCATGGCCGGCGTTGAGATCACGAATGGAGCCTGGCGGACTGGCCGTGTTCGTACTGGACGTGGGGCAGGGGGAAGCAATCGCCGTGCGGACACCGAATCGAAGATGGCTGCTCATCGATGCGGGCCCGAAGATACGTGATTTCGATGCCGGCGAGCGGAGGGTTCTACCCTTCTTTCGAGAGCGCGGTGTCCGACGGTTGTCGGCTTGGATAGCGAGCCACCCCGACCTGGATCATGTCGGTGGGTTTCCGGCCATCGCCGACAAACTCGACGTGGATCGCGTTGTAGCCGTGGACCATGTGTCAGGCCAGGTCGGGCTAGTGGAGTTGCTCAGAGCAATTGCTCGTGATTCAATTCCCTGGCTGCATGCGGATTCAGGCGACCGGTTGGAGGTGGACGGCCTTGAATTACGATTTCTTCATCCGGCACATGACCGCCGTGGCGGCTCCGCCCCGGCGAACGAATTGAGCCTTGTCTTTCTCCTTCAGTACGGGAAGTTCCGCATGCTGTTCACTGGAGATGTGCCGGGAACAGTCGAAGATGAGCTAAGTCGCTTCAATCCGGAAACGGTGCGGGCTCACGTGCTAAAGGTATCGCACCATGGGAGCGCGTCGTCCACCTCACGTTCCTTCCTCAATGCGGTACGGCCAGAGCTGGCCGTCATCTCCGTCGGGAGAGGGAATCGGTACGGCCATCCGTCCCAACACACGATCTATCGACTAAGCTCGACACGGGTTCCCGTGCTGCGAACCGATCGGGCTGGGACCATAGTGATCGATGCGAGGATGGATGGAACCTGGACCTCACGATTGGCAGCGGAAGGCTTCTGAAATCGAGCTTTGGCGAAGAATTCCTTGCCGCCATAGCGTGCCGTTGGTACCTTGGCAACACCTCCAGCCGGGCATCCTCACCTTCCTCGAGGGCTAACCGATGCCATGGATTGATCAGGTTCCCATCGACAAAGCTACCGGGCTCTTGAAGAAGATGTTCGACGGCGCGATCGAACGCACTGGGCGTGTGTGGAATATCATGCACGTCATGAGTGTTAACCCGGAAGCGATGCGTGAAAGCTACCGCCTCTACGGTTCCGTCGTTTTGGGTAAGTCACCTCTCTCGCGAGTGCAGCGGGAGTTGCTAGCGGTCGTCGTTTCGAAAGAGCTCAACTGCCACTATTGAACGCAGGCACACGCACACGACCTCCGGGAAGAGGTCGCTGCCGAGATTCAAGACGAAGATGGCGCGGATGCGTTTGTGCATGCGGTCGTACGGAGTTGGCGTACAGCGCCGCTGGCGCCCTGCGACCGCGCACTCTGCCTGTTCGCTGCGAAGTTAACGAAGCGGCCGGATAAGATGGATCCCGGCGATCTTGATGACCTCCGAGTTCACGGTTTCGACGATCGGGCCATTCACGATGCCGTTCAGGTCATCGCTTTCTTCAACTATTGGACGCGACTCGCCGATGGGCTCGGCGTCGAGCAAGAGGAGTTCATCGAGCCCTGGGGTGCGAAATGACGGACCCCGGCGATATCGCCGTTGTGCCCGGCTAGCTCGAAAACCAACAGCAAATTATTCGCCCGCTTTTTAGGGCGTTCAGCGCGAGCGCGTCGCTTGCTATCGGCATCGGCCACGGCTTCAGGCGCGAGTTGTATATGTGATACATGCAACAATATATGCCGTAACATGGTCAATACAGGTAATGCCACATAGAGATCAATCCTGCTGTTTAGCCCGGTTAAGCACCGAACACGTTGCCGGGAAGTCGTGCCTCGGATAAGAATTACTCTGTATCTAGATTCCAAAACCCACAAAAACCGCTTGCTGACGGGAACCTTCCGGGCACCTGAGGGCGTCTAAACGGGTTAGAAGGAAGGAACATTCTATGGATCCGGTCGACCGGCGGCTCGCTCCGGAAGGGGTGGTCGTTCGACCCGTGGTGGCCGGTCGCGAAGCGCTAGAGGGGTCAGGAGCGAGTGGAGAAACAGGGGAGCGATCCGTGGCGAGGTCTCCGCGAATAATCGCGTACGCGCTTGTTGCGTTGGCCTGCCTCACGCTGAGTGCCGCCGAGACACCACTGTTCGCGCCCAGTGAAGCTGCCCACCCGACGATCGCGGGGGCGCCCGCCCAGCGAGGCGAGCGCATCGACGATGTGGTCAACGTCACGCCTCCCGGCCATGCCTTCTACTTCACGCGCGCGATGTACACCGGCTACCGCAGAGGCTTCTCCGGAAGCTGGGCGATCGACTACCCGAAGGCGGACCGGCAGTTCCTGATCGGTGTGCGTCGCCTCACGAACATCGAGGCGTACGAGCTCGAGAACCCGATAGAGCTCGACGACCCCGAGCTGCGCAAGTACCCGTTTTTGTATGCCCTGGAGGTTGGGTACATGAGTCTCACTGACTCGGAGGTCAAGGGTCTGCGGGACTACTTGTTGGCGGGAGGCTTCTTGGTGATCGACGATTTCTGGGGGACATGGGAGTGGCGCAACTTCGAGTCGGAGATGCGTCGCGTTCTTCCCGAGTATCCCATCGTCGAGTTGCCGCTCGATCACCCATTACTCGATGTCTTTTACGATATCGACATGATCCGCCAAGTACCCAATGTGCGACAGGGAATGCAGGGTGGCCCGACTTGGGAGCAGGATGGTTACGAACCAAAGTTGCTGGGAATCTTCGACGACCGCGACCGTTTGATGGTCGTGATCAACTGGAATACCGACCTGGGCGATGCGTGGGAGTGGGCGGAAAATCCGTACTACCCGCTCGAGTACTCGAACTTCGCTTATCAGATCGGTATCAACATGATCGTCTACGCGATGAGCCATTGAGACCGTGACTCTGGAATCGATCTTTACGTTCCTCTTCAAATACCGCCCCCTCGTCTTCGAGAAGGGACGACTGGCCTTTGGCACGTCGCTTTCTCTCACGATCGTTGCGGTCTCTATCTTCGTCATTCTCGCCGTTGTCGTTCTAGCCTACTCGCAAGCTAGAGCAAAGGGCCGACGCGATGTCTTCGTGCTGGGTACCTTGCGCCTCTCCGCATTGGCGTTGCTGCTGTTCTGCCTCGCCCGGCCCATGTTGCTGATCCCGACTGTCGTCCCGCAGCGAAACTTCCTGGGCATCGTTGTTGATGATTCGCGCAGCATGCGGATCGCCGACCGTGATGAGACTCCACGCTCGGAGTTCGTAGAACACAACCTCGCCGGCCCGGATAGCGCGCTGCGCGCAGCGCTGGCGGAGCGCTTCATGCTGCGCTTCTTCCGGTTCTCCGGGGATACGGAGCGCTTCGACGAGTTCGGTGAGCTGACCAGTAGCGGTGATGTGACGGATCTTTCTCAGGCGCTCGATGCGGCGCGACGCGAACTGGCCGCGGTGCCCCTCGCCGGGCTCGTGCTGCTAACGGACGGCGCCGACAACTCCGAGTCCTCGCTGACGGAGACGCTGTTGGTACTGCGGGCCGCCTCGGTTCCCGTCTACACGGTCGGACTAGGCCTCGATCGTTTCGATCGAGACGTGCAGTTGAGTCGCGTGGAGACGCCGCGGAGTGTTCTCCAGGGGTCATCCCTGGTTGTCGACCTCGTCGTCGAGCAGGCCGGATAGCGGCGCCGCGACGTGGAGGTCAACGTCGAGGACGATGGGCGAATCATAGCGGCCGAGGATGTGCAGCTGCCGGCCAGCGGTGAGTCGTCGACCGTACGCGTGCAGTTCACCGCGACCGAGACGGGTCCACGCCTGTTCCGATTCAACATTGAGCCTCAGCCCGGCGAGCTGGTGACGGAGAACAATTCCCAGGAAGCACTGATCGTCGTGGAGGATACCCGCCAGAAGATC
>JBDHJS010000045.1:0-28562 GCA_039586795.1 Gemmatimonadota bacterium
GTCCGAACCATCCAGTCGCGATGTGTACAGCTCCACCGGCGACTTGTAATGGTCCATGCCGAACACGAGGCGATCGCCGGCGTAGGATGGCCCGCGGACGTGGCCCTGGCTGATCAACGTGCGCACCCGACCGCTCCCCACATCGATGGCGAACAGCGAGACGTTACCCACGTTCTGCGCTGTCACCAGGATCGTGCGGCTGTCCGGTGACCATGTGATGCCACCGGCCGATCGGTCCCAATCTTCGGTCAGGACACGCGACTCGCCGTTTGGCCACGACTTGAGCACGATGCGGAATCGATCCGACTCGTACCCCGGCCTCTCCATCGCTACGTAGGCCAGCGTGTTCCCATCGGGCGAAAAGACAGGCCCCGTATCCCAGGCCCGATTGTCAGTGGTGATCAGCGAGGGCGCGCTCGACCCATCGATGGGAACGACGTAGAGATCGAAGTCGGTGGACCACGGCTCTTCGTCGCCGGCGATGCGGGCCGTGAAGACGATCGACCGACCGTCCGGTGTGAACGTGAACTCCTCCGACCCTCCAAACGGCTTAGAAGGCGAGTCGCCGTTGACACCCGACATCACATCGCGCGCCTCACCGCCGGCCGTCGGCATCACGAAGATGTGCGAGCGACGCCCGTCTTTCCACGTATCCCAATGCCGCACGAAGACCTTGCTGTGGAGCACCCCGCTCGACACCCGCCCACCTTCCGTCTCCAGTCGCGAGACCGTGCACTGCAACGTCGGACAATCGGTAAAGACATCGTGAGTGAAGGCGATGTGCGAACCATCGGGTGAAAGTATCAGGTTGCCAACGCTCATCGGCTGGTCGGTCACCCGCGTCGGCATCCCGCCATCCACCGCGACGCGCCACACTTGCGAGGTTCCCGACCGCGTCGACAGAAAGTAGATCGCGCTTCCGTCGGGCGACCATAGCGGGTTGAAGTCGGCGGCCTCGTGGGTCGTCAATTGGCGGAGGCCCTCGCCGTCGGTTCCGACAAGCCAGATATCGGTCCGCCTCCGGTTCGCATCCACGTCCAGCGAACTGATGGTGAACGCTGCCAGCTCACCGTCGGGTGCGACGTGGGCTCCACCTACCCGGTCCATCGAGATCAGATCGTGGACGTTGAAAGCGTGGGCCTGTCCGTGGGCGGCGGCCGGCCAGGCGAAGGCCAGCGCGATGGCCAGCGTCCCCGTAACTGCGATGCGCGACATATTACCTCCTTGATTCGATTCTCTGCGAGACAGGCACAAGATAGAAGAGGCGCGGTCGTTCGGAAATCACTCGCCAGAAAGAAACCGCGCGGGGCGCACCAGCGGCACCCCGCGCGGTTCGAAACCCCAACTGCGGACTTCTACTGCTTCGTCTTCACCGGATCCGCGGGCCGCTCCGGCAGACCCACCGGCTCCCGCCGGATCGCATCCATCACTTCGGCGATTCCGCGATCGAGCTGTAGATCCTGCCCCTCGATGATCGACCTGGGCGTGTTATCGACCTCGATGTCCGGATCGACGCCATAGCCCTCCACGGAATACGAGCCGTCCGCATCGTTGTTCGAGAACTCCGGCACGAACACCGTCGCACCATCGATCAGCGGGCCGCGCCCGCTAATGCCGACAACACCGCCCCACGACCGCTTACCGATCACCGGGCCCAACCCTGCCCGCTTGAACGCCCATGGGAAGATGTCGCCGTCGGAGGCCGACGTCTCGTTCATCAAGCAGACCATGTGACCGATGAACACTGTACCCGGGTACGTCCCCGCCACGTCCGAGTTACGCGCGAAGCCGGTCCCCAGCAGCGGGATCATCAGCCGCCGGATCAGCATCTGCGACACGTTGCCACCGCCGTTCCCGCGAACATCGATCACCATTCCCTCTTTGCGGATCTGCGGGTAGTACCACTTGATGAACTCGCGGATCCCGTCGCTACCCATGTCGGGCAGATGCATGTAGCCGACGCGACCGTCGGTCCGCTCCGCTACGTAGCGGCGCTTGCTCTCCACCCAGTTGAAGTACCGGAGCGAGGTCTCGCTGGTGATCGGGTTCACCATGACCTCGCGAGCGCCGTCCATGCTCGGCCGGCTGTTCACGGTCAACGTCAACGGACTACCCGACTTGCCCTGCAGCATCCGGAATGGGTTCGCCGGCGCCTGCAGCGGCTCACCGTTGATCGCCAGGATGTAGTCGCCCGCCGAAACGTCGACGCCGATCTCGGTGAGCGGCGAGCGATAGCGGTCTTCCTGGTTATCGCCGTCGTAGATCGTGGTGATGCGGTACCGGCCCGAACCGTCATCCAGTTCGATCTCGGCGCCGAGCAGCGCCACCCGCGGCCGGTCCGGCGTATACCATTCGCCGCCCTGGATATAGGCGTGACCCACGGCCAGCTCGGAGACCATCTCGCTGAGCACGTAGTTCAGATCGGACCGGTGAGCGACCCACTCCAACTGCGGCCGGTACTGCTCGCGCAGCGCCTCCCAGTCGTAGCCGTGCATGTTCGCCACGTAGAAGTAGTCGCGGAAACGGCGCCACACTTCGTCAAACACCGCCTCCCACTCCACTGCCGGAATCCAGTCCACCTGCAGCCCCGAAGTGGGGATCCGCTGCCTCGAACTGGACGTGTTGGCCTTCACGTCGTAGACGCTGATACCACCGCCCTGATAAACGGCCATCTTCTTGCCATCCTGCGACAAGCTGTAGTTGCCGACCTCCTCCAAGACCGTCGACTCCTCACGTTCCTCGATGTCGAAGATCATGATCGACGGGCTCTGACCGCTGGATGCGCCGTAGTAGAACGGCGTTCCCTCGACGTAGAGGATCTTGCCGCTCACCGCGCCAAGGCCGCCGTAGTTGCCCTGACCGATCGGGAAGCGGGCGACTCGTTGCTCGAGGCCATCGAAGTCGATCCCGATCGGGCCCTCCTCGTCCTCGCCGTTCCCGTTATCGTCCCCGTCTTCAGCGCCGTCCACCGTCACCTCGTCGCTGCGCGGCGGGAATGGATGCGGCACGTCGTCGCGCAACGCCAACGCGTAGATCCACGTCTCACGATCGACCACGTAGTTGAACTCGAAGGACCCGATCTGCGGGGCCAGCGAGCGGTCGCTCAGATAGTACAGGTAGTTGCCGTCCGGGTCCCAGGCGAAGTCGAAGTCGTTGAACATCTCGTTCGTCGCACGATAGCTCCGGCCTTCGGCCATGCTGTAGATATGAACCGACCCGAAGCCGCTGGGATCGCTCATCGTGTACGCGATGTAGCCGCCCCGCGGCGACCACGCGTGGTTGTTCAGAAAGCCCTGTGGCTCGTCGGCAATTTCCGTCGTTCTCTTCGACTCGACATCCACGACAAAGAGCTTGCCCGTCTTGTTGCTGTACGCGATCTGCGTGCCGTCCGGCGACCAATTCGGCGTGAACAACGTGCCCACGTTGTTTCGCGTCAACTGCTCCGGCTCACCGGTGCCGTCCTGGTTCATGACATAGAGCTGTTCCTCCCCGCTCATGTCGCTGACGAACGCGATCTTCGAGCCGTCGGGCGACCAAGCCGCGTTCTTCTCGTGCGCACCCGGCGAACGCGTCAGGTTGCGCGTCGCGCCGTGCTCGATCGGGACCGTGAAAATATCCCCGCGCGCCACGATCACCGCCCGCTCCGCCTTCGGGCTCAGACCACCGCCCTCGATGTTGTCTTCCACGCTGATCAGCGCTGGACGCATCGCGACACCGTCCGTCACCACATTGATGGAGATCGGCGTCGCGTTACCCGAAGCCACGTCAAACACGACCAGCTCGCCGTTCGACTCATAGACGATCCGGCCCTGGTTGTCCGAGCTCGGCCAACGCACGTCCCACACCGTGCTGCGCGTCACCTGCGTCGTGGCGCCGCTGGAAACGTCGTACGAGTAGAGGTTGTTGGTGCCGTCGCGGTCCGAGGTGAAGTAGATCATGTCGCCGATCCACATCGGGTCTCGGTCGGCACGCGGGTCGTCGGTGATCTGCTGCGATTCGTAGGATTGAAGGTCGAAGATGTAGAGTTCCTGCGCCCAGCCACCCTCGTACCGCTTCCAGCTCCGGAAGTCGCGCCAGAGCGGTGAGTAGACGATACGGCGGCCGTCCGGCGACAGATCGCCGGCGCCGGCGACAGGCATCGGTAGAGCCTCTGGAAGCCCGCCTTCCGGCGACACCCTATATAGCCGGCCGTCGCCGATGTCCCACGTCCCGCGCAGCGACCGGACCAGTATGTCGCCATCCGGCGTCCACCCGTAGACGATGTTGTCGTAACCCCAGCGCGGCGACATCGGGCCGCGGGCCGGATAGTACGTCAGCTGCTGGGGAACGCCTCCGCTCGTTGGGACCACGTAGACCTGCTCGTCACCGTCGTACTGGCCGGTGAAGGCGATCCACTGCCCATCCGGCGAGAACTTCGGGAAGACCTCGAGGCCGGGGTGGGTCGTGAGACGCGTGGCCATCCCGCCGCTGGCGGGCGCCAACCAGATGTCGCCGGCGTAGACGAAAGCCACCTGATCCCCGTGGATATCGGGGAAGCGGAGTAGCTTCGTCTGAGCGCTGGCGACCTGTGGAACGAGCAGCGCAACCAGTGCCAGGGCACATACGCTGCCGACCGTAAGTCGCTGTAGCGTCTTCATTTGTCCTCGCTTACCTCGCGTTGTACAGGATAGTGATAATCAAGACTGGTCCTACCTTCGACACGTTCGTTCGCTGGAGGGGCATATTATGACACGTCAATTGGGCTCAACAGTATCCCCATCGCACCACCGCACCACCCTCATGGATGGCACGAGACCCATGGATGGTTGCACGCCGAGGGCGTTGGTGACGCGTTCACGGTGAAGCACAGGTAACCGTACGGTAGATCCGGCCCGCAGGTTTTGTCACGCCGCCGCCACCGCGTCTTGCCTAGATTCCTGCTGAAATCCTCCCTAGCTTATCGAAGCCGGCGCGACCCGCCAGCCATCTCGCAATCACAGCCCTCAACCCATTCTGTTTCCGCGCTCCGTCACGGAGCCGCGGTCCATAGCGAATTCCAGATGCCTTGGGAGACTCCAATGTCGAAAGTGATCGCCGCGATCGCCATGCTCGTCTGCTTCGCCATCCCTGCCGCAGCCCAGGATGAGACGCCACGGGCGATGACCACCGATGACGGCCTGAACATGGTCCAGGTCGGCAGCGCGCTTATGTCCCCCGACGGCCAGTGGGTCCTGTACCGACGGTCCGAGCTGGATTGGAAGGAGAACGAGAGAAAGACCACGTATCACATGGTCGCTGCCGCGGGCGGCGAATCCTTCCGATACATCGGCGAGGCCGGCGGCAGCTCCCTCCGTTTCTCACCCGACGGGACGTACCTCTCGTTCACGCGATCCGTCGACAAAAACCGGCAGCTCTTTCTGATGCGAACATCGGGCGGCGAAGCCATTCAACTCACCAAACACAAGAGCAGCGTGGGATCGTACAGGTGGGGCCCTGACTCGCGAACCATCTTCTTTGTGGCATCTGAGCCGCGTAGCGATGAGGAAGAGAAGGAACACGAGGCGGGCTACGACGCGATCTTCGTCGACGAAGGACCCAACGGGATGCAGGAGGGAAGCTGGAGCAACTTCTGGACGATCGCCATCGACACATCCGAAGCCACGAGAGTCACCGACGAAGAATACCGGATTGGCAGCTTCGATGTGTCGCCGGACGGAAACCGTATCGTGTTCACTGCCCGATACGAGAACCGCCGCAACCAGGGGAATCTGTCTGAGATCTACCTATACGATCTGACCGATTCCACCAAGACGCAGCTCACGGACAATCGCGCACCGGAGAGCGGAGTGCAGTGGTCGCCCGACGGCCGCCGGTTCATGTACTCCGCGGTGAGCGACGGCGAGTGGGAACTGCTGCAATCGAAACTCTGGGTCATGAGTCCGGGTGACCGTCAACCCCGCATGATCTCCGGCGCATTCGAAGGCAGGATCTCGAACCCCGTCTGGGCGCCGGACAGCCGTACGATTCTCTTCACCGGGCGGAGCCGCACCAACTCCAACCTGTACAGGCTGGACGCGCAGACCGGCGAAGTGACCCAGGTGACTCATCAGACCGGCTCGCTGAGCGTCAGCTCCTATTCGCGAGATAGGAGCATGATGGTGTACTCGTTCCAGGATTTCGATACACCTTCGGACCTCTACGCATCGAGCACCGTCGACTTCGCTCCCACACGTCTCACCGAGGCCAACCCCTGGATAGAATCCGACATTCAGCTCGCCAGGGCAGAAGTGGTCCGCTGGAATAGCAGCGACGGGACCGAGATAGAAGGCATCCTCGTCCTGCCACATGACCACGAATCCGGCCGCATGCCGCTGCTACTGCACGTACACGGAGGTCCGGCAGGCGTATTCACCAACAGCTTCAGCTACCGATATCACGTCTGGGCCGGGCTAGGATACTTACAACTGCTGCCGAACGTTCGCGGATCCAGCGCTTACAGCGACGACCTGCTGCGCGGCAACATGAACGACATCGGCGGCGGTGACTACTGGGACCTCATGGCAGGGGTCGACCATGTGATCGAGCAGGGCCACGTCGACAGCGACAGGATGGGAATCCGGGGTTGGAGCTACGGCGGGATCCTGGGCGGCTTCACCATAACGCAAACGAATCGATTCAAGGCCGCGTCGCTAGGCGCCATGGTGTCCGATTGGACGTCCGAATACGGGATCGGGTTCAATCACGACGTCCGCCTCTGGTACATCGGCGGTACACCGTGGGAGAACCCGGAAGGCTACCGCGCGAAGTCGGCGCTGACCCACGTGGCCGACATAGAGACCCCAACGCTCATCCTGCACGGCATGCAGGACCGGACCGACACCGAGCCCCAGAGCATGATGTTCTTCGCCGCCCTCAAGGATCAGGGCAAGACTACCCGCTACATCAAGTTTCCACGGGAGCCCCACGGCTTCCGCGAGCCCAGGCATCAGCGCACCCGAGACATCGAAGAGATCAAGTGGATCCAGAAGTACGTTCTCGGGCTCGACTGGACCCCCTGGGAGCGGGAAGACGAAAAGAAGGAAGAGAAAGAAGAGAAGGAGGGGGAGAACGAGGGCGTAGCCTATCAGTCGACGGCCGATGACGGCTCCGCTGTTGAAGCCGCCGACGTTTTCAGTCGCCATGCTCGCCGTCGTATCGAGACGCTGTTCGACCGCGTCTTCGATAACGACGACGCCGCGACCTACCGGCTCGCGCAGAACGTGCTGAAAGGTGAGCGCCTGTCGCTAGAGGATGGGCTGCCGCCTCAGTCGTTGAGCTGAATCGTCGCGGCGCGCACGCCGCCCGCCTCGCCGATCAGCGTCCAGGCCACGACGACCTCGTCACCGACGCGGGCGATGCGCGGGAAGCCGCTGCTCCGGGACTCGCTGGTCTCCGAAACGACGATCGATTCCCCCATCCAGCCATCCGGGCGGACCAGTCTTACCCGTACGTCGGTGGCCGCCGCGCTTCTCTCCAGCCACGAAACGATCGCCAACCCGTCCGCCAGGTACTCGATATCGACTCGGCCCAGCGGATCTCCACCATCGACTTGAATCGGCGAACCGAAGGTCGCTCCTCCATCGCTCGAGAAGGCGACGAACACCCGGGCCTGCTGCTCCGGCGCCGTGTACCAGGCGACGGCCACATCATCGCCTGAGGCCGACAGCTGCGGCCCGTTCACCGGGCAGCCCGGATAGTAGAAGTTGTCGTCCCTGACGAGTCGAGGCTCGGTCCAGCCTCCACCCGAAAGGCGCGCGACGCTGATGTCGCGGATCTCCTCGCCGCTACGATCGCGGTACGCCGCAACGAGACCGCTGGCCGCCTGGACGAGCGCCGTCTGACAGCACTCGCAGGTCCGCGAATCGAGCAGTACATCCTCGCCCAATTCGCCTGTCGCACTCACGCTTGTCGCCCGCAGGCTCATGTCGCCGCGATCCAACTCATCGTGTCCGGCGCCCTCATCTTCTCCCGCCATGTTTCGTCCGTCCAGCCACACCAACGACGCGCCGCCATCCGATGTCGGCACCATCGACACGAAGCCGTGCTCCGTGGGTGAGTCATCGCGGTGCGGCACGATCGGTTCGCTCCATGTCGCGCCACCGTCAGCGGAGATCGCCAGCTTCACGTGATAGGCGTAGGTGCCACCCGGAACCTTCTCCAACCACTGGGCAACCCATTCGCCGCCGTTCAGCTGGACCAGCGATGGAAAGTCAGCCCAGTTGACGAAGAAGTGATCGCTCTCGTGGATGGTCCCGGGCTCAGACCAGCCATCGGCGGTGCGCACCGCGAACTTGAAGACGTGAGCATCCTCTCCCGCGGGCTCTAGCCAGGTGAGGACGACGCGGCCATCGGCTGTAGCGAACAGGTTGGCTTCCCCGCTCCACGCCGGTGCCGAGAACTCGACGGCCCCAACCGAGACTGTGGGCTCACGGTCCGCGCAGCCGATCATCATCAAGCCGACTACGACGAGGCCACACCAACAGATCTTCCTCTCCATGCTAGTTACCTCCCTGACCGATGGGACTGCCCGGTGGCAAGTCCGACGCCTCGCTGGCCGGCGTCGTTCCCTCGGAACGCTCCTGCCACCTATGGATGTCCTCCAACGCCAGCGCCTGATGCGGCGTCGGATTGTCACGCGACGCCAACCAGTCGCCCAACTCGCCGACCTTGGCGCTCAAGATCGCACGCACCTGGGGAACGTTCGCGTCGCTGCCCGCCTGGGCCATCAGCCTGTCCAGGAACTCGCGCTCTGTCGCCTGACGAACCTGTTGCAGGTACGGCGTCCCCTCGGCGCCGGCGTACCACGTCACCTCGAGCGTTCTGTCCACCACTTCTTCGAGCCCGGGGTAACTGGCATCCCGCGAGTTGAATTCGACGAGGCGCGCCATGCGCTGCGGCTGAAGGATGAAGCCGAACGTGAAGCCCGATGTGCTGGCCGCGATCCCGAACGGGTCGAAGGTCGGGCTCGTGGTACTGGAGAACAACTCGCCGCTCGCCATCCCGAACGCCCGTGGCGGGATGGTTTGCAGAACGTCTTCCGGCACCGCCAGGAACGCAGGCTCGACGGTGAGTAGCATCGCATCCAGCGCGGCACGCTGACGATCGCCGTCAACGATCTCGATGGGTACCTGCCCGTCACCACGGAGCGCATAGCTGTAGTCGGCGCCGCCCAGCGTGTGGGCGGTCGCCTCGAGCTGATAGCGGTGGTGCAGGTAGAGGGGCACGAACACCTCTTCCAGCGAAGCAAGGGGCGCGCCCGGACGGATCGCGCCTTCGCCGAAGGACTCGAGGCCGATGCGGCGCACTTCGATTTCATGCTCTAGCATCTCGACCGGATCGGAACCGTTGTCCCACAGAGCCGCCAACGGGTGAGCGGCCCCTGCCGGTCGGGCGTCACGGTCCGAGATGAACCGGATGCCGTTTCGTAGCCCGGCCTGGACGATCTCTTCCAGGGCCGCCACTTCATCGGTGCCATCCGGGAAATCACTGTACAGCCACTTCACGGCGAACTTGTCATACTCACCGATGCCCACGCCGTAGGCGTCGGTCAGATCGAGCGTCCCTTCCGGCGTGATGTGGACCAGAGGTGCCGGATAATCCATCACGCTCGCCCGATCGGCGTAGGTGCTGGCGATGTAGTTGTGAGCGAAACCAAGGGTGTGGCCCACCTCGTGCGCCGACAGCTGGCGAAGCCGCGCCAGCGACATCTGAACCGGATCGGCGCCGTTAGCGACGTCGGCCAGGTACTCGAAGCCGGGGCCGCCACCCAGATCGCACATTCCCATCTCGGCGACGAACGGCATCACCAGCCCCGTCCCGATCATGTTGTCTTGCCGGACCCGTAGACTGCCCAGGTTCACGTTGCCTTTCAGGATCTCGCCCGTACGCGGGTCCCTTACAGATCCACCGTACGACCAACCGCGGGTCGAGCGATGCGTCCAGTGGATCATGTTGTACCGTAGGTCCATCGGGTCGGCATCCTCAGGCAACAACTCGACCTGAAACGCGTCGATATAGCCAGCCGCCTCGAACGCCTGGTTCCACCACGCGGCGCCCTCTATCAACGCGCTGCGGATCGGCTCCGGCGCGCCACGGTCCAGGTAGTAGACGATCGGTTCGACGGCCTCGGAGCGCTCGGCGCTGGGATCCTTCCTTTCAAGACGGTGTCGGCCCGCCCAGGCAACCACCAGTGGCTGATCGATGGGCATCGCGTAATCGTGGAAGCTGATGCCGAACGCGCTCACGCGAGGATCCATCGGGCGCGGCTCGTAGCCGTCATCGGGAAGCTGAACTAGCGAATGATGCACCCTCATCGAGACCGCATCGCCGCTCGCCGCCGTGCTTCGCACGAGCGGGCCCGGCTCGTCGCTCGTGTAGGTGAGCCAGGTCTCGATCTCCGTGTTGAGCGGGAATGCCCTGGTGCGCGGCATATAGAAGACGCTGCGGCTGCGGTCGATTCTGAAGTTGCCCTGGCGCGCCTGCTTCAGTCGCTGCGCGATGCCGTGAGCATCGCTGAGGAAGAAGTCGGTGGCGTCAACGAGCACACGATCGCCCGACTGCGCCTCGACCTTGAAGCCCCAGCGCGTCGACGGCGCAAACGCCTCGGCCACGGCACGTACCTCATCCGGATTGTCGGAGCGCGCCCGGTAGCGGTAAGTCGTCTCGACGAGCAACACGGTTGGCCCTACTCGATGCGCCTTCAGCACGTAGGTGCTTCCCAGCTGGCCTCGGTCCAGACCCACCGGATTGCTGCCCAGGCCTGTCGTGAGGGAGACCTGATGCAGGAACTCGGTGTCCCAGCTATCGATCTCGAGGAAGAGATCGCCGGAGAACTCATCCCAATAGAGATCGAAGAATCCCTCCAGGTGCCGCATCCCCTCCGTCTTGTCCTCGATCGATGGGATCTCTTTTTCCGAGTTCTGCGCTTCCAGTTTCGACGAGCCCACGCCGATCGAAGCGAGCGCCAGCGTCACGACCAATGCTGCTTTGCAGAGCGCAGCGCCATCGCCGAACCGTCTAGAACACAGGGCCCACATCACGAACCTCCTGATTGAGTGCTCTCAGCCGCTGATTTAGCCGCGAAAGGTAACCGCGGCGTACGGTCGCGGCCAATGCCGCGCTGGACGAATGTTAGAACGGCGGATAGGTTGGGCAGCCACCTTCTTGACACCCTTTTACCGGAGAACCGGATGTCCGTAACCCACACCCCGTTCACAGTCGCCGCCGTTCAAACGGCGCCCGTGTTTCTGGATCGCGAAGCCACCCTCGAAAAGGCGTGCAAGCTGATCGCCGAAGCCGCCGGCAACGGCGCGCGCCTGGTCGTATTCCCTGAGTGCTTTATTCCAACGTATCCGATGTGGGTGTGGTTTCTGCAGCCGATGAAGACGGCCGAGCTCCGCGAGCTGTACACCGAGCTGCTGGACAACGCGGTGACGGTGCCGAGCGACGCCACGGAACGGCTGTGCGCCGCAGCGCGGGAATCGAACGTCGCCGTATCGATCGGGATGAACGAAGTGAACGCCGAGTCGAGCGGCGCCACGCTGTTCAACGCGAACCTGCTCATCGCACCCGATGGCACGATCGTCGGCAAGCGCCGAAAGCTGATGCCGACGGGCGGTGAACGGTTGGTGCACGGTTTCGGTGACGGGAGCACGCTGGAGGTGAGCGAGCTCGAGATCGGACGGGTCAGCTGTCTCACCTGCTGGGAGAACTACATGCCGCTGGCGCGTCACGCCATGTGGGCATGGGGCGCGCAGATCCACGTGGCCCCGACCTGGGACCGTGGCGAGCCCTGGATCTCGACGTTGCGCCACACGGCGAAGGAAGGGCGCGTCTACGTCATCGGCTGTTGCTCAGCCATTCACGTGAACGACATCCCTGACCGCTATTCGTTCAAAGAATCTCTGCCCGACGGAATGGAGTGGATCAACCCGGGCGACAGCGCGATCGTCGATCCCGACGGCAAGTTCGTCGCCGGCCCCGCCAACGAGGAAGACACGATCCTCTACGGCGAGATCGACCCGGCCAACTTCCGCGGCCCCCGCTTCCAGCTCGACGTTGCCGGCCACTACGGCCGCCCCGACATCTTCGAGCTCACCGTGAACCGAACCCCGCGGGCGGCAGTTGACACTATAGATGATGCAGTGATGATCGAAGAAGACTTCGAGGAGATGTAGAACCCATGTGCAGAAACATCAAACAACTTCGCCGCCCCGAGAGCCCACCCACCGATCAGGAGCTCCAGGACGCCGCCCTACAATTCGTCCGCAAGATCAGCGGCTACCGCAAACCCTCCCGCGCCAACGAAGACGCCTTTAACCAGGCCGTCACCGAAATCACCACCGCGTCCCGCACCTTCTTCAACAACCTGACTATGCCCGAGCGCTCGACAACGACTTTCACAAAGGAAGCCTGACCCCAATCCCTTTCTCCACCGCCCGCTCATAAATACGCACGGAGGTCACCATATCTTCCAACGCCAACCCCAAATTGATGCTCATCGTCCGCTCATCATCACTCTCCCGCCCCGACTTCTCTCCCACCACCAATTCCCCCAAGTCAGCATAGGGCTCCGGCGTCTCTCCGAAGAATCCCACCGTCCGGTAGTACTCCAACTGCTTCAAATCGTCCGTCGCCAACCGATCCATCTCCGCCATCGCCGCGCCCGTCCAATACGAATCGAAGTCCAGCGCGCAAGCGAACGACCCCGGCGATAACCACCCTGTATCGATCGTCGGCGTCGGGTCCTTGAAGATTGGCCCGCTCGTCACCACGACATCCCGTTCACGCACCGCTTTCTCCGCCGTATCGACGATGTCGATCGGGAAGCGAGACTTGTCACGCATCTCGAGAGCGTAAGCCTCCGCCGCCTCCCGTGAGATATCGTAGGCGTTCACGTGCTTGATGTCCATCACACACGACAACGCCTCCAGGTTGCTGCGCCCCTGGACCCCGCAAGCCACGATCCCCACCGTCCGGCTGTCCTTTCGCGCCAGGTACTTCGCCGCCACCGCCGTCGCCGCACCCGTCCGCATCGCGGTCACCCACGTCGCGTCCATCACGGCGATGGGGAGCCCGGTCTCCGGGTCGTTCAGCGTGATCAGCCCCGAGACGTATGGCAGGCCGCGGATCGGATTCTCCGGGTAACCGGCGACCCACTTGATGCCCAGGGCGTTCTCCGCCGGGACGTAGGCCGGCATCGCGTGAATGAACGCGTCCCCCTTCGGGTGGATCCCCGGCTTGGGCGGCATCTCCACCCTCCCCCGCCCCTTCTCGTTGAACATCAATTCCAGCCCCTCGATGATCTCTGCCATCGGGAGACCGACCTCCGCCACATCGCGCGCCGACAGATACAGGATTTCGCTATTCATCTTTCAGCTCGAACCATTCGTCCAAGTCGTCATCGCTCCAGGGTTCGCCGCCCTCAGGGATGTACTCGTTGAGCGCGCTCGAGTAGGTATACTCCTTCGTCCACTCGCCATGGTTCGCGGCGATCTTGCGGACCGCGTCCATGACATGCTCCACCTCGGCGTCGGTCGTCGTCGGGTGAAACGACACCCGGACCCAACCCGGCTTCTCCGACAGATCGCCGTCATCGATCAGGTCGGTGATCTGTCGCGAACGCACCTGGTCGACGTGAAGTAGGTAGTGACCGTAGGTCCCGGCGCACGAGCAGCCGCCCCGCGCCTGCACTCCGAATCGGTCGTTGAGCAGCTTGACCATCAGGTTGTAGTGCAGGCCTTCCACGTAGAACGACATCATGGCCAGTCGGTCTTCCACGTGGCCCGCCAGGATCTGAACGCCGGGAGTGCGTCCCAGCTCCTCGAATGCGTACGGCAGCAACTCGCGCTCGCGCTCCAACATCTTGTCGACACCCATCTGCTCTTTCAGCTTGATGGCCAGCGCCGACTTGATCGCTTGCAGGAATCCGGGTGTGCCGCCGTCCTCGCGATCCTCGATGCTGGTTAGATACCGGCGTCCGCCCCACGGGTTCGTCCAATCCACCGTTCCACCCCCCGGGTGATCGGGTACCGAACGCTCGTAAAGCTTCGAGTCAAAGACCATGACGCCCGAGGAACCGGGGCCGCCCAAGAACTTGTGCGGCGAGAATAACACCGCGTCCAATTTCTCAAGCGGGTCTGCCGGATGCATGTCGATGTGTTCGTAGGGCGCCGATGCGGCGTAGTCCACGAAGCAGACGCCACCGTTCTCGTGCATGATCCTCGCCAGCTTGTGCACCGGAACGCGAATGCCGGTCACGTTGGAACACGAGATGAACGCGCCGATCTTCATCGCCCGGTCGCGATGCTCGTCGAGCAGACCCTGTAGCGCATCCACATCGCACAGCCCCCGCTCGTCGGGCGGAATCACAACGACATCCGCAAGCGTCTCCAACCACGACGTATGGTTCGAGTGATGCTCCATGTGCGTTACGAACACCACCGGACGCCTTTCCAGCGGCAGATCGCAGTAAGGCGCCAGCTGCTCCGGGAGCTTGAGCCCCAGGATCCTCTGGAACTTGTTCACCGCCGTCGTCATCCCGAACCCGGGCGTCAGGATCACATCGTCGGGCCCCGCGTTCACATGGTCCTTGATGATCGCCCGGGCATGATGATACGCCTTCGTCATGCGCGTGCCGGTGACGCTGGCCTCCGTGTGCGTGTTGCCGACGAACGGCCCCAGCACCCGGGCGATCCGCTCCTCGATCGGCCCGTACAACCGCCCGCTCGCCGTCCAGTCGGTATAGACGATCCGCTGCTCGCCGTGAGGCGTCGTGAAGGTCTGGTCCCAGCCGACGGTATTGCGACGGAAGGGCTCGAAATAGCGCTCTAGCGATGTCATACGCCGCCCAAGGTTATCACGTTTCAAACTCCTTGATAACAACGAGTTAGTACGTTCATTCGATTGCTCGCGGTTCGCTGAATATACATACCTGCGCAAGTCGCCCGAAACTCGTGCGGCATGAAGGCTCGTAGTATCGGGTAGCCGGTCCAACGCTACCCTCCAGAACAATCGGGAGCTAGAACGATGTACGTACCTTCGCAGTCACACGTTTCCCAGGCTTCGCCCCGGGCTCGCGACCTCGGTCACAAGCTGATCCAGCAGATTGACGAGTATCAGCAGAGGAACCCGGGCATTTCCCCGGCCGACATAAAGAACGCCCTGAGGATCGCTCAGCAGAGCACCGCTTCCCAGCAGACGGCTGAGATGAGGCTGGTGATCGTGGGAGCGCTGATCGCCCTGGCTCTGGGCGTATTCGCCTTCGTGGTCAGCGGCTGAAACCGGCGTCGCCGGCCGTTCGTAGTGATGCGGGAACGGCAGTTATAGGGAGGGGTGATTATTCTGGCAGAGTTAAGCTGGCTTTTTTGGGTACTGATATTGATTCTAGTTACCGAGAGCTGGGGACGCGCCCTGATCGCAACGCTGGGCACCGCGCCGAACCCGGTTCCAGGGCGCAACCCCGGCTCACAGCGATAGAAGCGCCAAACCTGGCGAAACCAACCGCCCGTGGTGGTCTAGTAAGAGGACCGCCGCGGGCGGTCTGATTTCGACAGCGGACAGCCGTCGAACGACGAACTATGCCGCAGCCTCCGCCTGAGCTGCCTTGACCATCTTCCGAGCAGCAAACGCCAGCCCGAGCATGATGACGCCAAACACGATGGCGTACACCCCAATGATCCAGATGACCGCCAGAGCTCCAACCCCGGGCCGCGCAAACAGAACGACGCCAAACACCACCGAAGCGAGCCCACCGAGAATCAACCAGAACTCGCCTTTGATCTCCTTACGCAGCTTGATCGCAGCGATGATCTCGAAGATCCCGGTCACCAGCGCCCAGCCGCCGATGAAGTAGAGCAGAACAACCCCCGTCAGTCCCGGCCAGAAGAACACGACGAGACCCACGAGGATGCCGACGATCGCCTCGAACAGCATCCCGCCGTAGTCTTCGCCAGCACCCTTTGCCTGGAAGTAGGCGACGAGACCGAACACGCCATCGACCAGAGCGAAAGCTCCGAACAGCATGATCAGGAATCGGATCGTCATTCCCGGCATCGCGAAACAGAGGATGCCAAAAACGATCGCTGTCAGTCCGCGGATTAGTAGTGCCCACCACCCGCGTTTAAGGGCTCCCTCCATGGGTCACACTCCTCTCGGTTTAGTGGACCACTTCGTGGACATTTCGACAGCCGACAGCCGGTAACCGGCGCTCGACGATCGAGGACAATTCGGCTATCGACCTTCTACGCTCGATGCTCGTCGTTCGATAATCGAGCGACGTGCGTAGGACGTCGGGCGTCGATCGCCCAACAGGACTCGGTCGTCGAGCGACGGCTGTCCGCTGTCGGCTGTCGAACTAGAGCCATTCCTCTTATTCCGTCTCCCAGCGAATCTCCAGCTCTTCCCGCTCGCCCAAGCCTTCTACGATGAGATCCAGCAAATGAGGGGGACAGCCTTCTTCCTCGAACATCTCGAGCGTCGCGCGATTGATGAAGTAGTCCTGATCTTCTAGCCCTTCTTCCTCCAACTGATCGATCAGGAACTTGAGCTCTTCGCGGTCGATCGTTCCCAGCAGCTCTCCGGTGCCATTGTCGAAAAGCTGTATCACGGTAATCCTCCCCGCCGTTTGATTTAGGGTAAAAGAAAGGTGTGACCGACTAGCGGCCGCTGTTCAGGAGCGGCGCTAATCTCAGCGCTTGGCGCGCCTCGCGCAAGTTGCGAGTCGCATTGAGCGGTTTCTAGGCGCTAGCAGCGACTTCGATGCCCGTCGCTTCGTCGGCCGCTGGGCTCGCCTCGGCGGCTCGCATAGCTTCGTGGGCCGCCTTGTGCATGTGCACCTTCGCTATGCGCCAGGTGGCGGCGCCGGCGATCAGCGCGCTGCCCGCGGCGACCAACCAGATCGTGAACGAGCTGGCCCACTCGATGGCGCTCTCGACCTGGGCCGAGAACAGCCAGCCGACGCCGCCGTATACCGAAGCCCAGATCAACAAGCCCAGCCCATCCATCAGCAGGAACGTGCGCAAACGCAGGCAGGAGAAGCCCGAGGCCGCCGCAACCAGGTTGCCGGCGCCGGGCAAGAACTTAGCGGGTAGCAGGTAGCGTGGACCCACCGCTTTCAGCCGTTTCTGCACACCGATGATGCAGGCCATCGGGTTCGACGACAGCGCGCAAACCGTGTCGACGATTCCCTGTCCCCGCCAGCGCGCCACGCTGTACCACACCAGATCGCCTAACAATCCGCCCAGCGCCGCCGCCAGCACGATGCCGGGAAGCGGCGGCCCACCCATCGCGGAGAGCGCGCCGGCCACGACGAGTACCGGAACGCTGGCGATCGGCGCGCCGGCGTACTCCAGAAAGCCGACGACGAACAGAAGCGCGTACCCGTATTGGTCCAGAAGTAAGGCGAGCTGTTCCATGGCGGGTCCCCCAGCTTCCCAGTCGAGAATCTATCACTTCAATATCCGGCTGAAGAACAAACCCACCCGCACGGGTGTTCCGGCGAGGTGTTCCGGAGAGTGTGTTGCATGAAAGCCATACTATGAGGCGCACGGTTCCTACGTTCTCGGGCATCACACCGCCAGCGGGCCACCCGACACGTCGCGCCGATCCTTCCTTTCCGAACTCGCGGCCTCATGGCTCGTGATGTGCTGCGACGCTCATCGCCACTCAGCCAGGAGCCCCAACATGAGAATCTGCGTCGTAGGATCCGGAGCCGTCGGCGGATTGGTGGGGGCCAGAATGGCCCTGGCCGGCGAAGACGTGACCCTGATCGATATCGGCCCTCATCTCGACGCGATCAAAACGAACGGCCTTCGCGTGATAATGGCATCAGGCGAAGAAGCGGTCGTGCGCGACGTCGCGGCCACGGACGACGTTCGCGAAGTCGGCGTTCAGGACGTCGTCATCCTGGCGCTCAAGGCTTACGACATAGAGAAGGTCGCGAAGGACATCCCTGCACTGTTCGATGAGGACACCTTCCTCATTCATCTACAGAACGGGCTCCCCTGGTGGTACTTCCAGCGTCACGGTGGGCCTCACGACGGTCGCCGTATCGATGCCCTCGATCCGACCGGTGTAATATCCGAAAGCATCGATCCCAATCGCATCGTCGGATGCGTGGTTTTCCCAGCCAGCGAGATCGCCGAGCCCGGAGTCATCCGACACATCGAGGGCAACCGCTTCCCCGTCGGCGAGCTCGACGGTCGACACACCGATCGCGCCGAAGTCTCGAGCCGGCTGTTCAACGCCGCGGGCTTCAAGTCCTTCGTCATCGAGGACATTCGTCCCGAAATCTGGCTGAAGTTGTGGGGAAACATGTCGCTGAACCCCGTGAGCGCCCTCACGCACGCGACCATGGTGGAGATCTGCCAGTTTCCACCCACGCGCCAGCTCCTCGTCGACCTGATGACCGAGGCGCAGGACATCGCTCATGAGTTCGGAATACAATTCCGCGTGCCGCTGGAGAAGCGCATCGCCGGCGCCGAGAAGGTCGGCGCTCACAAGACTTCTACGCTCCAGGATGTGGAGGCCGGCCGTCGGCTAGAGCTGGAAGCGCAGCTCGGCGCGCTCATCGAACTCGGTCAGCTGGTCGGCGTCAAGACGCCCAACATCAGCGCCATCTACGCCTGCACGAAGCTCCTCGATCGGACCATGGAGAGCCACGGTGTGGGGGTGAAGCCGTACGACGTGATAGGGTAGCCCACCGCACATTCCACCCCTCGTCACCCCTTTGCGAAGCGCCGCTCGAATCGCTATATGAGTGGTGCCCCCCAGCAGCGAACGGCCCCTGACATCAACGAGGAGTGATTCGGCGAATGGAAAGCTCCGCTGTGAATGTCTCTACCGCCGCACCTGCGAGTATGCGGGCGACGCGCGTACGGATGTTCTTCGGCAGCACGGTCGGCAAGAAGGTGGTGATGGCGGTGACCGGCGTCTTCCTGGTCACCTTCGTCATCGGCCACCTCGTCGGTAACCTCCAGATCTATCTCGGTGCCGAGGCGATCAACCACTACGGCGAGTTCCTGCGCGAGCTCGTGCACGGCTGGTTCATCTGGGCGTTCCGCGCCACCATGCTCGCCGCCGTGCTGCTTCATATCTGGGCGGCCACCGCGTTGACCCTCGGCAGCTGGAAGGCGCGACCCATAGGGTACCGGCGGCGGCAGCAATACACGGACTCAACCTACGCGTCCCGTACCATGCGCTGGGGCGGTCCGATCTTGCTGATCTTTATCGTCTACCATTTGCTCCATTTCACCACCGGGCAGGCGCACGCCGAATTCGTCCACGGCGATATCTATCACAACGTGATCAGCGGATTCAACGTCCCCTGGATCTCTGGCTTTTACATCTTCGCGATGCTGATTCTTGGTCTGCACCTCTGGCACGGCGTCTGGAGCATGCTACAGACGCTCGGGCTCTCACATCCCAGTTACAATCGTCTGCGTTCGGCCATCGCCTGGTTCGTGACGCTGTTCGTTGTGGTGGGCAACATCTCGATCCCGGTGGCGGTGCTCACCGGCGTCTTGAGCTGATCGGAGGCAACCAGTGGAACTCAATTCCAAGATCCCCTCCGGCCCCATCGAGAAGAAATGGGAGAAGCACCGCTTCGAGATGAAGTTGGTCAATCCCGCCAACAAGCGGAAATACAGCCTCATCATGGTAGGCTCCGGCCTCGCCGGCGGCTCCGGCGCCGCCTCGCTGGCCGAGCTGGGCTACAACGTCAAGTGCTTCTGTTATCAGGACAGCCCACGCCGCGCACACTCCATCGCCGCCCAGGGCGGCATCAACGCGGCCAAGAATTACCAGAACGACGGCGATAGCATCTTTCGGCTCTTCTACGATACGGTCAAAGGGGGCGACTACCGCTCACGCGAAGCGAACGTCCATCGACTCGCCGAGGTGAGCGTCAACATCATCGATCAGTGCGTCGCCCAGGGCGTACCCTTCGCCCGCGAGTACGGCGGCTTGCTCGACAATCGTTCATTCGGCGGCGCTCAGGTATCACGAACGTTCTACGCCCGAGGTCAGACGGGTCAGCAACTTCTGCTGGGCGCTTACCAGGCCCTGGAACGGCAGATCGGCCTGGGCAAAGTGCAGATGTTCTCGCGGCACGAGATGCTCGACCTCATTGTGGTCGACGGGCAGGCGCGAGGTATCGTCGTCCGCGACATGGTGAGCGGCGAACTGAGCGTACACATGGCGGATGCGGTAATTCTCGCGACCGGTGGCTACGGAAACACGTTCTGCCTGTCCACCTACGCGAAAGGCGCGAACGGCACGGCGATCTGGCGCGCCTACAAGAAGGGCGCCGCGTTTGCCAATCCGTGCTTCACGCAGATACACCCCACCTGCATCCCCGTATCGGGCGAGTACCAGTCGAAGCTCACTCTGATGAGCGAATCGTTGCGCAACGACGGTCGCATCTGGGTACCCAAAGCCGTCGGCGACAAACGTCCGCCGGGCGAGATACCCGAAGACGAGCGCGACTACTATTTGGAACGCATCTATCCAAGCTTCGGCAACCTCGCGCCGCGGGACGTCTCATCGCGGGCGGCTAAGCGGGTCGTCGACGAAGGACACGGAGTGGGCCCCACAGAGGTCGGCGTCTACCTCGACTTCGCCGATGCGATCAACCGATTGGGTGTGGACACTATTCGCGAGCGCTACGGTAACTTGTTCGAGATGTACGAGAGGATCACGGACGAGGATCCCTACAAGGTTCCGATGCGCATCTACCCTGCGACCCACTACACGATGGGCGGCCTGTGGGTCGACTACAATCTGATGAGCACGATTCCCGGCCTCTTCGTAATCGGTGAGGCCAACTTCTCCGACCACGGGGCGAACCGCCTTGGCGCCAGCGCGCTGATGCAGGGACTGGCCGATGGCTACTTCGTCATCCCCTACACCATCGGTGACTATCTGGCCAGCAACAAGTTCGAAGCGCTGCCCGAGGACCACGGCGAGGCGATCGCCGCCACCGCCGGTGTGGAAGAGCGCATCAACCGCTTGTTGTCGATCAACGGCAAGCGGACGGTCATGGATCTGCACCGCGAGTTGGGACAGATCATGTGGGAACTCTGTGGCATGGGTCGCACCCGGGAGGGACTGGAGACCGCATTACAGAGGATCCCTGCCCTGCGTGAGGAGTTCTGGGAGACCGCGATCGTACCCGGCGAAAACGGCGAGTTCAACCAGTCGCTCGAGTACGCCGGCCGCGTGGCCGACTTTATGGAGATCGGCGAGCTCATGTGCCGCGACGCGCTGACCCGCGAAGAGTCGTGCGGCGCCCACTTCCGCGAGGAG
The DNA here is from genome assembly GCA_039586795.1 of Gemmatimonadota bacterium. GTDB lineage: Bacteria > Gemmatimonadota > Gemmatimonadetes > Palauibacterales > KS3-K002 > Kutchimonas. The sequence continues at coordinate 21,322 of JBDHJS010000045.1, forward strand.
TACCAGACGGAAGAAGGCGAAGCGCTACGCGACGATGAGAACTACGCCCACGTCGCCGCCTGGGAGTATCAAGGTGAAACTAAGACACCGACACGTCATACCGAGCCACTCGACTTCGAGTACGTGGCTCTTGCAACACGGAGCTATAAATAATGAACCTCACACTCCACGTCTGGCGACAAAAGAATGCGAAGTCGAAGGGCCAATTCGTGAAGTATGAGGCCCCCGACATCAGCGAGGACATGTCGTTCCTCGAGATGCTCGATGTCGTCAACGAACGATTGATCCTGGCCGGCGAAGACCCCATCGCCTTCGACCACGACTGCCGTGAGGGGATCTGCGGAACCTGCGGCGTGGTGATCAACGGCCGCGCCCACGGTCCACGAGATCGTACCACTTGCTGCCAGCTGCACATGCGCAGCTTCAAGGACGGCGACGAAGTCTGGATCGAGCCCTGGCGGGCGAAGGCGTTTCCCGTGCAGAAGGACCTCGTCGTTGACCGCAGCGCCTTCGACCGGATCATCGCCGCCGGCGGATTCGTCAGCGCGCCAACCGGGTCGGCGCCGGACGGAAACGCGATCCCGATCTCGAAGGAGAACGCCGACCTGGCGATGGATGCGGCGGCCTGCATCGGCTGCGGCGCTTGCGTGGCCGCGTGTCCGAACGCCTCGGCGATGCTGTTTACGTCGGCGAAAGTCGCGCAGCTCTCGTTGTTACCGCAGGGGCAGCCCGAACGCTACAGGCGGGCGAAGCTGATGGTCCGACAGATGGACATGGAGGGCTTCGGGAATTGTACGAACCACGGCGAGTGCTCCGTGGTTTGTCCGAAGGCGATCAGCCAGGACAACATCGCCCGGCTGAACCGCGACTACATAAAGTCGTCATTGATCGCCGACCGCCGTCTGCCCGAGGGTGCGGCGGCCGGGTAAGAACACGTCCGCGAGTTTCTCGGCGGCCGCCAGGCCGCTGAGGAACGCGCCCTCGATCCGGTCGCCAGATAACCAGTCGCCACAGACCACCAAAGGCGCGTCGGAGTCGGACAGACAACCGTCGCAACGCGGCTCACGGGAACGGGCATATCGCCAGCGGTGCGCCTCCAGTTCGACCGGGCGCAAGCCCGGCCGACCGACCAAATCGGAGAACGCCTCAAGAAGCCAGCGAGCGACGTCATCCTTCAGCACTTCGAGGTGCGCCGACGACCAGGTCGCGTCCGCGTGCAAAACCCAACTCTCACGCGACTCTTCGCGCATCGGCTTGCTGGAGTTGCGCGCCACCCAGGCGAGCGGACTGTTTTCGACGAAGGCCGCGTCAAAGCCTAGTGGCAGCGGAGCGGAGAACGCTGCCATCACCGCCCAGGTTGGAAGCGCCTCAACAGCATCGCACTCCTTCGCCAGGGCCGGAGCCGCCTCCCGCAGCAGTTCAGCGGCCTGGGGCGCCGGTGCGCTGCTCACCACCGCATCGAAGCCGCCCAGTACGGAAGCTCCGCTGTTGAGCTGCCACTGCGAACCACCCCTCCGACGGATTCCGTCGACGCGCGTGTTCGCAACCACTTTCACCCCGCTGGCAAGATCACGTGCCAACTGACTCATGCCGGGGACCCCGACATAGCGCGACGTGCCTTCCTTCGGCACCAGCGCGCCGTCGGCGCGCACCTCCACAATTCGCCCACGCCAGGCGGCCACCGCACCGCGGCGCTGCCACGACTTGACGCGATCGGCGAAGCGTGGGTTCCGCGCCGTGAAATACTGCGCGCCATGATCGAATCGCCAGCCGCCGCTGCGTCGCGTCGAAGCGCGACCGCCGACACCGCGCGACTTCTCGAACACGGTTACCGTAAAACCCCGCCTCGTGAGCTCCCGGGCGCAGGTCAGGCCCGAGATACCCGCCCCGATGATGGCGACGGACGGCCGACGGTGCGTTGCACCCGACACGTCAGTTCAGCCGGCTCTGGGTCTCGAACGGGCGCGGCCGCTGCTTCTTGACCCGTAAGCGTGCAGAGCCCGGGACAACAACCCGGCCTGTAGGTAGCTCGGCGAACTCGACAATGCCCTGCTCGGCCAGCCGGGAGGCGACAGACCGGGTCCGCTCTAGCAAGACCCTCCAGCTCTCGCCGCCGACCGCCAGCGCCGCCTCGCGCAGAGAGATCGTCGCTCCGACCTCTCGGGAGCCCAGCAGCCTCAGAATCGCCATTTCCAGCTCTCTATCCAACTCATGAATCAAGTCCTCGAATCGGGGTCCATTCCTTTTCTGTAACATATCGTAATCCTTTCAAAACCAACGACTTACGTGTTGGTGCCACTCCTGGGGCGACGATTTGTCACTAGCCCCAGTGAAGCCAAATATGGTGGACAGAAGCCTATTTGTCAATGTTTTGTCCAGCTAATAACTTGACAACAAGTCGACACTCTCTAGGTTACCCTCCACGACTACATCCTGTCGAGCTACTGTAGCCGACCGAGACCCACTGAGAGAGGAGAGACATGGATGGACAGGCAGAAGCTGATCGAGAAACTGAACGCCGACCTGGCCAGCGAGCTGGGCGCGATCATTCAATACATCGCCTACGCCGCGAAGGCGACGGGCCCCTATCGGCCCCAGCTCTCGCAGTTCTTCCTGAGTGAGGTGGTGGACGAACAGGCGCATGCCCAGTTTCTGGCGAACAAGATCGTCGCCCTGGGCTGCGAGCCGACGACCGAGCCGCGCCCGGTCCCGGCGGCCAAGGACAATCGCGAGATGGTGGAAGCCGTGCTCGAGGCGGAGCGCCAGGCGACGAAGGACTACACGCAGCGCGCGAAAGAGGCCGAGGAGTTCGGCGACAAGGGTCTCGCAGTGCAGCTCGAGGACATGGTGAGGGACGAGAGCGGACACTCGGAGGAGACGGAGCGCATCTTGCGTGACTGGCCGCTATAGCCATCCTGCATCGACCAGCGCCCGCGTCGTTGGTCCGAGGAAGATCCGCCTGTGAGCCATCGCATATATAGGATCACATCGATCGGCCGGCCCCTCGATCCGAGCTACCGCACGAATCGGGCGGTGCTGCTGATTCTGCCGCTCGCCGGCCTCATCGGCTCGGCGGTGGCCGGCGCGCGGGGCGCCGATCTGATCGATGCCCTCATCGCGGGGCTGATCGGCGTCGCCGTCGCCTTCGGCGCCTGGGCGCTGGCGCGGGAGCTGGCGCCGGATGACGACCCGGCGGCCTTCATCAGCCTGGCGTTGGCGTACGCATCGTACCTGGTGCTGGGGCCGCCCAGTCTCTTCCTTCTCTTCACCGCTCTCCTGCTCACGCGTATCGTCAACCGTTCGGTGGGCGTCCCAGCCCGGCCCGGCGACTCGATCTTCGTCTGCGCGTTGACCCTGTGGACCGCGTACGTGACGGGCAGTCCGCTGGTCGCCCTCGTCGGCGCCATCGCGTTCGCCTTCGATGCGGCGCTACCCCGCCCGCTTCGACGCCAGTGGTGGTTTGTGGGTCTCTGTCTGGTGGGAGCGGTGCTCTGGATGGTCGTGCGGGGCTATGGAGCGGACGAACTGACCTTGCATGCTTCAGGGTCCTATTACTGGGTCGTCGCCCTCATCACGCTTCTCTATGCCATCGCGTACTTCCGCACCCGACGCCTGTCGTCGGTGGGCGATCAGAGCGGCGTCCCGCTGTCGCTGCGCCGGGTTCGTGCCGGCATGGTGGTCGGCCTGCTGGTCCCAGCCCAGGCGTTGATGATCGGCGATGCGAAGATCGCTTGGGCGCTCTGGGCTACCCTGGCGGGGGTCGGCGTGAGCAGCTTGCTCGGCCTCGCGCCAAGAAGAGAGCGGTTGAGAGGGCAACGTATGTAGGAGTTCGTGTTCGGGTCATGGCTCCTCCGTTTGCGCGGTCGCGGACGTGCGAACATGGCCGGCTGCACCGGCTCACGATTAAGATGCAGCCATGCCGGGAAGGGTTGTTTGTGGCTTACAGGTCACTGGTCCGTAACGTCGGCGGTGAGCCGCGCGATTCTAGCGCGCACGTCATTTACTAACGGTTGGTACTCGGGATCGGCATCCCGCCAGCGGGCGACGAAGCGCCGGTAATGACGCACGGCCTCCGCCGGGTCGCCCAGCCGCTCGTGGACCTCGCCCTGCCGCAGCCGGGCCGGAGCAGTAAAGACGAACTCATCGTATAGCCAGCCCAGCGTGCTGTACCATCCGATAGCTTCCTGGTCGCGTCCCAGATGCATCAGCGCCTCGGCGCGGAGGAAGCGGCCCAACGGACGAAATCCCAGCGCGATGATCTGCGGAGGGCCGAACTTTGCCCTCAGCTCGGCATCCGCGAGGAGCGAGAGCGCCGCCTGCCAATCGCCCCGTTCCATCGCACTCATGGCCCGCACCTCGAGGGCGAGGTCGCTAAGCAGTCCGATCGAGTCGGCAGGCTCATTGGCGCGCTCGAGCTGCTCGGCGTAGCGCGCCGCGGCGTCCGCATCGCCCAGCCGGGCGCTGAGCAGTCCGAGCGTGTAGGTTTGGGCATGTGGCGCCAGCCACAGCGGAATCGACCACCCTCGGGTACGATCGCCCCTCCAGAAGCGGTACGCCGCCGGCGGACTCCATTGTTCCAAGGAATCGCGGATCGCCCGGAGCGACGTGGAGTTGAGCTCGAAGAAGGGGAAGGCGCTGAACCAGGCCCGCTCCAGAACACCCACCCCGGCGATCAGCCGGTTCGCCTCCGCGAAGTGCGACGCCGCGCTCTCCCATTGCCCGCCGGCGAGAGCCAGCCAGGCCGTCAGATGATGGCCGACGGCGAGCTGGCTGTCCGGCCGGGCCGGATCCGTTAGCCGCGCCGCGATCCGCCGCGCGTCGGCCAGGCTGTCCGTGTACAAGCAGGTCGCCCAGCTCCGGTTGACCAGGGATCCGAACCATCGACCCTCCAGCACGGCGAAATACCGTTCCCGCCCGGCGGAGTCCTCGGGAGGCACCCAATAGCGGCCACTCCAACGCCACCACAAGGAATCGCCCCGCGCCTTCCGGCCATCATAATAGGCGACGATCGCCATGGAGTTCACGACCCACAGGTTCGCGCTGTCCGGATCGAGCTCGAGCGCTCGCTGGTACGCCGTCTCCGCCTCCGGCGCGTTGTGTCGTCCCAGCTGCCATGCACACGGGTACGACAACGCGTCTCCCAGGTACCGCCACGCTTCCGCCGCGTCGGGGTAGGCCACGACCATGGCCCGCGCCGCCCGCTCCATCGCGCCGCAGTCGCCACGCGTGAAGGCGAGATACATCGCCAGCCAGGCCCGGTTGCGGGCGCTCAGGCGGAAGTGCAGGGTGTGAGCGCGCTCGAGGGCCGGGATCCACCGGTCAGGCTGGAGCCCCAAGAATTCGCCCGCCTCGGCCAGCCGCGCCCAGGCCAGCGCGAACATGGAGTCTTCTTCGACCGCCGTCTGGAATTCGACCCGGGCGGAATCGGTGTGGTGCCGGCGCATGTAGGCCTGACCCCGCAAGTAAGCTCGCAAAGCGGCGTAGCTGGTCGTGGAAGCGGAGCTGACGCTTCCGAGGAACTCGCCCCGCACCGGTTGCGTGTACACCAGGATGTCCCGGGCCACGGCATCGACTAGCGCCTGAATCTCCTGCAGCTTTCCGGCGTGATCGCTCCGCCACATCGAGTCGCTGGCCAGCGAGTAGAGCGACGCCGAGATGCGGACGGTTTCGCTCAGATCCAGGAGCCGGCCAAGCACGAAGTGGGTGGCCCCGAGTTCCCGGGCGATGCGGCGCGCGCGCTCGATCTCGACCTCGCCGGACGTCCTGGAGCGCCCGAGCTGGCCGAGCACCGAGTAGGGATCCACCTCGCGCAACTCGCCCGCGCCGTCCAGCGCCGAACCGAGGAGCTCCATCAGGCCCACGTCGAGGTCGGCATACTCGGCGTCCGGCGGGACGCTGAACGGGAAGACCGCCACCCGCGTGAACTCGCTGGCCGTCCCGGCCTCGCGACCCCAACCGACATACCAGGCGGCCAGCCCCGCCACGATTCCCAATGTGACGACGGCTACCGCGGCCCCGAGCGTCCAGCCGGACCTCGACCGTATGCCCTGTTCGACGTCGACGGCGTTGGTGTCGAATTGATCGGCGGCCGGTTTGCCCGGGGCTCCGTCGGCCTCGGGGATCGGAGTGGCCGCGGCCGCCTGCCCCACCGGTTGAGCTACTCGACCCGCATCGTTCCGCATGCGCTCCACGAGAGCCCGGAATTCCGCGTCGGGCTCCAACTCCAGCTCCGCCGACAAACGGCGCTCGTGCTCCTCCGCGACGCGGAGCGCGTTCCCGGGGTCTCCCGCCTGCCCCAGCGCCAGCATCAACCGCCCGGCCACCCGCGTGTTGACCGGATCGTGCGCCAACAGCCGCTGCCACCAGGCGGCCGCGGTCACAAACTGGCGCTCCGTCTCCGCTCGCTCCGCCAACGCCTCGAGCAACTCGGCGTAGCGTCCCTCGAGCCGGCGCCGCTCCAACTCGATCCAGCGATCGAACTCCGGAGCGGCTGACAAGTAGAAACCGTCCATGAACGGACCGCCGTACAGCTCCGCGGCCCGTTCCAACTCGCCCTGCTCCGTCGCCGAATCGAAGGCCCTGACGTCGGCGCTCACGATCTCGGGATTGAGCCGTAGGAATTCGGCGGAGGAGAGCACGGCGTCTTCGCCCAGCGCATTGCGCACCACGTAGACGCTGTTGGCCAGTAGATGACGGGCTTGTGGCTCCTCTCGCTCCGGCCAGAAGTACCCCACCAGCTTGTCGCGGCTGCACCCCTTGTCTCCAAACGCGGCGAGCACCGCCAGCAGAGCCAGTCGGCGCTGCTGGGCGGCCGGACCGGAGAGCGGCCCGGACGGACCCACCAGACTGACGCCGCCGAGGAGTCGTAACGAGAACATGAATTAACGCCCCGCTAGCTGGTGATCGAGAAGGGGTTTTGCAGCGATCTGCGGGTGATCTGCGGCCTTCAAGTTAGTCCGCACACACGAAGTCGCGCCAGCGACGCGCTCACTGGCGCGCATCGCGCCCTACACCTCAGCAGGAGAGTGTCCAATGCGTATCACGCGATTAGCCTTGCTCGCCGCCCCCCTGATGCTGCTGGCCTGCGACCGGGAGCCGGCAGCACCGGAGGTCGACGTCGCGCCGAGCCTCGGAGCGACGTCGGACTGGCTCGAGGACGACTACACCATACCCGCGAACCCTCCATACTACGCGCCGTGCATCGACGATTACGTCGTCGAGCAGGGCACGGTCCATCGCAG
>JBDHJS010000011.1:0-134792 GCA_039586795.1 Gemmatimonadota bacterium
GTGGCCTCGACATCGCTTGCGGCCCACGGACTCCTTCTTCTGAGGTCTGTAGGGAAAGCTCAACGCCGCGTCATGGAGGATACCGAGACAGTCGTTGAGGTTGGCGTATATCGCTTCATCCGACATCCGCTGTACGCCTCGCTGCTCTTTATTGGGTGGGGAGTATTCTTCAAAGGTCTCGACTGGCCGAGCGGTGCGCTTGCGCTGGCGGCGACTGCCTTTTGGATCGCAACAGCGCGACACGAAGAGCGTTTCAATATCGATCGTTTTGGCGTGGCGTATTCTGAGTACATGAAGCGTACGAAGATGTTCGTCCCGTTCTTGCTGTGAGAGGAGCGGTATTGAGGTTATGTGGCGGCAACGGACAGTCAGTCCGTTGCCCTGTTGTTCAGTGCGCGAATCGCTACTTCACTGGCCCAGATACAGGTCGAACCAGTCGAGCGTCCATCGCGCAACGACGTTCTCCTCCGTACTGGAGTTCAAGACGGACTACGGCAGTGCGACGTCCATTCGCATGCGGTGTATAACCTCTGTGACCGTCGCATCGGGTGTTATGCCCGAAACCGCCGGCTCGTCCGCCAAAGGCGTCGTGCCCCAGGCATAGAAGGCGCTGAAATCATACTTGATCGTCGCTTCGTGTTCGGAGTTCACCGTAATCCAACCCCTGCCGGCGATAATCGTCGGTAACTCGTCAGGTGGGTCGACACGATCGGGAATGGTCATGTTGAGAAGACGAATCTCATAGACATCGCCCGACCGCAGCACCTCCCCCGTCCAATCCGACATTATGGCGTCCAAACGTAACAGGACTGTACATCCCCTAAGCCAGTACAAACCATCGATCGGGACCTGTCGGAACAAACGAATACTGGTACTTATACCCGGCATGGTCCGGATTGTCGCTGCCTCCGTACCACGTTCCGCATAGCGGATCCGCTCCGCCCTTTTGCACGCCGCCGGCGAATACTCCAGTCACCCCTATCGCCAAAGCCAAGAACGCCACGAATGCCGTTTTCATAAGACACCCTCCTTCGGGTTTGAGATGATCATCGTTACATACTCTCACACGGTAGCAACACTGACGGGGGGGGCGCCATTCTTCAGCGCGCCAACAAGCTGCGTGAATGACCGGGGTGGGGCTCACCCACTCTTCTACGCGCTCCTTTAGACGCCGGGCCTGCGCACGCGGCGATGGCCTACTCACACTTCACCACCACCACCTACTTCGACGCTAACTTCCAAGCCTCCACGAAGCGGACTGCGTTCTGCGTCATCCGAGCGAAGGTCTCCTCCCCCATCTCCGCCGTTGCGGACCTCGGATCGCTGAACGACCAAATACCGTTGCTCGACAGCTCGTCGCTGGCTCCGCCCTTCTTCGTGTCGGACGGAACCCCCATCAGCTTCTCCCAAACAGACAGCGCCTAGCTCAACTCCCCGGTAACAGAGCATCGATGGCGCGGCGCGCCTCCTCCACGCGGGGCTGAAGCTCCGGGTCAGAGTCCTTCCATAGCTCGATGAAGCGTTCGTAATGGTGCACCGCCTTCTCGCGCTCCCCCAGCCGCTCGTAGATTTCCGCTTGCCGAAGGTGCGAGGGGGCCAGGTACATCGGGCCCATCGCACGCTGGCCCAGCGTTTCGTACCAGCGTAGCGCTTCTTCGTGTCGCCCCAGCTCAGCGAGGAGCCCGGCTCGCAGGTACCGCTCCTGCGGCGCCGTGTAGAAGGAGGAGAACCACCAGCGCGATACGTCGACATGACGCGGCGCCGCTTCGAGAGCTTCAAGGGCCTCCTCCGGACTCCCGCGATCCGAGAACACTCGCGCCCGGATCGCCTGGGCCAGATCGCGCGCCAGTGTCCTGGCCTTCGGCTCAGCAGCCATCGACTCGAGCTGGGCCGCGTACTGCAACGCGGCATCGTGCTCACCCAGCCGGGTGCTCAGACGGCCCAATAGATAGACCCTGAGGTGGGGGTGTATGTGTTCATGCTGCGCTCTGACGTGAGTGGCGAACCCACCTTCTTGAAAAGCCGAATCCGGGGATACTTCGTCGGGCTTCCAGTGAACCAGCGAATCTCGCAGCTCTTCAAGCCTGGCCCGGCCTGTGGGCAAGAACGGCTCCAGCGACCAGAGGATCTCATATTCGAGCGCCGAGGCCGGATCAAACTCTGCTGCCCGAGCCACTTCCGCCTTTGCCGCACTCGGGCGTCCAAGCCCTTGCTCCAACTGAGCAGCGTGCAGGTACGCAAACGCTCTGATGGCGGGTGATTCGGTGCGCCGCGCCGCCAAGCGGGCGAGATGCAGAGCGGCGCGAAGGTCCGGCACCATGGTCGCCACCGAAGTGGCTGCACCCACAAGAGGTCCGAGCGGAACCTCGTTCGCGTCTGCCAGAACCTGCTGCTGCGACGCCGGGTCGTCCCCGGCAAATGCCAGGATTGCTCGGAAATAGAAGTGGACCGGCCGATCGGGATAGGCCCGCCGAAGTAACGAGTCTGCCGCTGACCAGTTGCCTGTGGAGGCCTCCACGCGAGCTAGGGTATACAGCAGTTCAAACCTGTCCGGCTGGTATGAGAGTGCGCGCTGCAACGGTCCACGCGCCTCTCCGACAGAGCGGCCGTTCAGCGCGTTGCAGAATTCCAGCACAACGCCCAGCCCGCTCATCGCTTCAACGTCATGTGGGTACATGCTGAGGACTTCCCGGTAAATCCGCTCCGACTCGCCGGCCGCGCCCAGCAGGAAGGCGCGGCTCGCCTCCAGTATTCGCCGCTCCCGCCACGGCAGGCGACTGCTGTGCCGCACGGCCTTCTCCGCCGCCTCGTGGGCGAGTTCGACGGCCCCCCAGCTAGCGGCGCCGGACAGCCCATAGTAGGCCAGGGCAAACGAAGAGTCGATCTCGATTGCGCTTTGGAACCAGGGGATAGCGCTGTCGAACCGCCCGGCCCGAAGCTCGATCTGTCCCTTGAGGTAGACCTTGAGCGCCGCCAGCGAGTCGGTGGTGAGACTCGCAACCTGGACAATGTGACCCGCCGGGCCACCCTGAGGTCCCACAAAAAGCTGCGCTGCCAGGTCATCCACCAACTCAAAAAACTTCCCCGCCTCCCCCTCCACCGACGCGCGCACAACTTCTTCGAGGCCTGCAGTCGAATCGAAGAGTCGTGCGGTAATTCGAAGCCGCCCGCTCACTTCCAATACATCCCCAAAGACGTAGCGGCCCGCACCCAGCTTGCTGGCTACGATCCGAGCCCTTTCGAAATCCGAGCTTCCTCCACTCTCCTGCGCCAAGATTCCCAGCACCGCCTGGGGATTAACACTGCGAAGCTCTCCCGCACCGTCCAGCTTGGCGCTCAACAGGTCGATCATACCCTCGCCCAGGTAGGTGTACTCCTCGCCGCCCCGGTACAAAAAGGGCAATACAGCAACCCGATTCGCCGGGTCAACTGCCCCGGTGTCCGCAAGTGGCCGTTGAATTCGACCCCCGAGAGCGAGATACACGGCGGCAACACTGACCGACACCACCAACGCGATCACCGCTAGCCGGATCAGGGAGCTACGCCGGCGGATTCCGTGATAGATGAGTCGGCCGAGCCCGCCGGCGGCCACCTGCGCTCGGGCCGGTTCCCGGGTCGATCCAGCACTGGCTGCTGTATCCGGACGCTCGATACTACGCACCGGCTCGTCGACCGCTTCGCTTACAGGCGCCGGCTCGTGTCTCAGCTTCTCGGCAAGAGCCACGAGGTCGGCGTCTGTCTCCATGCCGAACTCATCGCGCAGCAGTCGCTCATGCTCTTGGAAGTATTGGAACGCGTTTGCGCGGTCGCCCGCTTGCGCCATGGCCTCCATCAGGCGAAACGCAACTCGCGAGTTGTAAGGGTCGAAGGCGATCAGCCGCTTCCACCACTCCACCGCCCGCGGCCAGTCGCTCGTCGCCTCGGCTCGCTCTGCCAGCGACTCGAGGACTTTGGCATAGCGCTCGGCGAGTCGTTGGCGCTCCGTCTCCACCCAGTGCTCGAATCCGCCTTCGCTGCCCAGATAGAAGCCGTCCAGGAAAGGCCCGCTGTAGACTTCCGCCGCCTCCTCGAGGTCTTCCCGTGTCAGCGCCCCCTCAAAGGACCACACGTCGCACTGGATTACCTCTGGATTGAGGCGCAGGAGTTCGCCTGAGCCGAGGACAACGTCTTCGCCCAGGTCTTTTCGGAGCACGTAAAGAGAGTCGGAGAGCAGGTGTCGCGCGCTGGCCTCATCGCAATCGGGCCAGAGAAGGCCCATCACCTTGTCGCGGGTCGCGCCCCTATCCCGTGCCGCTCCAAGCACGGCCAGTAGTGCTAGGCGACGTCGTTGGATCACGCGGCCGGAAAGGGGGCCGCTAGCGTCTCCGAGACTGAGGCCAGCAAAAAGGCGTAGGGAATACAAGCGTGATCAGTCCTAAACGATAGCTGGACGATTTTGCGATGAATCCTACACGACCAACTCCTCATATGATACCGCCAGACCGAGCTGTGAGGCCAGCGTTGGCGGCCACCCACTGGAAATCCATGAACAGGGCCAACGGGTTTTAGGCCCGCCTGTGCAAGACAAGAGAGCTCATGCAACGGGAACGTGCCCCACCCAACAAGTTCGAGATGCACTCTTCCGCCCGTCGTTGACTATCAAAGGAAGGTGAAACATGAAAGCCCTAAGAACTGCCCCCGCTTGTCTGCTCGTGGCGATTCTCGCCTGCTCCGACCAAACACCGACGGATCCAAACAGCGTCGCGCCAGACGAACTTGGAGTGGATGCCGCCGTGATATTTCACGAGCGCGATGTGCAATCAACATTCGAAACCGCATGGTGCGGGGAAACCCAACTGTGGGAATACACGCAACACATCATTGAACAGGAGACGGAAACGCCGAGCGGCAGGATGCTATGGGCCTTTCGCACCAACTTTTACGGAACCGTTGTCGGTGTGCCGAGCGGTAACGTCTATAAGCTCAGAGGCCACTTTGAAGTTCGAGAGATCCTGGACGATGATGGGTACCCCTACATCTTCATGAGGCCCGGGAACAATGCCTTGATCGGCCAGGGTGGTGTCCCAAACATACATCAGCACGTCAAATTCGTGATCACGAAAAACGCGAACGGGGACGTAACCGTGGACCGGCTAGTCATCGACGTGAAGTGCCAGTAGGATCACCAGTACAAACGGCAGTGAAGCTCGAGGGCAGCCTAGCGCTGCCCTCCCTGCCCGTTTAGTCAATCAACTCGACAAGACGGCTGCACTCGAAGCGCCAGGTGCCGGCAATGCCGCCGCAGTCCTCAAGCTTCCCGCTCACCACGGAGCCACCTCGCCGCCCTACATCGACGATAGCTTCCAAGCCTCCACGAAGCGGACTGCGTTCTGAGTCATCCGCACAAAGTTCCGTTCCCCGATCTCTGCCGTCGCGGACCTCGGATCGCTGAAGGACCAGATCCCGTTGCTCGACAGCTCGTCGCTGGCTCCGCCCTTCTTCGTGTCGGACGGGACCCCCATCAGCGTCTCCCAAACAGACATGAGCTCCGGGTAGTCCTCGGCGAGCACCCTCAGCTCTTCGGCCTGTGCCGTGAATCGGATGTCCGGCTTCTCAGCTCGATCCATCCTCACCAGCTCCGGCGCTATGAACAGCATGTTTGACGTTTCAGACACACCGGCGTGCCAGTCGAAGAACTCGCCGTCATCGGTGGCCTGGAACGAGGCGCCGAGGCCAATCGCCACAGCTGTGGCTTCCGTGGTGTGATTGATGCGGTGAATCAGCTTCTGCTGAATGACGGAGTTGCCGCCGTGATAGTTGAAGAACATGATACGTCGAAAGCCGTGCTTGATCAGACTCTCAACGCCTTCAAAGATCACCTGCTCCATCGTTTCCGGTCTCAAGCTGATGCTGCCCGGAAAGCCCAGGTGGTATTCGCTGTAGCCGGCGAGAAGAAGAGGGGCCACGACCGTACCGGTCTGCTTTGAGACCTCCTTGGCCATCTCGAAGGCTTCGTAGAAGTCGGATCCCAAAGGCAACTGAGGACCGTGTTGCTCGGTGCTGCCGAGCGGGATGATGACCATGTCGTTTGTCTCTAGATATGCCGCAACGTCGACCCATCCCATTTCCTGCAGCACTAGCGGGCTATCCTCGCCCGAAAGAGACGACAGCGCCGGTTGCACTAAGACGGCAAAGCACAACGGAAACCAGCAGTAGCGTACGTTCTTCATAAGCACCCCCCGATTCTGGGAATTCTGCCATTAACTGGTGACGGATATGCATGGTACGCTCCGTGCAACATAGTCTATCGAGACTGGTAACTGACCGGGTATAGTGTAAGCCTGGCTTCAAGATGGTACGCATGCCAGCACGAGGCAACGCGCGGAGGTAGCCACCGAAAAGCCTCGAAGATACTGGTCTGAGGAGCGTTTCAATGTACGGTCGAATGGCCTCTATCCCCGCGCTGTTCGCCGTCGTCGGGCTGATCATGGGGTGCGGCGATCTCGAGACAATTCCCGCGCCCGCAGATGACACGTCAGAAATCCAGGCGACCATCGAGCAGTTTGGACTGACCCCGCTGCCTGCGATCCCCTATCCGGCCAACAACCGTTTCAGTGCCGAGCGGATAGCCCTCGGAAAGCTGCTGTTCTTCGACCCCATCTTGGGCGGCGAGTCGGCCCCGTGGGTCAAAGAGGCGGCGGGTAAGGATCCCTACCGCTTCCGGGCCAACGACATGGCCTGTGGCACCTGCCACCCTCCGATGATGGCCTTTGCGGATGGGCGGCGCCTTGGGGCGGGCGTCTCGGGCGCGCAGTTCAGAGATACGGATCTGGGACCCGAGCGGGTGGTGCCCGGACCGTCCATCGTCACGGGGCTCGACGTGGGCGCGGAGCCTCGCAACGTTCCGACGATCCTCAACACAGCGTTCAATGGCAAGAACAGTCCGCAGCCCACAGCGGAGAGCTTCCTGTTTATTGACGGTAAGGTCACCATGGGGCTCGAGGAGCTGGCGGGGATACCCATCACCTCTCGCGACGAGATGGCCGGCGATGCCTTTGGCCCGAACCCCACGGAAGAAGAGATCCAGGACAGCGTCACCCATCGGATCCGTGATATCCCGGAGTACGTAGAGCGGTTCAAGCAAGCCTTCGCCGGGGAGATCAACTCGGCGGACGACATCGAACTCGACCACATCGCGAGGGCGATCGCGGCCTTCGAACGGGAGCTAATCACACCTGGCTCCCGTTACGACCAGTTCGTCGGGGGAGACTTCGGAGTTTTCAGCGATCAGGAGCGGCAGGGCTTCGAGCTCTTCTTCGGGAAGGGTCTCTGCGGCGAATGTCACCACGGGCCCATGCTGTCTGACTTCAGCTTCCGGGTCCTTGGAGTGGCGGATGACTACGAGTCCATCATTCCCGGCTTCGAAGGCAAGAACGGGCATGGTGGGGACTTCGGACGGTTCCACGCTGACGAGGTGGAGCTCGCGGATGAGAAGTACGCTTTCCGTACGCTGACGATCCGCAACGTCGAGCTAACGGCGCCCTACTTCCACAGCGGTAGTGCCGGCACTCTTCAGGAGGTCCTCGAGTTCTATAACCGCGGCGGTCTTGGCGAGCAGGACCTGTCGGATCTGGACCTCGCGGCGGCCGGTGCCGACCGGGACCTTTCGATTCGTCCGCTGGGCCTGACCCAAGTTGAAATTGATGCAATCATTGCGTTCATGAAGACGACGACGGCACCGGTACAACTGGGGCCACTGGGCACCGATCTGACCGCGGTCCCAGAGCGCGTCCCCAGTGGACTTGTACCGCCGGGGATCCCGACGCCTGAGGGGCCCGGTCCGTTCTTGAGCGCGGTGAACAGCGGCCGCTAGGAATCCGCGGCTCCTCGTGTAAGCTCCGACCGCAAATGGGTCGCTCAGGTGGGCACGCCGCTTCCACGGTCGCGAGACATGGGCCTACGTATCGGGTGACAGGGCTTCAATCGCCCGGCGTGCCGCCTCAACCCGTGGCTGTAGCTCGGCGTCGGCGTCCTGCCAGAGTTCGACCAGCTTGCCGTAGTAGTAGATCGCCCGCTGCCTGTTACCTCTCCTTTCGTGCAGCAAGCCGAGTCGCTCGTAGATCGTTGCCAGGTAGTAGGAGTCCCAGATCACCCGCCACATCCAGGGCGTCGTCAGATAGCCCTCGTACAGAACGAGAGCCGAGTCGGGTTGGTCTGACAGTTCGTAGGCGAAGCCGAGCTGGGCGTCACCGCAGGCCCGGCACCAAACGGGCGCCTCCTCAGCCCATACCCTGTGCTCGGCGATGGCCTCCTGTAAGCGACCCTCGGCCAGAGCCAAATCACCCAGCACCAGGCTGTAGAGAGGTTCGTCGCTCCGTCTCAGCCCGGGCTCGATTACCGCCTCGTATTCATCCAGCAGAGGTCTCGCCAGGTCCGAGCGCCCAGCTCTGGCATACAACCAGGCGAGCTCGCCGTATGGCCGATCTAAAGGTGGAATGGACTCCAGAGCATATCGTCTCAGCGACTCCTCGATACTCCGCAGCGCACGCGCGGGTTCTGCGACAATCTCGACATCCCATCGGGCCATTTCCGCAGTGTTCTTCAGGCACTCAGCGGGTAGCCCCCGGTCCTCGTTGGCGGTCATCGCGTCGCGCAAGTAGGCTCGCGCCTCGCCGAGCCGGCCGCGCACGGCCGCGAACCGGGCCAGCCAGGTGCTCGCTTCGGCACGCAAGGCAAGGCTGCCACTGTGCACTTCCCTCGACTCTTTCATGCGCTCTGCTGCGGACTCGTAATCCCCCGCGGCGCTCGACAGGCCAGCCTCAGAGAGTGCAACCATGGGGTGCAGGGGAAACCTCTGTTCCATCGCTCGGAGGATCGCGCCCGCTTCATCAGGTCTTCCGAGATCGACGTGGGTCGCCACCGCGTTGAAGTAGGCTACCGGATTGGAGGAATCAACGTCGACACCGCGGAGGTATAACTCCGCGGCGCGCGCGTAGTCACGTTGGCGGCTATAGAGGTTGCCAAGGTTATTCAGGGCCGTCGGGTCATCGGGGTAGAGGTCCAGCAGTGAAAGGTAAGCGTTGATCGCGCGCTCGCGGTCTCCAGCAACAGTTGTGTAGTAGTCCGCGAGCGTCAGGTATCGCTCCCGCTCAGTCAGCCGGTCGCGGTATTGGTATGCTTTCGTAAACGCCTCAACCTGACGCGCCCGCTCTTGGAACATATTGCCGAGCCCAATTCCCAACGCCCTGTACGCCATGGCAAAGGTCGTGTCGAGAGCGATGGCTTCCTCAAAGAGCGTAATGCCCCGGGCTTCATCGCCCTCAGTCTCCGACACGCGGAGCGCCAGGGAGTACTTCTGCAACGCTGCGAGCGAGGACGTGGTGACGCGCTCCAGAGGCTCGGCCTGACGAATGGTCTTTAGCGATTCACCGATCCGCTCCCGCAGGCCTTTGGACGCCTGATCGATGACCGAGATGATACGCGCGGAATCGGTCGCCGCCTCGCGGTAAGCGACCAGGACTTCGCCCGTTTCCACAGCCACAAGTCGAACGGTGAGAACGTAGCCCGTCCCGACCGAGTTGATCTCGCCGGCGACAATGGCCTTGAGCCCATCACGGATGGCAACCTCGCGAGCCAGCTGGTAGTCAATAGCAGCTTCTGTTTCTCGCCGCATCCGTTGCAGCACCCGATGTAGCTGTTCTGGTTCGACGACTCTCACCACGGGAGACTGCGACAGATCCGTACGCAACGCCTCGGTCACCGCCATGGCGAGCAACGTGTCGCCAGTTGCGCTCTCGAAGTCGGCAATGACGATGGGGTCGCGTGACTCCAACACGCCCTTGGCGATCAGCGTGCCAGCCGGGCCGATCCCCATGACCCGCATAGCCGTGTAGCCGGAGACACCTACGCCGAGCACTGCGAATGCGCCTGCGAGAGCCAGGATCGCGTTCCGCCAGGTGAGAATGCGGTGGTGAGCGCCTCGTTCCCGAATGGCGGCGGGTTCTTCTGGCTCTGCTGGATCGCCAGCGTCGGTCGGAGCTACGACTGGCTCACGCGCCCCAGGCCCAGCGATGCCCTCCTGGACGAAGGCTGTCGCCAGTACGACAGGAAGGAAGATGATGAACAGACCGACCGCAAAGCCTGGGAACCAGTCGGGTAGGCCAAGCCCCTCCGTGAGGGCCTGCACAGCCTGATAGGCGACTAAAGCGCCCCCACAATATATGAGGAAGACTTGCCAGAGAGACCGGCGATGCGCTTCGATGATGAGCCGCTTGAGCCGGCTCATGTTCTGCTCCGGGCGGCTGGAAGGTGTGATGGTTGGGCTGGCTAGAAGATGGGACTTAGTTCTTGTACCTGCAATCGCAGGCTGTTCGCTCTACTGTCAGGGACCCTGGCAAGAATCCTCGGCACCTCAGTTGGTGACGTGCCGCTTGAAAGAAAGGATCTTCGGGTTACGGATCTCGCCGCCCTTGATCTCAATTGCCCGGCGCAGTGTCTCATCTTCCTCCCAGCGCTCCGGTCCCCCGATCACCTTCTCAAGGTATGGCACGACAACCTTGGAGATCTCCCATGAAGCGCTGCGCCATAGGTAGCTCGGCGTGTGGTCCACGGCGTAATATGTGGCGTTCCCTACCATGAAAGTGGGTTCCGCGAACGTTGTCGGCCGGGCAAACGGGAAACCCATACCCAAGTCACAACTCACATCGACGATAAGGCTCTCACGCTTCAATCGGCTGTGCTCGCCTTCGCGCAGATACATCAGTGGACGGTCAGTATCCTGGAGTATGCCGTTAACGATGACATCCGCCTCGACGAGGACTTCGACAAGCGGTCGATGGCTGCCATCCTCATCAATGGCAGTCACCTCGCCGCTGTCATCGCGCACTATCTGCCCGTAACGGCACCCAGGTGCCTTTTCTCCGACCTCCTGCGGGGGACGCTGAGTATAGACGCGGGGATGGGCAATACCCAGTCCGCGAAGGGCTCTGACCGCACCTCGACTGACCGAGCCGAAGCTCAGCACGACGGCGTTCAATACCGGCCCATAGTGCCCATCGAGCCCCATCAGGGAAAAGGCGTGGATCACGCCGCAGTAACCAGCCATCTCATTGTTACGATAGAACAGGTGTGTCCCTCGAACGTCACCGTCCCAGACGAACGTGGCCTCGAAGGCCAGTAATGTCAGCCGACGCTCCACAGCCGCGCGCGTGATCTCCATCTGCTGGACGCAGTGAGGCCAGCCCCACACGACCCCTCCCACGCGCATCTCTTCTATGTCTCTGGAAACAGGTTTGGGTAGTAGTACTCCGTCGCAGTCGCCGAGTAGTTCCTCCCGATCGGCGAGCCCACCGAAGCGGCGTTCGATCTCGCTGTCCGGGATCCCGAAGGGTTCTCCGTATCCCCGCTCGAAGATCAACCGCTCAACGACAGTCTCGGGGATCAAGTCGAAGTGGGCCGGGTGGATCGGAACCCGGAACTCGTTCTCCTTGCGGGCTCGGCCAACGATGCCCAAACTGGCTAGCTCCATCGTTCACTCCAACGGTTCCGTCTTCTCTGTGAATTCCAGCCCTGCTCTCGCGAGTCCCTGCAACACCGGTTCGTAGATCGACGGGTGTGTCGGAATATGACTCCCCACGAGTTCGAGCTTCCCCTGAAGCAACAATTCCGCTGCCAAGGCCGTCGGCAACCCGACGGTCTTCGCCATCGCCGTGAATCCGTTCTCCTCGCCTTCAGCGACAAGTGTGGACGTTATTCTCTCCCGCTTTTTCTCCGCGCCGCCGTATTCCACATCGAGTTCGTGCTTTATCACCACCATGTCCCGCATTCCCGGCAGCAACGGCAGCTTCCTCTTCAAAAGGTATATCATCATCGATGCCGGTGTCTCACCTTCGCAACCGATCTCCTCATCGGAGAACAGACCAAGCCACCTAAGGTCTTCCATTATTCGGCCTGTGGGACTGATCTGCAGGAAACGGGCGACTCGCACCTCTAGTGGCTCGTCCACGTTCGTCATCGGGAGAAACATCTCCGTGACTTCCGCATAGCTGCGCTGACTCAAGTTCGGAATGCGCATATTCTCGTTCGGGAGACCCAAGCGCACGATCTTCTCCCACGTCTCGCTCCACCCAGGATAGCGCAGCGTACCGCGGATCATCGTCCGGACATCGTCAAGCCCAAAGTGTTCTCCATATACTGGGCGCCCTGTTCGCTCGCCATCACGACGTTTCGGGGATTCCAGGTAATGACATAGCGGAGTGGGTTATGCTCTTGATTGGGCGCAGGAATGCCACTGCCATAGGAACAGAAGCGGACGATGCGCCCGCTAGCATCACGTACACGCGTAATGACCGCCATGGCAGACATGTGGTCGATGCCCGGATCCAGTCCCAACTCGCACAGCAGCAGCACGCCCTTCCGCCGAGCGTCGCGCCCAACTTCTCGCATGGAACGGTCTCGGTACGAGACGGAGAGCATGTGGCGGCCGTTTGCTACGCAGTCCCATGCCACGAGGTCCTGGTACGCCGGTGAGAGCATATTGATGACAACGTCCGACCGCTCGATCTGAGTCGACCTCTCCAGCTCGTCGTTGACATCGAAGCGTATTGCCGTGCCGCGAGAGTGGCCCGCGATACTCCTCTTGGCGAGATCGCGATCGATGTCACCCACCGTAACCTGCCAGTCATTCTCCTCCGCATGCTGGAGTAGATAATGGATCAGGTAGGGTGTGCTCTGACCAGCGCCGAGAACGAGGATTTGTTTCATACTCTAGCGGAATGTCTCCTCACGGTCCGTTATGTCTGGCGGAGCTTACATCCTTGTGCTGCTCCGGGCAGCCGGAAGGTGTGATGGTTGGGCTAGCTACAAGATGGGCCTCAGAACTGGCACCTGCAATCCAGGGAGAATCGTTGTACTGTCGGAGACCAGCGGACGGTCAGTCCGTGGGTTGAAATGTTCACCTGCCTAGATCGAGTGGATGATCTCTGCAGATGGTGCGCTCCGCGCAAGCAGCGGTCCTGCTGCATCTCCGGCCATACCGAAGATCGCGGTACCCGCCGCGTCGGCGGTCATGCAATCGTCAGCCGCCACCGTGACGCTGCGCATGCGAGCCACCCGCGGCTCGCCCGTGACCGGGTCGAGCAGGTGGTGATAACGGCGCCCCTCATGCTGGAAGTAGCGGATATAGTCGCCGGAGGTGGCCACTGCCCGGTCACTCACTTCGAGAGTCTCGATGATCCCGTCGGGGTCCTCCGGGTCGCGGATGCCGATCTTCCACGGGTCGCCGTTCTCCGACACGCCCATCGCGTACAGATCGCCGCCCACATTTACGATAGCGTTGTCGATTCCGTTAGATCGAAGCGACTTGACAGCGCGGTCGACGCCGTAGCCCTTGGCGATGCCGCCCAGGTCGAGTTCGACGTCGGGGTCGCTAAACAGGACGACGGGTGCGCCACCCCGCATGCCAACCTCCAGCGATTTGTATAGACCTCGCCCTGCCAACCCGCGAACCTCCTCGGGAGAGGGTGGCGACTGACGCTCGGCGAAGTCCCACAGCGCCATCGCCTTACCGATGCACGGATCGAAGGCGCCGTCGCTCGCCGACGCCCAGTCCATCGCACATTCCAATACCAGGCCCGTTTCGTCAGAAACATGAACCGGACCCTTGGCCGCGTACAGATTCGCGCGGCCCACGTCGGACTCGGAGTTGAACCATGACATCGTGCGCTCGACAAACCGTAGCTCGGCGATCGCCGCATCGATGGCGTTCTGGGCTTCTCTCTCGTTCCCGCCACGGTGGACTACCGCAAAGTCGGCGATCGTTCCCATCACCGGGACGCTGCGCCGTGTCAGTCGCTGGCGGTTGATGAACGAGACCGGCACCGTGAACACCGCGAAAGCGCCGATCCCCAGCCGAAGGAAGTCGCGGCGGGGGAATGAACGCAGTGAACGTTCGACTTCACTCATGATCTAACATCTCCGAGGTCCAAGAACTTGCAATCCGATTCGTCTACGCACGCCCCGTCGCAGTGGCCGCAACCCTCCGCTTCGTCCCTACCCCGGTTCATGAAACCGATGGCGACGAACAGCGCCGAGCAGGTGAGGACGGTCAGTAGCATCTCCATTACGAACTCAACAGTCCGGCAAAGCCCATGAACGCCAGCGACAGGATGCCGGCGATGATGAACACCAGGGCGTTGCCCCTAGCGATACCCGGTACTTTCACGAATTCAAGATCTTCGCGGATCGACGCCATCAGCACAAGGGCCAGCGTCAGGCCGGCGCCGGCTCCCCAGGCGAAGAACAGCCCCTCGAAGAATGTGTAGCTCCGGTTCGTCTGCGAGATCGCCATGAAGAGGATCGCGCAGTTCGTCGTGATCAGCGGCAGATAGATCCCCAGCGCCCGAAACAGCGCCGGGCTCACCTTCTTGATCGTCATCTCGGTGATCTGCACCGCCGAGGCGATGACGAGGATGAACGAGATCAGCCTCAGGTACGGCGCGTAGGGCAGGATGAACGTGTTGAGGATCCAAGCGCAGACCGACGCCACGGTCAACACGAACACGTTGGCGGCGCCCATGCGCAGCGCTGTGTACACCTTGCCGGAAACGCCCATGAACGGGCAGAGGCCGAGGAAGTACGCCAGGGTGAAGTTGTTCACCACCATCGCCGAGATGAAGATCCAGGCCATGTTACCCATCAGGCGGCCCTCCCCACGGCGCCTTCCGGCAGCGTCCCGGCCCGTGCTCTGTCGGCTTTGCGCTTCTCCCACCAGTTCATCACCAGCAGGACGAACCCGATGGTCAGGAACCCGCCGGGCGGAAGGATGAAGATGATCCACGGCTCATACCCGGAGCCAAACAACGGGTATCCCAAGAAGGATCCGTAACCCAGGATCTCCCGCACGCTACCCATGATCAGCATGGCAATCGTGAACCCGATTCCCACGCCCACGGCGTCCAGCAGCGAGCGGCCCACCGTGTTCTTCGAGGCAAACGCCTCCTGGCGACCGAGGATCATGCAATTGACCACGATCAGCGCGATGAACGCGCCCAACTCGGCGTGGATCTCCGGCACGACGGCCTCGAGCACCATGTCGGCGACGGTGACGAACGTGGCGATGATCAGGATGTACGTGGAGATCCGCACTTCCCCGGGAATGAAGTTCTTGAACAACGAGACCAACAGGCTCGAGCAGAAGAGCACGAAGAATGTGGCGGCCGCCATGGCCAGGCTGTTCATCACCGTGTTAGAGACGGCCAGCGCTGGGCAAAGACCGAGCATCTGGATGAGTACCGGGTTCTCGCGCCAGATACCGCGGCTGAAGTCCTGACCCGGCGTCGTCTTCGTCGGCATCAGTTGACCTCCTCCAGGTAGGCCTCCAGCATCGGCCCCAGCCTCTCCAGTTGGTTGTTGATGATCGCGATTATGGTGCGCGACGAGATGGTCGCGCCGGTGATCATGTCCACTTCGTTAGCCGCACCCGTCTGGCGGCCCGCTTTAACTCCGGCGAGGGGCGCCTCGGGGCCTCTGAATTCCTGAACGAAGGCGCTGTCCTTCACGATCTTGTCACCCAGGCCCGGCGTCTCCTTGTGCCCCAGTACCTTCATGCCCAACACGACACCCGCCTCTGCATCGTAGCCGAAGATCAACTCGATGATGTCCTGGAACCCGGGCTCGCCGCCGGTGATCGCGTAACCGACGGGCGAATCTTCCTCGGTATAGCCGAGGAAGACCATCTCCAGCGTCGCCACATCGACCCCGGCCGGCGGTGCTAACACGAGGTCACCGTCGTGGACGTAGAGCGTGTCCCAGCGGGCCGGCGACGCGAGCACCTCCGACACCGCTTCCCTCAGTTTCAGCGCCTTGTAGGCCTGGATAGCCGGCTGCGTCGCCTGGTGCACGAAGACGATGAGCAGACCCGCCAACGCGCCCGCCGTGCTCAGCGTCATCAGCAATTTCAGCGACGAGGTTTCCTTCTGCTCGGGCGCGCCTTGCGCCTGCGGCAGCGGCCGTCCCTCGCCGTTCCCGCTCACGACGCCGCCTCCGAGACCTGGGTTCCGAACACCTTGGGTTGGGTCCACTGGTTGAGGTACGGGACCAAGGCGTTCATCAGCAGGATGGCGTACATCACGCCCTCGGGCAGTCCGCCCCACAGTCGAATGATCACGATCAGCGCACCGACACCGGCGCCGAAGATCCAGCACGCCTTGTTGGTGACGGGCGACGTAACCATGTCAGTGGCCATGTACCAGGCGCCCAGCATGAGGCCGCCGGCGAACAGCATGAACTGCGGCGTCGGATAGCTGTCACTGATCATGTGGATGAACTGTGAGAGGACCGCTACGCTGATGAAGATGCTGACCGGGATGCGCCAGTTGAGGAAGTTGCGCAGCGCCAGGTACAGCCCGCACACGATGATGATGATGGCCGACGTCTCACCCGCCGAGCCGCCGATCGTCCCCATGAACAACTCGCGCGTCCCCGTCGCTACACCATCGAACTTCATCAGACCGAGGGGCGTCGCGGCGGTGACCGCATCGACCTGGGCGCTCATCAAGGGGAGCGACAGCTGCCCCGGGTAGAGATCCCAGAAGCTTCCGGTGGCCACAGGCCACGTGGTGATCGCCAACGGAAACGCCGCCTGCAAGAAGGCACGTCCCAACAGGGCCGGGTTGAAGGTGTTCTGGCCCAGGCCGCCGAAGATCAGCTTGCCGACACCTATGGCGAATATCCCACCCAAGAACGACATCCAGAGGGGGAAGCTTGGGGGCAGCGTCAGCCCCAGCAGCAAACCGGTGATCGCTGCCGATCCGTCAACCAGCGACCCTTTGGCGCCGAATACGACTTCGGTAAGGAGCGCCCCGAACGTCGCCGAGGCGACGACCAGTAAGGCACCCACGCCGAAGAAATAGCCGGAGGCGGCGATGATGGGGACCAGGCTACCCACCACGTTCCACATGATCGTCGGCGTCGTGGCCGGCCCCTTCAGGTGAGGCGATGCGGTGACGAGGAAGCGCGGCTCGCTCATGCCGCCGACTTCGCTTTCGCTCTGCGCAATGCTGTGCGGGTCACGGCGAATAGCTGCGATAGCGGGATATTGGACGGGCACACATAGGAACAGCAGCCGCACAGCATGCAGTCCCAGATATGGTGGTCCTCCGCATCCTCGTAGCGTCCCGCGATGGCGATTTTACCCAGCAGCTGCGGATTCAAGAATACGGGGCACGCATCAAGGCAGTAACCGCAGCGGATACAGCTATAGGATTCCTGCCGTCGAGTCTCATCTTTCGAAAGTACGAGTACGCCTGTCGTTCCCTTGAGAACCGGGACATCGAGGCTCGCTTGCGGCGCGCCCATCATCGGGCCGCCGAAGACGATCTCGTGAGCGTCATCTGTCATGCCGCCGCACGCCTCGATCAGTTCGCGCACTTTGGTGCCAACCGGAACGATGAGGTTGGCCGGTTCCTTGACGCCGCGGCCGGTGACGGTGACGATGCGCTCGATCAGCGGCAACCCTGTCTCGAACACCTCGGCGATCGTCGCCGCCGAGCCGACGTTCTGCACGACGACGCCCACGTTCATCGGGAGCTTGCCCGAGGGCACCTCACGACCCAGCAGCGCTTCGATCAGCATCTTCTCAGCGCCCTGGGGATATTTCACAGTGAGCGGGTGGACGGTGACGTTGATATCGGTCGGCAGCGTGGCGCGGATCGCCTCGATGGCATCAGGCTTGTTCTTCTCGATCCCGATCATCACACGGTCGACGCCCAGCGCCTTCATCATGATGCGAATGCCCAGGTGCACGCGCTCCGGGTACTCCGACATGATGTGATGGTCGGTCGTCAGATACGGCTCGCACTCGCAGCCATTGATGATGACCGTGTCGATCTTCGCGTCCTCAGGCGGCGACAGTTTCACGTGCGTGGGAAACGCGGCGCCGCCCAACCCCACCACGCCGGCGTCCTGCACCGCCTGCACGATTCCCTTGGGTGATAGCCCCTCCCACTCGGGGACGATGCGCGGCCGCGGCACCTGCGCCGAGTACTTCTCCACCGCGATGCGCACCGCGGTTTGATAGTCGCCCAACGGGTGCGGCCACAGCTCGACCGCCGCCACCGTGCCGCTCGCCGAGGCGTGGACCGGCGACGAGATGAAGCCGTCGGAGACAGCTATCTTGTCGCCGCGTTCTACCTTATCGCCTTCTTTGACGATGAGCTTGGCGGGCGCCCCTGTGTGCTGACTCAAAGGCAGGACAACTTCGTCGGGGAACGGCATGCGCCGGATGTTCTCGGCCTCCGTGAGCCCCTTGAGCTCCGGCGGATGTACTCCGTGCCTGAATGTTAGGCGTTGGCCCAGCATCTATTGATTGGTGTGCTGTTGGCGATTAAAGCATGGCCTTAGCGGCCAGTGCGAAATCTCTTAGTTAAACGGCTCCGCTCGCTTGAGCCACTTCTCCAGGTCCTTCTCCTTCGGATTCAGCGGCGTCCCCGGGTGGATGATCTTCACCGGGCAGCGCTCGGCGGCCATTACGATCTCTCTGAACGTGCCGGCCTTCGCATCCTTTATGAACGCCTGCTTCTTATCGTCGTAGGCGAACAGCTTCTTGTTCAGGTTCGTGCATTCGTTACAGCTGGTGCAACGGAGCGTCTCGATATACGGCTCCATGGCGAGGGCTTCTTCACCCTCTTCTTCTTCTACTGCCGCGGGCGCCGGCGAGGACGTGGGCGCGGGCGGGGCGTCAGCGACAGCTACGCCGCCGTCGCCGGCGGGAGCTGGAGCGCCGCCGCCCAGGTCGGACACGTCCATCGTCAGCGGTTGCAGACCCGTCGTCTTTGCGGCCTTCGTCAGCAAGTCGGTCACTGTCATGTCGCCGTTGCCGGCACGCAGTAGGCCTTCCGCCATGCGGCGGGCCACGAACTGCGGGTAGCGAGTTCTGAGATCGGCCAGCTTCGCTTCGTACTCGGCGCGCAACGCCGCGACCTTCTCCTCGAACTCGGTTTCCAGCTCGGCCTCGACGACGCCACGAGCGTCATCGCTGACCACCTGGCCGTCCATCTCTCGCAACTGGTTCCAGAGCAACAGGCGGTCCTCGGCCAGCTCGACGATCTCGTCCGAGACCGAGACGCGGCGCAGCTTCTTGTCCGGTCCGATGCTATAGATGAAGGGCCGTTCGCCGTTCCGCTCTTCCTTTGGCATCGCCACGTACTCGTGGAACGGGATCAACCCGTCGTCGTCCGCATCCGCCGGAATGCCCTTGAAGTGCTTCTTGAAGCGCGCCTCGGTGGCCGCCCAGTCGGCGATGGTCATCGGCAACTCCATCACCTGCTCGGCGCCTTCGTCGTCCACATACTTGAGCTCGTAGCTCGGCCACGTCTCGTCCTGGTCCGGGTTGCCATCCAGGTTGATGCAATCGGCCAGCGACGGACCGCCATCGGGGTCGTAGACTAGGAATGGGAAGGCGCGGCTCTCCAGCGATAGCTTGGCCGCCTGCGTCGCCTGGTCATCGCCCAGGCCATGCTCGGGCGGACACGGGCAATGCAGCACGAAGACCGCCGGACGCCGGCTGTTCAGCCCCTGGATCACACCGGCCAGCAGGTGCGACGGCAGCGCCTGCGAGGACTGCAAGACAAACGTGCCGCGGTGTGCCATGGCCAGCAGCGCCATCTCCTTGCGGGTCTCTTCCTTCCCGTGCTGGTCCTTTCCGAACGCAGCCATGTCGGAGACCTGGCCGGTGAAGCCACTTGTGCAGGCCTGGCCACCGGTGTTCGAGTAGACCTGGGTATCGAGAACGATGATGCGAATCGGCTTGCCGGACGCCATGAGCCGCGAGGCGTTCTGGAATCCAATGTCCATCATGGCGCCGTCGCCGCCCACCGCGAAGATCGGCGGACATAGCTTGAACTCCTCATCGCTGAACTGACGCCAGTCGAACTTAGAGAAGAACGGTTCGTCGGTCTCCGGCTTGTACTCGCCGCTCACTTCCAGTTCGGCGCGGCGGATCGCGATGAACCCATCGCTCATCTTCCGCATGTGACCCTCGAAGATGCCGATAGCAATCGAGGGTGCGTCCTGGAACAGATGGTTGGTCCAGGGGAACGGGTACGGGTTATAGGGATAGGTGCTTCCCCAAACGGACGAGCAGCCCGTCGCGTTGGTGAAGCCCGTCACCGAACGGCCCTTGCCGCTCGGCCCTTCCTTGTAGCGCCAGTGGAGGTCCTTGAGATCGCGAATCATCTCCGCGATCCGTTCGACTTCGGTGCGCTTCGACTTCTCCAGGGGCACGTCCACTTCGCCGGAGTCGTCGGAGCTCACCGAATCGAGATCCGCCTCCGAAGCAAGCAGCTCCCGGGCTTTCGCATCCAGCCCGGCGATAAGCTCCTCGATGTGCTTCACGTGTTTCTCGACCCGCGGCTGCATCACGGCGTTCACCGCCGCCAATATCAAGTGGATTCCCGTCTTCTCGCCGCACCCCATGCAGGAACCGTCGCCGCCGAACATCGAACGGTAGTTCTCTTTCTTGAGCAGCAGCGACGACAGCACGCCGATACCTTCGTCTAGGTTCGCGATGTTGATGTAGCGGTCGTCGGTATCCGGCAGCCACTCCCACATCTTCCAGTTGCGGCGCAGCTTCTCGACCACCTCATCATCTTGCTTCACCGTGATGAGCGCCTTGTCCGGGCAGACCTCCACGCAGAGGTTGCAGCCCTTGCAGGCGGTGGGGCTCACCGTGATCGAGAGCAAACCGCCGGTCCCCTTCTCCTGGGACTCGGGCAGATCGTAGAACGGCGCCGTCTTGGCGATTGGGAACTCGGCCAGCGCCGAGTAGACCGGGGCGAACTCCTCGTCCAATTGGGCGCGCTTCTCGGCGTCCCAGCCCAGTTTGTCCACCACCTGCTTGTACGCTTGGGAGACGATGTCGGCGAAGTTGCTGACCGGCACACCCTTCATGATGCGCCGCGACTCGTTGGCCACGTGCTTGCTGATCTGGCGCAACTTGTCGAAGGAACGGCCGTTGGAGCTCGAGGCGATCGCCGCATCGAGAATCTGCTCCACCGTGTTAACCATGCCCGGGATCGCCGCATCCGGACAGACGACCCAGCACTGGCTACAGCCCGTGCAGTTCTCCGGGACGAACTCCGGTACCTCGAACCGCACGTCGGTCATGTCGCGGATCGTACTGGTCGCCGCGGGTATGGCACTGATCGCGGCGAACGGGTCGGCGATCGGCTCGTCGCCCGACTTGTACAGGTGAGCGACCTGCTCCCAGAAGCGGCCGGGGTTTCCGATACCGTCGCGCCATCCTTCCCCGTCCATCTCCGCCGGCATCTGCGGCGTCTGCGCCGCCTCGGCGCCCTCATCGCTCATCGCGGCGGCGCCCAGCACGCTCGTTTCATCGAAGCCGCGCTTGATCACGCGAACGTTGTCCTCAACCACACGCTCGCCCAGGTGCCCGAACTTCTTCTGCAGCTGTTTGCGGATTCCCTCGAACAGCGAGTGCTCGTCCAGTCCTTCACGCTCCATCAGACCGGCCGTGCGGAAGAACGCGCCCATGAACGCGGCGCCCTGCATCCGGTAACGCAGCTCGGGATCTGAAGCCTCGTCGGACGCGATCTTGAACCCGTCAACGAAGTAGACTTTGATGTCCTTCTCTCTGATCTCGCGTCGCGCGCCCGCCGGGAACGCGTCCCACAGCTGTTCGGCCGTTAGGTCGCTCTGGATCACGAAAGCGCCGCCCTCCGAGAGGCCCGCCAACGGGTTCGAGTGTCGGAACACGTTGGGGTCCGGAGAAAGCACGACGTCCACGTGCTTGAGCTCGCTGTTCAGACGGATCGCTTCTTTGGCCAGCGTGCCGTAGAACGTCGTCGGCTGCCCCTTCTTCTCCGATCCGTACTTGGGGTTCGCCTTGATGTGCCAGCCGAGCAACTCGAACGCGGTCATCGCCACGTTCTTGCCCGTCGTGATCGCGCCCCAGCCACCCACGGAGTGGATGCGGAACGAGACCGAGTCCTTGGGCATCAGGTTGATATTGCCGGCGGAATCGAGAGCCAGGTGCGAGATGTCCGGGTACGACTCCAGCAGCTTCTCCTGCCAGATCTGGAGCTTCGGCAGCCGAGTGCCTTTGCGGACGAAGTCGATGCCCAAGTAGAACAGGCGACGACCATCACCCTCCGGCATTGCGTTCTTCACCGCGGCGATCAGATCTCCGGGCTGCAGGTCGCGACTTCCCAGCCCGTAGACGCCGGAGAAGAACTCGGGAACCTCTTCCGACTTGAGAGCGGCGAGGCCGGGGTGCGGCAGCGAGCCGCTCTTCGCCCGACCGTTCTCCACACCCTTTGCCATCGCGGCACGGATCTCACGTACGAGCGGCAGATCGACGGCCAACGGCTGGTCGGTGCGCTCCAGCACGACGACGGACTTCTTGCCGCGCAGCAGCTTCGTGAGGATGTCCGCCGGGAAGGGCCGGAACATAGTGACGTTGACGACGCCGACCTTGACGCCGTGCTCGTCGCGCATGTGGTCGGCTACTGCCTCGGCGTTCCAGACCATCGAGCCCTGGCCGAGGATCACGATCTCCGCGTCATCCAGCCGATAGCCCGTCGCGCGCTCGTATCGCCGACCGGTCAATTGGAAGAACTCCTCCATCGCCTGGTCGGTCAGCGCCTGAACGTGGTCGAAGTAGAAGGGGCGCTGAGCGGCGACGCCCTGGGCGTAGCTGTCCTGGTTCTGGACCACACCGATCATCGCTGGATAATCCAGGTCGAACATCTCGGGTATGCGGCGGCGCTTCTCTCCGAAGACCATCCGCTGGGCGGGAGTCGGCGACTCGATGATGTCCGAGGGATCACCCAGGTACTCTTTAACCAGCTCGCGTTCCGGCAGCATCACCGATTCGATCACGTGGCTGGTCAGGAAGCCATCCTGCGCGCACACGCCAGGCGTCAAAGCGAGTTCGGCGATACGATGCGCGATCAGGTTCAGATCGGCGGTCTCCTGCACGTTCTTGCCGAACAGCTGGAAGAAGCCGGTATCGTCGATAGCGTGATAGTCATCGTGCCCGGCGTGCACGTTGAGCGCGTGCTTGGTCATCGCCCGGCAGGCGATGTTGAGCACGTACGTCAGGCGCTTGCCCACGGCCGCGTAGAGCGACTCGTGCATGTAGGCGATGCCCTGGCCGCTCGAGAAGTTCGTGGCGCGCAGGCCGGTCATGCTCATGCCGGCGGTGACCGCGGCGGCGGCGTGCTCGCCTTCCGGCTCGAAGAATATGAGTTTGCGACCGTTCACGTTGTGACGGCCCGCTGCGACGGCGGCGGCCCAACCCTCACCCATCTGCGTCGAAGGCGTGATCGGGTACGCGCCCGCACCCTCGCTGCCCGCCGTTTCCATGGCGACGACGGCTTCACTTCCGTCCATCGCCTCCCGGGTGCCCGGGTACTTCGCGGTCGCTTCCTGTTTCGCTTTCTTCAGCATCATGCTGCTTCACTCCCTGCAGGTTGGGGCTGGGAAACGAACTGCTGACCTTCGACCCAGGTGATGGCGCCCGTCGGGCACCGCTCGATCGCCTTCAGGTCAGCAAGTTCGTTCAAATCGTAGTTGATGACGGCCAGACCGTTAACGATCTCGATCAGACCGGGCGCCGCATCGGTCGCGCATAGACCGCAACCGTTGCAAGCAACTTTGCACAGTTCTTCCGCCTCATCGCCCTCGAGCAAGCTCTTGCACTGAACGAGCAGCTTCTGCTCGACGGGCATGACTTCGAACAAGTCTCTGGGGCAGGCCTCGACGCAATCTTCACACGCCGTGCACAGATCCGGAATCACGACCGGCAGGCCAACCCCGTTCATGTAGATCGCGTCATAGTCGCAGGCCACTTCGCAATCGGCGAGGCCCAGGCACGACCACGAGCACCCCTTGCCGCCGGCGGCTACCGCCGCCGCCGCCCCGCAGGTCTGCACGCCCTGATAGTCGGCGAGTCGCACCGAGACGTGAGAACCGCCGGCACACAGTAGGCGCGCGACCCGTTTCACCGCTTCACCCGCATCGACGCCCAGGTAATTCGCGATATCGACGACGGCATCCTCGCCCAACTGTGTGCACTGCGCCGGCTGGCGCGCACCATCGATGACCTCCTCAGCGAAGGCGCGGCACCCCGCAGCACCGCAGGCGCCGCAGTTGGAGCCGGGCAACATCTCGTTGACCGCATCGATCCGCGGATCCTCCCACACCTTGAGCTTCTTGTTCGCGAGCGCGATCAAGATCGCAAAGGTGAGAGCGACGCCGCCGAGAATCGCGACCGATAGCAGGATCGTTGAGATGCTCATGCGGGTTCGGTTACTCGTTCAGATCGGTGTTGCTCAGCAGCCAGGAGGCTAGCTTGTCGACCGACGTCATCTGGGCCGGCGCTGCGCCAGTGCTTTCAGCGACGCTGGCGGCCGACTCCTGGGCCGTCGAGAGCGCCCGCAACTGATCCAAATCCTCGTTCTGCTGGCGTGCGCTCATGCCACCCAACTTCTTCCGCGGCGGCTTCTCCGGCAGCTTCCCAACCTTGAGCCGGTCCTGCAGCCGCTCGCCGCCGGCCGAATCGTGGACGAACTGCGCCGCGTCAGCCGGCATCAGTGCGGCGATGGCTGGCGCCGATGCTGCGGCGAACTTCTTCTCCAGCTCTTCCGCATCTGGTGTCTGGAGCACGAATGTCGACGGCGTGATCAGGCGAACCAGCGGCGCCGGTGGCGCCTCGCCGTTCACCAACAGCACGAGCTTGACGTTTCCATCCAGGAACTCGGCTAGCTCGCTCGCTACGAGATCCGAGCCCTCCAACTCGACCACTAGCGGCGGAGACAGCTTTCGCTCGCCCGTGTTCCAGCCGTCGAACTCCAGCGGTTGCAGAAGATCGTCGGCCTTGCCGTTCAGCACGCCGAGCGTCGCCAGGCCAGCGACCCGGGCGGCACCGAAGGCACGGCCGATCTCGGCAAACCGATCCGCAACCGCATCCCGCAGCCGGTCGCCGGGCTTCAGCTTCAGGTAGAAGGCGTCAGCGCCGCTGGCCGACGCCGTTCGCAGAATGTCGAAGGCCTTCTCGACCTTCTTTATCGTCTCGGGGTCCTGGGCCTGTTTCTCCTCCGAAACGAGGCTCTCGAACCGGCCGATATCGATACGGCCCTCCGCAAACTGGCCTAACCCCGCCGCGGTACTTCCATTGTCTTCCAGAGCGCCCTCGGCCTTATGCGTCGCCAGGTAGCCACGCACCTCTTCGACCGTAGTCACGACCAGGGACCGGTAGGTCTCGATCGGCTCGGCGAGCGCCTTGAGTGCGGCTTCCTTTCGTTCCTCAGACGGCATAACGGTCCAACTCCTTATTGAGCAGCTCGACTCGCTCTTCCGCCGTGTGGGCGGGGAGCGTCCGCAACTCTTCATAGCGCGGCGCGTTCTCGTCCCTGTAGAGCACGCCGATACGCACTGTACCGCTCGGCTCAGCCAGGCGGCGCGCTTCATTCAGATTGCTGGGATCGTGCACCAGCTGGTTCTTGTAGACCTGTTCCAGGTCCGGCAGGTTGATCCCGTTTTCGTGCACCAGCAACTCGATGACATCCGGTTTGCGCACGGCCTCGTCATAAATCGAGGCGGTGTAGATCGGGCAACGCTGAAGAATCCGCACGAACGAAAAGCCCTTGTGCTCGTAAGCCTGCTTCAGCGTCTCGTACAGGTGAGCCGGAATCCACTCCGCCGTCTGCGCGACGAACGACGCGTTGGTCACGCCCAGCGTTCCGGAAAGCGGGTTCAACGCGCGCAGATAGCTACCTTTCGGTTGCGTGTTGCTGGGGAACTCCGCCGGAGTCGTCGGCGATGTTTGGCCCTTCGTAAGCCCGTACATGTTGTTGTCGAGCATCAGGGCCACCATGTTCACGTTGTAGCGGACGGCGTGGATCCAGTGCCCGGCGCCGATCGAACAGCAGTCTCCGTCACCCATCACGGCGAAGACATCGAGCTCTGGGCGCTCTAGCTTGATGCCCGTTGCCACCGGCAGGGCACGACCGTGCAGGCCATGAAAGCCGTACGTCTTCATGTAATGCGGGAAACGACTCGAACAGCCGATTCCGGAAACGAATACCGTGTTCTCGGGCTTCAGCTGCTTCTCTTCCAGCAGTCGCTGCATCGAGGTCAGGATGCTGTGGTCGCCACAGCCGGGACACCAGCGCGCCACCGCGCCCTCGTAGTCCTCCAGCTCGAAGTGGCGGTCGTCCTCTATTCCGCAGCTCAGTAACGAGCCTCCGTGGTGCGTCATACCTTCACCCCCATCTCCAGTCGCCGCTTGATCGCGTCGAAGATGTTGCCCGGACGCAAAGGCTGTCCGGGAACCCGCGACCAGCAGTCGATATCCACCAGCGTCGCGGCGCGCAGCACCCAGGCCAGCTGGGCATAGCGCCGGTTTTCTTCCGTGATATACGGAGCGTTGATCTTGTCGCTGTAATTGATCTCCACCGTCATCACCCGCTCGAACCGGCTGAAGATCTCTTTCAGCCCCGGCTGCAACGGCGAGATGAACGTGAGGTGCGTCGACGAGACTGAAAGCCCTTCGGCTCGCGCACGATCTACGGCTTCCTCGATGGCGCCCCTCGTGCTGCCCCAGCCGACGACCAGCAGTTCGCCGGAATCGCCGCCGTGCACCGGCGGCGGCTGAAGCGTCTGCTGAAGGACGGCGAGCTTGCGACTGCGCATCTCGCAACCAAGCTCGTGGCTGTCCGGGTCGTAGGCGATCTTCGACCATTCGTTGTGCGCCAGGCCAGTGGCGATATACTCGCCGCCCGGCTGACCGGGAACGCGCCGCTGCGACAGGCCCGTCTTCGGATCCCAGTCGTAAGGCGGCTTGTCCTCCGGGATCGGGGCCAGCGTGATCGGCGCCTGCTGCCAGCGCGGGTCGAGCTGCGGCCGTGGGAACGGCGTCACGCCGGTCGCCAGGTTCGCGTCCGTCAGCACGATCACTACCGTACGGAACGCCTCGGCGATCCGTCGGGCGGTGGTCATCACGTGGAAACAGCCCTCGATGGTCGATGGCGCGATCACGACGTGCGGCGCATCGCCGTGCTGTCCATACAACGCCGTCAGCAGATCCGACTGTTCCACCTTGGTCGGTAGGCCGGTGCTGGGGCCGCCGCGCTGGACGTCCACCACGACCAGCGGCACCTCCAGCATGACGGCCAGGCCCAGGAACTCTTGCTTGAGCGAAAGGCCCGGACCGGAAGTGATGGTGTAGGCAACCTTCCCCGCGTAGGAAGCGCCGATCGCGACGCCCACCGCGGCGATCTCGTCCTCGGCCTGGTGCACCACGCCGCCGAATCTGTCGTATACCTCGCTCAGGTAGTGAGAGGCCGATGTGGCCGGCGTGATCGGATACATGGAGCAAAGCTCCATCCCCGACGCGATCGCGCCCATGCCGATCGCCTCGTTCCCGTTCATCACCACCTGCGGGACGTCCGACTTAATCGTCGGCACCTCGATCCGGAAATCGAGGTTCTCTTTCGCCCACTCGTATCCGGCTTCCAACAACTGGATGTTCCGCTCGGTGATCTCCTTCGCCTTCTTCCGGAACTGGTGCGCGATCTGGCCCCTGATGAGCTCGATGTCGCGATCGTAGACCCAGGTGATCAAGCCGAGGGCGAACATGTTCTTCCCGCGACGCACATCCTCGGCGATCTTCAGACATTCGGCTTCCATCGGGACTTCGATGATCCGGTAGTCCCTCTCGGACAACACCTCCATCGCGTCTTTCCACTGCTGCTGAATGTCTTCGTCCGGATGATCCTTCCACATGTTCTCCAGAAGGATGATCGCGTCGTCCGCCAACGCGCCCAGCTGATGCCGGCCCAGCAGCACCTGCTCGTTGAACGCCACCACCAGGTTCGTCTCATCTCCCCAGTTGGTGATCGTATCGCTACCGAACCGAACTCGGTTTCCGCTTCCACCCTCTATACTGCGCGGCGGCGGCTGGATCTCCGCCGGGATGATCTCCACCGTCCAGGCGCCGTTGCCCATCTTGGCGCACACCGATCCGAACGTCTGACCGCACTTCTGCGCGCCCTCACCCGAGTCGGAGACGATCTCTACCGTGTGCTCCGGCACCTGGATGATTCTCGGACCTTTCTTCTTACCGCCGCCCGATTTCTTCTTCGTTGACGTCTGCGCTTTCGTCGCCACGATCCGCTCGTCCTCTCAGCAAATCCCCAAAACCCCGAACCTCATAACCCCCGAATCCCAGCACCCCCGAATCCCACAACATAGAGGCTTATTCCGTGCCACAAATCGGACCGATGCCCAGCCCACCTAAGTCATTGCCAAACAGAGACTTAGGTCGTGTAACACTCCACCTACACCGCACCCACAACTCCAAGCTGGGACATACTGACCCGAAGGCGGGACTTAACGTATTCCCGCCTAACTCCTTAATCTAGTTGAAGATCGCTACACCTACAGGGCAGACCATGCCTGAGGACGGCGGAAACGCCACCAGGCGAACGCCGTAGGGACGAGCGTCCAGAGAAGAAGTGAAGCGAAGCAGAGGGCGATCACGCCGCTGGCGCCCAATGAAGTCATCCAGGCCAGGCCAACCGGGCCGAGCAGACTGCCGTCAGGATCCAGGCTGGCGATCACGCCAAGCCGAAAAGCTTCCACCGGATTGCCGAGCGCCCAAGCGCTGAGCACCAGCCTTGGGAGACCCCAGCGGAGTGTCGCGCCCATGATGGCCAGCGTGCCGAAGCCGACGGCGACGATCCAGACCACGATGCCGGCACCCGTCGCCCGGGCGCGTGTGGTGGCGATGACCGAGCAGAACAGACCAACGGCCACGAAAGTCTCGGCCAACAGAAGCGTGAGAGCGAGCAGCAACGCGACGGGTCGCCAGGGTGTTCCGTTCAGGGTAGCGACCGCGCCCGCGAAGCCAAACCCGATGAGCAACGACAGCGCCACGGCGAGGCTGACCCCGATCCACTTTCCCCAAAACAGCTCGCCGAACGAGATCGGCTGGCTGACCAGGTATTCGAGACTCCCCATCTCTCTTTCTCCTGCCACGGCGGCGGTGGCCGGGAAGAGCGCCATCAGTGGTACGAACAAGAGCGCCAGGTGAACCAGCCCCGCCATGACCTTGGCAAAGCCGCGATAACCGTAGATGTCAGAGCCACTCAGCCCGAAGAACGTGAGGGCGAGAGCGCCCAGCAAGAAGACAGCGGAGTAGGCGATGAACCACCGCGACCTCAGCGACTCGCCCAGCTCTCGGCGCACGAGAGTGCGGATCACGCTCACCCGACTCATATCTCGCCCTCGCCGAAGAAGCGCTGAACGATCTCCTCGAGCTGTGGCTCGACCACCCAGAAGTCATCGATCGCCAGATTCGATTCCTTCAGCCTCCAGAGCGCCTCCGCCCTCCCGGCCGCCGGGAGCTTCACGGCGACGTGGGTTCCGTTGGCCATGACCGCTTCGGGTTCAGCCAGGCTGAGAAACTTATCGCGTGCCGCATCACGGTCCTCTCGTCGCGTCCGCACCCACAGCCACGCATCGGCGCCCGCTCGGGCCCGGAGGTCACCCAGCCCGCCGTCGAACACGATGCGCCCCTCGTGAAGGATCCAGATTCGATCGGCTATCATTTCAACTTCGTCGAGGCGGTGCGAGGCGAGCATGAGCGTGGTCTCGGGGCTGACCTGGCGCAGCGCGCGCATGAACTCGCTGCGGGCGCGTGGGTCCAGGTTGGCCGTCGGCTCGTCCATGAGCAGCACCTGTGGATTCGAAGCAAGGGCGACAGCCAGCAGTGCCTTCTGCATCATGCCGCCGGACAGCTCGCGGAGCGCTAGACCGCCCGTCTCCGCCAGCGGCAGCCCGAACGCGTCCAGCTGCTCGGCAATCGTTTCGGCGGGTATACCGCGGAGTGTGGAGAAGAACTCGACCATGGCGCTCAGCGACATGTGGAAGACCGGCGGCCGCTGTGGGACATAGCCGATGCGACCCCGCACCGCTTTGCCCGACGATGCCACGTCCGCACCATCCACCTCGATCGATCCGTCGAACGACAGCACGCCCATCACGCAGCGCAGCAGCGTAGTCTTCCCCGCCCCGTTCAACCCGAGCAACGCCAGGCGCTGCCCGCGCTCGATTTCGAAGTCGAGGTCATCGAGCACTGACCGGGATGCGAAACGCTTGCTCAGCCCGTTGGCCTTGATCATAGCGGCCACCTCCACACCCCCCAGGCAGAGAGTCCTGCCAGGCCAAGCCAGACCATAGCGACCAGCGGAGCACGGCGCGGTGGGTCTCCTCTGTTCCCCTCCTTCATCAAACCCACCGGCCGCGTTTCCGCGTTCCAGTGCAGCGGTTCAGGTGTCGAATCGATCGCAATCGGCTGGGGCTCCAGCAGCGGAAAGAAGCGGGCTAGCGCATCGAGCGCCAACGCCGCCGGGCTAAACTCATACAGCCTCAGTTGAGGATGGCGAGCGAACAGATCGTCGGACAGGCGATCGATACGGTACGGCATGTCGAGGGTCCCGTCGCGGTCGGCATCCCACGCCACGGCGTCGTCCCATCGGTTTCCCGTCCACGCGTTAGCCAGCGCCGTCCCGCCACCTGACACTGAGACGTCCCTCACGTTCCCCACGAAAGTGTTCGCATTGAAGTTGTTCTGCCTAACGGAAGGCAGGAGCTCGATGCCCACATCGTTGAACGCGATGACGTTGTCTGCTACCTGGTTCTCTGCCGTCATCGAGCTCGGCGAATTATCGAAGTAAAGGCCGATCTGGTTTTGAACGATGAGGTTGCCCGTTACCGTTATCCGGTCAGCATCCTTCAGGCCGATACCGAATCCGCTGCGCCCGCTCGCATGGGCAAATACGTTGTCGCGAAGGGTGATATCCGAGGAGTACATGATGAACGCCGCTACATCGTTGCGCTCGAACTCGTTCCTCTCGAACAGATTGTTGCTGCTGTACATGTAGTGGAGGCCGTAACGGCCGTCCGTCACCAGGTTTTCTCGAAACTGTAGCCCATGACTGAAGTAGACGACCACGTCCCTGGTCCGGTGAACCCGGTTTCTCTCCACAACTACGTCGTTGCTTTGCCACAGACGGATGCCATCGCCGCGCATCCCGACCAGTCGGTCCTTACCTTCGATGACATTGCCGATGACGCGGCTGCCATCGCTCTCCTTCAAGTAGATGCCGAACAGAACGTCACTCAGTTCGTTGTCGATCACCACGGACGAGTCAGCTACGACCATGATCCCGGCGTTCTC
The DNA here is from genome assembly GCA_039586795.1 of Gemmatimonadota bacterium. GTDB lineage: Bacteria > Gemmatimonadota > Gemmatimonadetes > Palauibacterales > KS3-K002 > Kutchimonas. The sequence goes on from JBDHJS010000011.1 coordinate 31,241, forward strand.
TTGATCGAGGATTCGACCGGAGGCCCGTATGTGAAAGCCGGAGATCACGCTGCCGGGCGCCCGCAGCTCGACCACCGTGCCTTCGCCTTCGCCGTCGATGATCGGGCGGCCCTCCCCGAGCAGCACTACAGGCACTTCCACGACCAGCTTCTCCCGGTACGTCCCGGCCGACACGCGAATCGTGTCGCCGGGCTCCGCGGCGGCCAGGGCGGCACTTATCGAGTTATGGCCCCCGGCACCGCCAACCTGTAGCGTCTGCGTCACAACAAGAAGAACTGCCCAGAACATCAATCGGCCTTACGTCTGTTTCTGTACTCGATGACCAATGACAACGGCCCCAGCCCTCCGGCGATGAACATCAGGATAGCGCCGACAGCCGGCCAGCTGGCCACATGGAAGTTCGCGACTTGTGTCGTCCCGATGAACCGTGGTGTGAACGGTTCAATGGAGATGGGAGCGTCCGGTGACAGCGTGTGCCCGTACTCGTATAACCAGTGTTGAAAGTCCACGAGCATTACGATCCCGAAGACGACAAAGTCAATCCAGCCCAGAGCAGCGATCTCCAGTCGCGCCACCATCATTGCCAACAGAGCGAGTGCCAGGAAGCGCATGATCAGGAAGGGAATGAACCGAAACTCAGGAAATTCGTTCGGCTCGATTTCTTTCATCCCGATGTAGTGGTTGAGGATGTTCACTTCCTCGATCTCACCAGCGACCTTGTGCGAATGGATCGACAGCGAGAGGCCCTCAGGGTATTGCGGCGCTTGCAACGTTATCGTCCACACCGGGAAGAACAGCGAGAGGATGAGGAGAGCTGCCGCGACACCCACGAGTACCCTCGAGGTGGGCGACAGATCTCCTCGGAACAGATCGACCGTCGTCATCTTCAGGTCCCCCCGCTGACCAATTTCGCGGCGAGCACAGCGGCCGTCCCTGATTTCACGTAGTATTGCCAGGCCATGTTCCCCATGTTGCCGGCCTTCACGTAGTCCTCAGCGTCGTATGCTTCTTTGGCTGCCGCCAGCGTCTTCTCGCCTTCGTCCGCCCAACGCTGCGCGTCTTTCACCTGGTCCTTGGCCACGGCGTGCTCCTCGGCGCCGCCTTCGATCGCACTGGCGATGACGCTCTCGACTAGCGCCTTAACGCTGTCCGCCTGGGCGATCCAACTTTCCGCTTTGGCCTTTGGGTCCTGCTCTTGTTGCTGGGCGGGCACGCCCATCAAGGCGTGCCCACTCAACAGCAAGAGAACAGCGAGTGGAAGTGCTAGCTTTCGCATCGCTGATCTCCTTCTGGTTTACGGCTGCACGAACAAGTAACCCACCATCTCCAGATGCAGCGCCGAACAAAACTCACTGCAGTAGAACGAGAAGACTCCGGACTGGTCGGCGACGAACTCGATCACTTCAGACTCGCCCGGTTCAAGACTGACGTTGATGTTGTACTTGTCGATGGCGAAGCCGTGCGTCGCATCGCGGGTCGTTTCCAGGCTGGTCAAGTGAATGGTCACCCGATCGCCCTGCCGCACTGTGATGTGTTCCGGAATGAAGTGACTACGGATCGCCGTCATGTAGACATCGACGTTGCGTCCGTTGCGCACGACACCCTCTTCACCCGACGATACCGCGTTCGGATCCGTCTCCATCGCGTGCGGGCTAAAGTCTGGCGGATAGACGAGCCATGGGTCCAGCTTGTCCGCCTTGATGATCTGAGCGTAGTGCGGCTCGCCGATTCCGATCGGCATGTCGTACAGCAACTGCATCTGTTCACCGGTGATGTCGATCAACTGGAAGTTCTGCGGGTGCAGCGGGCCCACTGGCTGAAAGCGATCGATCGACCACTTGTTCAGCGCGACGATGTAGTTGCCATCCGGCGACCGGGTGTCACCCTCCGCCGCCGCCAGGTGCCCGATGTTGTAGTGGACGCCGATCTTCTCCTTCACGGTCCAATCCTCGAGGCTCCAGCGCACCACCGCCGATTCGATGAACAGCGACGTGTAGGCGCCGCCCCGGCCGTCGAACTGCGTGTGCAGGGGCCCGAGGCCCAACTCGACCTGCTGCTCCAAAACCGCGTCGAAGTCGAGGATCGGCACGCCGAACGGGTCGGTGCCCGAGTACGTCTGGTTGGCGATGGCGTCCTGGATCTTCTGGAACGAGTAAACCGATACGTGGGGATCCAGCTTACCGGCCGTGACGATGAGGCGGCCGTCCGGCGTTACGTCGGCGCCGTGCGGGCTCTTGGGCTCCGGAATCAGGTAGAGCAGGCCTTCACGGATCGAGACCTCGAGGGGGATGACGTTCATCCCCTGAATCCGAACCACACCGGTGCCGGCCTGGAAGATCTCCTCGGCGCGGCGCCAGTTGATGGCGTGCAGGTAATCCATGTCGTTGGCCGAGACGCCGGCCTCGAACGGAACGCCCGTCGTCTCGATGCCGCCGGTCGCCATCTCGCTGTTGAACGAGCCAAGAAACGCCCAACCATCGGACGGGCCCTTACCGGCGTCTGCCAGGTCCTGCCAGTAGGGCGGAAGCTCCAGCGTGAAGGTGCGGGACGGATCGATGCGGCCGGCTTCGCGATCGAACTTCCAGAACGTAGCCGCGCCGCGGTAGCGCTCCTGGTAATCGCTGATGGGTGCATATCTGCCATCCAGCGGAACCGCGTACTGGCTCGACTCGATCACGTATTCCGTGTTCGGCGTCACGAACGTGGCGCCGTGGTCCGAACCCATGAGCGGGTTGGCGAGGATCTGCTTGGTCTCGAAGTCCTTGAGCGAGATCACCGCGACACGCGCGTTCGCCTTGTCGTCGATGAACAAGAACTCGCCGTCGTACTCGCCGTCCGTCTCCGAGATCGCCGGGTGGTGCGTGTCACCCCAAAGCACCTGCCTGCCATTGATGTCGCCCCCGGCGATCGCCTCCATCGTGCCGCCGGCGCCGTAGCCGAAGCCCTGCCAGGGCTCTGGCGTGAACGCCGCGATCACCTTGAGGAGGCGCATCGACGGGACGCCGATCACCAGCACCTGTCCCGAGTGCCCGCCCGACGAGAACATTACGTACTCGTCCAGCTGACCGGTCGGGATGTAGGTCTTGAGCGCCGCCGTGATGTCAGCCTCACTCAAGCCCCGATCGCTGGCGATCTGGCTCACAGATGCGCCCGCTGGACCGCGAGCACACGACTGCGGGCCCGCGATCGCAAACGCTACGACCGCCAGGGCCACCAGTCCCCAGACTGCGCCTTTTGGTTTCATGGGCTCTTCACTCCCTGTTGATGGTTAGCGCTTTCATCGCACTTCTATTCACCATTGCTCTGGGAATCCTTGAGTCGGAAATACTCGAACAGCGCCAGCGCGTCTTCGCGTGTCACGTTCTGATTCGCCATCGGCGTGAAGTACTCGGCTAGCATCTGCCTCGCGTCTTCGTTGTTCACCAACATCGAATCCGGGTTCACGATCATCGCGATGATGAACTCGGGGGTGCGACGCTGCGTGACGCCCAATAGGTCGGGCCCAACCAAGCGGCCGCCGCCGACGCGGTGGCAAGCCGTGCAGCCCTTCGACTGCATCAGACCCTCGCCTGTCGCCGCCAGTTGCTCATCGATTTCGCCGAACTCCATCTGGGACGCTGGAGCACTCGCTTCTGACGCCGCCTCGCCTGCTCCGCTGTCTGCGCTCCCTTCGCCACCTCCCCCACAGCCGAGCATGAGGGTCGCTGCGATCATCATCGCCATCTCAATCTTCATCACTCGCATTGATCCGCCTTGTCTAGCAGGTCCGCTAACGCTGTCTCACGGAAGAATTCGATCATCGGGTCCGAAGCGCTCTTCCAGCCGTCATGCAGCCGGCAGGGCGACTCGTCCGAGCACTCGCCACGCCCCAACACACACCCCTGACGCTGATCGAGAGGGTCGAACGGCCCGATCACGTCGCCGAGGGAAACGTCGGCGGCCGGCCGCGCCAGCTTGAAACCGCCGCGGGGCCCCCGCTCCGACACCAGCACGCCCGCACGAGCCAGGGCGTGAAGGATCTTGGAGAGGTAGTTGGGCGGGAGCCCCACCTCAGCAGCGATCTCGGAGGCGCGAACCGGCGCATCTTGTTGGTGTTGCGCGACATAGAGCACCGCACGAAGCGCGTATTGGTTGGTTTTCGAGATCAATTAAGGTCCCGGTTAGGGCCGCACAGGTTTGACGTGTTTATCATGCTAATATGATCAATTAACTTACGCAACCTTTTCTTCTTTCTCTCTCTAACCCCGATGTACGATGAGAATCGGACGTCGAACGTCGATCGCCGAATTGTCCTCGACCGTCGAGCGCCGGCTGTCGGCTGTCCGCTGTCGAAATGTCGCGCCGTCAGGCGCGTCCATACACAGAAACGTGAGATGTACTTTGGGGCGTAAACGGCTCCCGTCTCCAGCCCCCCCACCGTTCTTTCAGCTCGAGCCCTGCGAGTCGCGCCATCAGATCGAGCTCCGAAGGCCAGGCGTAGCGAATCTTCAGCGGGTAGAACTTGTTCCCCTTTTCCGTCAATACCATGTGCCGGCTGGTCACCGTCTGTTTCACCGGATCGTGTACCGATGCCTCGATCCGTACCGCATCCGGTTCGTGTGATTCCATCCCGACGCGTTGATGGCGATCGAAACGAGAGAGGTCAGGAACAAATGCGTCCAGTACGAAGACCCCGTCGGCGCTAAGGTGCTCGGCCACGTTTCGGAAGCAGCGCAGCTGATCTTCCTGTGTGATCAGCGCGAAGATGGTGTTGAACGGTATGAAGATGACACGGTAACGACCGTCCACCGGTATGTCCGCGAAATCGCCCATAGTGACAGGGATCTGATCTCCGCCCGGCTTCTCTCGCAGCTTTGCGACCATATTATCCGAGCCGTCGATTCCGTGGACCTCGACGCCGCGCTCCTGGAGTGGTAGCGCGATGCGGCCGGTGCCGATCCCGAGTTCAAGGGCAGGGCCCTTCCCTGCTTTTTCGGCGATGAACTCCACGACGGCTTCTTTCTCGAGGGCGGGGTACCAGCCGTCGTAGACTTCCGCTATATGGTCGCCGTAGGTGGCCGCATCATAGTTTTCCACGTTCCGTTCCCCCTTACCTGCCGAGAACGAGTACTCGGCTTGCCATGGCCCACATTCTGCACAGTTTCTCTGAACTTAGGCACGGAGGCAACCACTTGGCCACAACTCTACAAGAGATCCTGGACGCGCGAACACGCCCCGGCGAGCTCTACCAGCTCCTCGACGGCGAGAACAATATCCGTTGCTTCGCCTGCGGCCTCCGCTGCCTCATCCGCGCCGGCCGCCGCGGCGTCTGCCGGGTCCGCTACAACGACGCCGGCACTCTGCAAGTGCCTTCCGATTACGTCGTCGCACTACAGTGCGACCCTATCGAAAAGAAGCCGTTCTATCACGCGCTCCCCGGCTCCGGCGCCCTCTCCTTCGGCATGCTCGGCTGCGATCTCCACTGCGACTACTGCCAGAACTGGATCACGTCGCAGGCGTTGCGAGACGATGCAGCAGGCGTCGGACCGCGTGACATCAACTCCGACGAAATCGTCGATTTAGCGGCGAAACGTGACGCGCGCTTCGTCGTCTCCACGTACAACGAGCCGCTCATCACCAGCGAATGGGCGGCGGAGATTTTCGATAAAGCGAAGGCAAAGGGTTTCCGCACGGCCTACGTCTCCAACGGCAACGCCACGCCCGAGGCCCTCGACTACCTGCGACCCCGACTCGACGCCTTCAAGATCGATCTCAAGACGATGAGCGATCGCAAGTACCGAAAGCTGGGCGGCGTTCTCCAACACATCCTCGATACGGTTCGCGAGGCGCACGCTCGGGGCTTCTGGGTCGAGGTCGTCACCCTAGTCGTCCCCGGCTTCAACGATTCCGAGGCCGAGCTCGCGGACGCGGCAGAATTCGTCGCCTCCGTCTCGACCGATATCCCATGGCACGTCATCGCCTTCCACAAGGACTACCGGATGCAGGACCCGGCGGACACGACGGCCCGCCAACTTGTCCGCGCCGCCGAGATCGGCGCCAAGGCCGGGCTCGACTTCGTCTACGCCGGGAATCTCCCGGGCCAGGTCGGTCGCTGGGAACACACCCACTGTCCGCACTGTGACCGCCGGCTCATCGAGCGCCTCGGTCACTCGGTCAGGCACGATGAGCTTAGTCCGAGAGACGGTAACTGTCCGGGATGCGGGGTCGGGATACCGGGGATCTGGTCGTAGCCGGGCCTGCTTTTTGCAATTTTTATATATATAGAGTCTTTAGCCCGCGATCGGCCGGGCGCTTGAGCGTTGACGCCCCCTGCTCTGGAGGGAAGCAGCGGGCGCGGCTCGCCGATCGCTGGAGAGTAGTGTACGCCCGTCAGATGTCCCGTTTTGTCACACGCTGTCCATGAGGAGGCGGAGATGGCAGGCATAGTAGGATACGGGGCCTTCATGCCCCGAAAGCGTATCAAGACAGAAGAGATTGCCCGGCAATGGGGCAAGAACCCGGAGTCGATTAAGAGAGGCTTGCTGCTTCAGGAAAAGACGGTCCCCGGCTTCGACGAGGACACGATCACGATCTCCGTGGCGGCGGGTCGTGCCGCTTTGGACCGAGCCGGAATCGATCCACAGAAGGTTGGCGCACTCTACATCGGTTCCGAATCGCATCCCTACGCGGTGAAGCCGAGCGGCACGGTAGTATCTGAGGCGCTGGGTATCGGGCCGGAAGTTCACATCGCCGACTTCGAGTTCGCGTGCAAGGCGGGCACTGAAGCGATGTTCGTCGCGCTCAGCCTGGTCGAAGCGGGTCAGATGGAGTACGCGATGGGGATCGGCGCCGACACATCGCAAGGCGCGCCTGACGACGCGCTGGAGTTCTCGGCTTCGGCGGGCGGCGCGGCGTACATCTTCGGCAAAGACAATCTCATCGCCGAAGTGCTCCACACGTACAGCTATACGACCGACACGCCGGACTTCTGGCGGCGCGAGGGTGAGTTCTACCCTCGGCATGGCGGCCGCTTCACCGGCGAGCCAGCGTACTTCACGCACGTGATGGGCGCTACGAGCGGCATTCTCGAGAGGACGGGTTATAAGCCCGAGCAGTTCGCTTACGTCGTCTTCCACATGCCGAACGGCAAGTTCCCGCTGTCGGTGGGCAAGAAGCTGGGCTTCAAGCAAGAGCAGCTGGAGACCGGCTGGATCGTCAACATGATGGGCAACACGTACTCCGGCTCTTCGCCCACCGGCCTGGCCGCGATCCTTGATGTGGCAAAGCCCGACGATCTGATCCTGATCACATCGTTCGGCTCTGGCGCCGGCAGCGACTCCTTCATCTTGAAGGCCACCGATCACCTGCCGAAGGTTCAGGGCCTCGCGCCAACCGTTCGCTCGATGCTCGATGGGCCACGCCAGTACGTGACCTACGGCGAGTACGCGAAGCTGCGCGAGAAGATCATCGTCAACGACTAGAACGCCCGGTAAGACGGCGTAGCCATAGGAGGCAAATATGCGTGAGGTTGCGATCGTTGGAGCCGGGATGACCCGGTTCGGTGAACTCTGGAAACAGAGCTTACGTGATATGTTCGCCGAGGCGGCGAACGCCGCGCTCAGCGATGCCGGCGCCGATCACATCGATTCGCTCTACGTGGGATGCATGTCCGGCGGTCAGTTCGTGGGCCAGGAGCACCTGGGCCCGCTGATGGCCGACCAGATGGGAATGACCGGTATCCCGGCTGTGCACGTCGAGTCCGCCTGCGCGTCCGGCGGGATCGCGCTGCGCTCGGCGTTCATGGAAGTAGCGTCGGGGATGAGCGATCTGGTGCTGGCGACAGGCATCGAGAAGATGAACGACGGCGCCGACGTGACGAACGTGCTGGCTACGGCGGCGGACCAGGAGCTCGAGGTTTATCACGGCGTGACCTTCCCCGGTCTCTACGCCATGATCGCCCGGGCCCACATGACGAAGTACGGCACGACCGAAGAAGACCTGGCCTGGGTGTCGGTGAAGAACCATAAGCACGGCGCCATGAATGATAAGGCCCAGTTCCCCCTCGAGGTCACGGTCGAGCAGGTCCTGGCTTCCGCGATGGTGGCCGAGCCGCTTCGGATGCTCCACTGCTCTCCAGTGACCGACGGTGCGGCCGCCGTGCTGCTCTGCCCGCTCGACATGGCCAAAGAGTTCACCGACAACCCCGTGAAGATCATCGGCAGTGGCCTATCGACCGGTTCGCTGGCCCTGGCGGATCGTGCAGATCCCGCCTTCCTCGACTCGGTACAAAGTTCGGGCGAACAGGCCTTCAAGATGGCGGGCGTCGGACCGCGTGACGTGCACGTGGCCGAGGTTCACGACTGCTTCTCCATCGCCGAGATCTGCTGTATCGAGGCGCTGGGTTTCGTCGACCAGGGCAAGGGTAACAAGGCCGCGCAGGAAGGTTTCACGGCCATCGGCGGCTGCATCCCGGTGAACACCAGCGGCGGCCTCAAGAGCAAAGGCCACCCGGTGGGCGCCACCGGCATCGCCCAGGCGATCGAAGTCTTCCGCCAGCTGCGCGGCGAAGCCGGCAAGCGCCAGGTCGAGAACGCCCACATCGGGCTCACTCAGAACATGGGTGGATCGGGCGCCAGCTCCGTCGTCCATATCTTCCAGGGGGTCTGATCATGCCGAGTCCTAGGTACTGGAGAGAGATACCCAACCGCTATCGCCTGGAGGCGGCGAAGTGCACGGGCTGCGGCAAGGTCGTCTTCCCGGCACGCCGCATCTGCCCCGCCTGTCGTGGCGAAGCGTTCGAGACGATCAACCTGACCCGCAAGGGCAAGGTCATCACGTCGACGGTGATCCACGTGCCGCCTGACGACTTCCTGATGGAAGCGCCGTACGCCATGGCGGTCATCGAGACCCCGGAGGGAGCGCGGTTGATGGCGCAGGTCGTTGACTGCGAACCGTCGTCGGTGATGCCAGGGATGGAGGTCGACCTGGAGTTTCGGCTCATCAGGAAGGAAGGAAACAGCGGGATCCTTTGCTACGGGCACAAAGGCGTGCCCGCCGCAAACGGAAGTTAGCAGGTCAAACGGGAGACCGAACGATGCACAAGATCCAGGTGTGGGCTGAGCTCAAAGACGAGCACTTCCACGCGTACGAGTTGGAGGCGAAGCGCCGCGGCGTGACCGTGGAGGAGCTCGTTCAGCACACGGTCAACTGCCTGCTGCGTGAACTCGAGGCGGAAGAAGAGGAAGGTGGCGGGCCCGATCACCTGATCAGCGCCAGCTGAGTTGTCCGGCTAGCCAGCCTTCAAGACGCGGAAACGGCCAGTGCCCCGGGGATCGAACCGGGGCACTGGCCGTTCCACATCGATGCCAGGCCCGTCCTCAAACGGTGGGCCGTTGGCATGAGGCTAGGTCGAGAAGTCCCACTGAATTCTAAACCGCCACTGGTTTTGGTCTTGTAGGCCCGGGAAATCGAACTTGAAGTACGTGATGTCCGTCGTCAGCTTGTTCGAGTGCCCGTTGAAGAACCAGTTGAACGCCAGCGAGAACTCCCGCAGCAGATCGTCCCCAAGATCGATGTCAGGGTTATAGAACGCGGCCTGGCCGGCGATCTCCAGTGGTTGGGGAAACGACTCAAACAGATAGTGGAAGAAGTAGCCCGCCTGGAAGTACAACCCAATCAACGTCCGCTCCGTGTTGTTGATCGTGTCATCGACGTTCTTCCAGTGAAACTCCTGCTGCCAGGCAAAGCCCTTGTACTTGAAGGCCGTCTCCTGGTACAGCTGGTTCACCCGGTACTGGCCGGGTTCACCGTCGTCGAAGCCGACCAGCTGACCGCCCCCTGAGGTCGAGAACCGTGTATACGGGCTCTGGTTTGTGACGGCGGCAAACGCCAGCACGCCCGCCGGCTGCTCGTGGTATTCCACGTCGGAACCCGTGAACGGGACCTGGCGGCCGAAGAAGTTCCACTGTCCGCGGAACATGTACATCAGGTTCTCGTCGTCGTTCTCTCTGGCGCCGCGGCCCGTGCCGGTGAATACCGACACCCAGTAGTTGAAGTTGGCGGCGCCCCCGCCGTCCAAATTTCCGTAGAGCGACACGCCCTGCTGGCGGTCGATGGTGAACGCTCGGTTGACGATCGAGCGCTCCATCATCTGCTGCCGGCCCGACGAGATGATGCGCTCACGGCTGTACTGGGCCTTCCACTGCCCGACCTTGAACCGCAGCTGTCGCCACTTTTCCAACATCAGGCGGAAGTCCAGCAGCACCGAATTCCCGACCTCGTACTCCATGTAGTACTTCATCCAGGGCCGATAGGCGTTGCCCCCAATCTTGAGGCGGGAGCGATTCACCTTGAACAGGTGCTGATCCGGCGAAGTGAAGTCGTCGAAGGTGATCGGATCGGAGTCTCGTGGATAGGCGTAACGAAACTGCAGGCGGAGTTGGAGCTGCAACAGCCAGTTGCCATCCGGGCTCCCGAACTCGAATCCCTTGGATCCGTGACCAATGCGAAAAGCCGGCGCGCTCTGCTGGGCCGTGTCCGGAGTTTCGGAAACGGCCTCAACGGTATCCGCCCCAGCGGGGCCCTTTTCGGACTCCTGAGCAAGAGCCGGAGCCACACGGGTCACTGTGCCGAGCAGAATGACGAACAGCGCCAGTCCAATGTGCGGAAATGCTGACCGTACTTCACGACGGGTCGCTTTCAATGGATATCCCTCCTGGGTTTAGCGAGCTATGCCGGATCGCGAGGAGGCTCTCTGCCTCCCCGCTGATCCACCGTCGCTAGGTAGATATCACGCGACCATAACGGGCCCGCAACGACTGTGTAACAGCTATGTATCGAAGCACAGTCCCGTATCGCGAAGGACCTCCCTACCAGAGCAAGGCTGAGACGGAAAGACCAGGTTCACATGCCGGCCAATCGGATGATGAACCCGACGCTGAACACCAGATCGTTCTGCACTTTCGAGCAGGGACTGAACGTGCCTACTTCCGGATCGTCCTCCAGTTTTGGTTCGAATCGGTAGAAATAGTCCTCGGCGTCGATGCGGATCGCGAACCTCGGCGATAGATCTATCGCGCCGCCCAGGTTCACGACACCGCCCAGGTCGGTCGTGGCGTCCGCTGCCTCCCAGAAATCTCCCACGTGACCCGACACTGCAAAGCCGAGGCCCGCAAAAACGTACCAACCTCGGTACGTCCCGGGCGCGTACCTGAACATCAACTTCGAGCTGGCAAACCAGACGTTGGCGGCACAATTGGTGCCCTGTGCGCACGCATCCGTACCGTCCGCCGCTTTCAGCTGTGCATCGCTAATGCTGTAAGCGAAGTTGCCTTCCCAACCGACGATGCGCCCCCACCAGCCGATCAGGCGCGCGCCGAATGTCGCGCCGGCGTTCTGCTTGATCTCGTAGTCGGTCCCGCTGATCGTCGCGGTGCCCAACTCTCGAGTCGGCACGAAGACTCCGCCGTACGGAATCCACTCGAACGTCGCCCCTTGTGCTGCTGCGCCGCTGGCACAGACCAGCATAAGGAACGTGGCCGCTACACAACTTCGCCTGACATTCACAAAGCTCTCCCGATTTCGATCACCGCCCAGGAGTGTACCAAATCGGACTTGTGTATGCCCGCTCCTGCGTGATCATCGGCACCTCTGACGGCAGCGTAATGCCGAAGCGCTTGGCCTCGTACGCCGTCCAGCGCGGCGTCGGGATCTCAAGCACTCGGGCGTAGTAGACAGCCGGCACGTCAGGATCGAAATCGGGATCGGTCCACACCTTGATCAACTCCGGGGCACCGATCGTGTTGGTCCAGGTGGCGTTGGCGACGTCCACCGTATTGCCCACCGGCGGCAACTTGCCATCCGCACCGATCGTGCGATCGCCAGACCACTCCACATCGTAGACCCGCTCGTTGCGGTTTCCGTCGTCGTCCAGCCAGCCCTTCACGATCTGGATACGATCGAGGTTGCCGGAGAGCGGGTCCTTGAGCGCCGCTACGAGGAAGGTAGGTGCCCCACCATTCGGCGCCGGCGGCAGGTCGGCGCCCATGGGGACGCCCTTCATGTAGCCGGCGTTGGCCGGCAAGCGGCTCTGCGCGTCCTCTTCGGTGAACTCCCAGCCGCCGAAGAAGCGCACGAGCATCCGCGGCCCAGTGGTCGCGTAGGTCTCCTTGCGCATCATCGCGTCGAAGATCGCTTCGCGCGTGTTCTCCGTCGCCCAGACGGCGGCGTAGCCCGAACTGACCATGTCCCAGCTCTCGTACTTCTTGTCGCCAAGCTGGGCCATCGGGTGCTGGTAGCGAACAGGACTCGGTTCCGTGCCCGAGTGCTTGCCGAAGAAGTTCTCTTCCTCGGCGGTGGCGAGCCCCGTATGGCTGTCGGTAGAGCCGATCATGCCGAACTTGTACGGGTTCACGCCAAGCTCCTGCTCCAGCTGCAAACCGATCTGGAGGCCGCTACGCGCGTACTCGTACTGCAGCATGTCGTTCTCTTTCGCCACGCTGAGGTCGAGGTTGCCCTGGTCCCAGGTCTCGTAGTCGGCGAACTCGTCATTCGGCGAGAGGAACGGATGCGCCTCGCCGTCACCCTTGATCTGGGTCACCTCGTAGAGCGGCTCCCACTTCGCACGGGTCTCGGCATAGGCGCGGTCGAACGACCGACCGGTGAACGGGTCGAGGATCGGGAACATGATGCCGTTGCTCAGGTTGCCGTTGTGGGCAATCGCGAGGACCTGGCCGCCGGTCTTGTCCTCGTACGCACTCAGCCAGTTCCAAAGGTCACGCGGGTTGTCGCTGCCCAGCGGCGCCAGGGTTGTGTAGGGCTCCACGACACCGGCTTTGTCGCCATCGTCGCGGAAGATCACGACGCGATGCAGGTTGTTGCCCGCGGTATTGGACGTCCACTCGTAGCCGATGAACGCCGTAAACTCACCGGGATCGTTGTACTCCTCGGCCGCGTCTATCGTCTCATCCCACGCATCACGATAGGCCTTGCTGCCCGGTAACGAAGCCAGCGCTTCGGGGAACTCGTTGTTCGAAAACGCCGTGATGACCTCGACGGCGACCTGTACACCCTGTTGCCCACCTTCCTGAATCATCCCGTACCACCGCTTGCCGGTGGGGTCGGCCAGGAACTCCGGATCGCCGGCAAACAGCCGCGGGAAGAACCCCATGTTGTCCGAATGATCCGCGACGACGAGGAAGTCGAGCGGCCTGGAGAGCTTCACCTGTAGACCCGTCGATGAAGTGAGTTCCTCACCTCGGGCAAAGCGGTAGGCATCTACCGGAGTGAGCCGCGCGCCGAACGCGCCTGCATCCATCGACATCCCCGTATGCAAATGCGTATCGCCCCAGAAGACCTCGGTCGGGAAGTTTCGCCCCGCATACGGCGAGTAGTGCTTCTGCGCCTTGAACGCGCCCTCCAGCGACTCGGGCGGGGGCACCGGGTCCTGAGCCAGCGCGGGTGCACTAAGTAAGGCTCCCGCCAGCGCCAGAAAGATCAAGCATCTCGTGCTCTTCATTATCATACCATCCCTGGTTGAGGCTATCGCTATCTCACCAACCACCCATTTACAGCTTACCGCTTACCGTCTACCGAACCTACGGCGTATACCAAATCGGACTCGTATACGCCCGCTCCTGCGTGACCATCGGCACCTCGGCCGACATCGTGATCCCAAAGCGCTTCGCATCGTACGCCGTCCAGCGTGGTGTCGGGATCTCGATCACCCGAGCATAATAGACGGCTGGCAGATCTGGATCGAAGTCCGGATCGGTCCAGACCGTGATCAGCTCGGGATCGCCGATCGTGTTCGTCCACGTCGCGTTGGCAACATCCACCGTGTTGCCCACCGGCGGCAGCTTGCCGTCGGAGCCGATCCTGCGATCGCCGGACCACGCCACGTCGTAGACCCTTTCGTTTCGATTGCCGTCGTCATCCAGCCACCCCTTCACGATCTGGATACGATCGAGGTTGCCGGAGAACGGATCTTTGAGCGCCGCCACCAAGAACGTCGGCGCGCCGCCGCCCGTCCGCGAGGGCAGGTCGGCGCCCATGGGGACACCCTTCATGTAGCCGACATCGGCCGGCAAGCGGTTCTGAGCGTCCGCATCCGTGAACTCCCAGCCGCCGAAGAAGCGAACCATCATGCGCGAGCCGGTCGTCGCGTACACTTCACGCCGTTTCATCGCATCCCAGATCGCTTCCCGCGTGTTCTCAGTCGCCCACACGGCAGCATACCCGGACGACGCCTGCTCCCAGCCCACGATCGTCACGTCGCCCATTGCGAGTACAGGGTGTTCCCATCGCATCGGGTCCGGCTCCGTGCCCGAGTGCTTGCCAAAGAAGTTCTCTTCCGCGGCCGTGGCGAGCGATGTGTGGCTATCTGTGGAGCCGATCATGCCGAACTTGTAAGGATTGACGCCGACCCGTTGCTCGACCTGCAGTCCCAGCTGCAGGGCGGTGCGGGCATACTCGTGCTGCAACATGTCGTCTGTCTTCAGCTCGCTTAGGTTCAGATTGCCCTTGTCCCAAGTCTCGTAGTCGGCGAACTCGTCGTCCGGCGAGAGGAACGGATGCGCTTCTCCGTCCCCCTTGATCTGTGTCGCCTCGTAAAGCGGCTCCCAGCGGAACCGCGTCTCGGCGTACTCCCGGGTCAGCCTCTGGTTGGTGACCGGGTTGATGAGCGGGAACATCATCCCGTTGCTCAAGTTGCCGTTGTGCGCAATGGCCAGCAACTGTCCTCCCGTCTTGTCCTCGTAGGCCTGCAGAACCTGCCACAGATCTTCTGGATGAACGCTGCCCGCCGGCGGCAACATAGTGAACGGCTCGGTCTGGATCGCCTTGTCACCATCGTCCCGGTAGACGACCACGCGGTGCAGGTTGTTGCCGGGTGGCGCCAGCGACGTCCACTCGTAACCGATGAAGGCCGTAAACCGGCCTGGATCGTCGTACTTCTCCGCCGCCTCGATGGTCGCCTCCCACGCCGACCGGTATGAAGCGCTACCCGGCGAGTAGACGAGCGCTTCCGGGACCGTGCCTCTCGACGCCATGTCGATGATTTCCAGCGCGGCCGCCACCGCCTGTTCACCACCCGCCTGGATCATACCGTACCAGCGCTTGCCCGTCGGGTCGGCGAGGATCTCCGGATTGCCCGCGAACAGGTCAGGGAAAAAGCCCATGTTGTCGGAGTGGTCGGCCACGACCAGCCAGTCAAGAGGTCGGAACAGTTTCACCCGTTGGCCGGTCGCCGACGTGACCTCCTCGCCCCGGGCGAAGCGATAAGCCTCGTCCAGGCCGAGCCGGTTGCCGAAAGCTCCCGCGTCCATCGACATCGCGGTGTGCAGGTGCGTGTCGCCCCAAAACACCTGGGTCGGGAAGTTGCGCCCCGCGTAGGGAGAGAAGTGATCCTGCGCCTTGAAAGCACCCTCGAGCGCTTCGGGCGGCGGCACCGGGTCCTGCGCATATGCGACGGACGGCAGCGCGAGGGCGATGGCCGCCGTCAGTAGAAGTCCCTTCGCTTTCATGGTTCCCTCCAGTATCTAGCATTGCTCACCGAATCCGCTCCTGTTCCAGCACCTCTATGGAGCGGATCTTCCACATGCCATCAATAGGTACAACGGCGACGCGGGTGTCGTAGCGGTTCTGGCGAAAGTGGCGGTGCCCGAAGTGGGTCACCGTTCCACCGACAGTCCACGAAGCGTCGGCGTTAAAGCCTCCGTCGTCTCTTGGCTCGATCGCGCCGACATCGAGCACCTCCACGGCGTCGACCAGAGCTCGTGCACCGCCCCGCTCTTCCATCTCCAGTGAGCGACGATGCTGCAGGTAGACATCCGTCAGCGTCGCGCCCGTCACCGCGACGGCCAGGCGGTCGTAGGCGGCGGCTTCATCTCGGAACTCGAACGCGCGATACACGTTCGGAAGCACGCTCGCTAGGATGCGCCGCGCCGAGCTTTCTGATGGCGCCGACCCAAGAGAAGCCGACCCAAGAGAAGCTGGCAATGCGATGGCCACCCGTGCCAGCGGTCCGACGATCAGAGCCAAGGCCAGAGCGATCCGCGCGCCGGCGAATGAGGTGGTCCGCCGCCGGCCGCGCAGGCCGCCCACGAACAGAACGACGGCCGCCGCAAAAAGTGCCAGCGAGATCAACGGCAGCGGCAGGCGGGCCGGCTCGACGGCCACGCCGGTCACGGTGACCACCGGGTTCTCCATCAGGTCGTTCTCCCAACGGAGCGCCGGCTGTGCCTCCGTCAGTACCGTCGAAATCGACGCCTCGGGATCGATCACGGTGGCCGGGACCGCTGGCGTCGCTTCGCTGAACTCGCTCCAGCTCAAGGTGACGGCGTCGGGCATACCCTCGATCAGGTAGACGATCGTCACGCCGACCAGCGCTGAGTCCAACGCTTCTCTGACCGGCGTTTGCCGCGGCAGCACGCCCGTCGCGTCGGCCGTCGCGAAACCGACCCGGTCGATGATCTCGTCAGCAACTCTTCCATCGATCTCGACGACAGACTGCGACACGACCAGTTCGCCGATTTGCCGCGCGACTTCGCTCTGCGTCTCGATCTCGATATAGCCGTCGCGGCTGACTCGGAGATCGATAACGCTCGCAACTTCACCCACCCGCACCAAAACCTCGTTACGAACCTCGAACGGTTCCACCGCCAGGTAACTCTGGATCGGCGCATCGATCGTTTGCGGCGCCAGTCGCCGTGAGACGGGCAAGCCGGAAGCAGTTCTCGCGCCGGACATACCTGGAAGCCGCGGGTTGGTCGTCACCGACGTCTCCGGTGCGGGACTGACGAATGCCAGCCCGAGCGCGGCGGCTACCGCCGTTCCACCGATCACGTAGGAGAGGGCAGGCCGAACCCAGGCGGTTCGCCAGCGGCGAGCGGCCAGCGTGCCGACGCCAGAGACCAGGAGGGCGAGGGCAAGCATTGCCGCGTCCATCCCCAGTACCAGTACGAGGAGCTCGGGCCAGGCAACGCCCGTCGCGTCCGGCGCCGCCGGTAGCAGGGCAGCCAGGGCGAGCCCGTGAAAGAGGCCGGCACCCGCTGCCAGTCCGTCGATGCGGCGTTGCTCGGGCTGCGCACGCAGAGTCTCCCGAGCCAGAAACGCCACCGCGATGGCAACGCAGATCTCGGCCGCCGCCGGCTCGAAGGCTCGGCCGATGACCGCGGTCAAAACCACCGCCGTGAGCTGACCCACCGCGAAGGCGGAGACGAGGCGGATGGAACCTGTGGCACCGCCCAGCAGAATCAGCGCCAGCAGAAAGGCGACGTGCACCCAGTGTCCCACGACGTGGCGAGTACCGGTGAGGGTAGCGAGCCGCGCGTCGCGCAACCACGCGTCTATCGCTCCGATGTTCCCTGCCGGTAGCTGCCAGGATTCCTCCAACGGATCCAGCGATTGT
Organism: Gemmatimonadota bacterium; assembly: GCA_039586795.1. Classification (GTDB taxonomy): domain Bacteria; phylum Gemmatimonadota; class Gemmatimonadetes; order Palauibacterales; family KS3-K002; genus Kutchimonas. The sequence continues at coordinate 48,627 of JBDHJS010000011.1, forward strand.
GCGAACCGCTCGCCAGACAGGAACTCGACTCGGATCACGGTGCTGATCGTCGGATTTGGCATCGGGTAGCTGATGCCAACCGTTTTCCCGAGCAGCCCTTCGGAGCAGCGATAGACCTGGCGGTTCATCCAGCCGCTCGGTTGATCGAGGAAGATCCGCTCGCCTTCCGGTCGGCAACTCTCGGGCAGCACCGGCGTGGGCATCGCCCGAACCGGCAGAACTTTCGGCACGCGCCACTGCACCAGGAAGGAACCGGGCTCGCGCTCTTTGATCTGCACGTGAACGGGGCGCGTCACATCGCCGAACGCCGGCGCGACAGCCATCGCGACGGCCAGTGCGGAGAGCACCAGCCAAAGGCGCGTCGTCACCGGTCGCCTCCGCTGTTGTCTACCTGGAGCGATCGCTCGCGAATTGCTTCTTCGTCGATCGTTACGGCGTAGCCTTCCAACAGGCCGGCCAGCATGGCGTCGTTCGCTCGTTGCCGCAGCTCTGACGCGAAGTCTCGCTCCACGAGGTTGCGCACTTCGGCCAGCTCGGGCACGCGCCCCTCCTGAACATCGCTCACCCGCACCAAGTGCAGCCCGTAGCCCGACGCGACGGGACCTTCCCAGTCGCCGGGCTCCAGCTCGAACAGCGCGTCCGCGAAGCGCTGCCCGAACGCACGCCTGACGTCATCCGGTGATTGGGCAGAGTAGTCGTGTTGCAGCATGAAGCGATCGCCACGCTCCGGCGCACGGGCCACCGGACTCGGCAATGCCCTCAGTTCGGCCAACTCCCGCTCCGCGTCGTCGTATACGGACTCCCCGCGGCGATCGACGTTGTAGTAGATGTGCGTGAAGCTGCGTAACTCCGGCAGTCGATAGTCGTCCAGGTTCTCCTGGAAGAAGGCAAGCAGCTCCGCCTGCGTCGGCTGCGCCTGCGCGGCCAGGTCTTCGGTGAGGAATTCTATCTTCTGGACCATGCGCCGGCGGATGACCTCATCGTCCCGGTCCATCCCCAACTTCAGCGCCTCGCGATACAACACTTCCTGGCGCACCCAATCGTCCGCCAGGCCGCGGAGCTCGGCCTCGGTGGGTGGACGTTGCCAGCGCGCCTCCCAGTTGGCCGACAGCCATTCGACTTCCGAGAGGCCGACCTCTATACGCTGGCTCGCTTCTTCCTCGGCGCGTCCGCTGAACAAGGAGTAGCCTGCGAACAGCGCTACCCCCAAGACGAGGAAGTGCACCAGCGGCTCGCGGAGGAAACTCCGCAGTCTATCACTCATGTGCAGCTAACTCCGCCGCAAAACGGCTTCACCTGGTTGTATCCTGAATCCAGCGCCAAGATAGAGCATCATCCAAGGCCAGCAAGACCTGGAGCGGCCTTCTATGTGCCTTCGTAACACGATATTACGGGTGGGCTGGTCGTCTAGTAACGGCGAGCTCGGCGGGCATGTTCCTCACCAGCGGAATTGATAGAAGAGACCGACGGAATCGAAGTCGGCGCCGCGCTCGACCCGGGCGCCGCTGGCCAGGACCAGCCGCAGTGTGTGCCTCCGGGCGATGGGGACGGCGAACGTCAGTCCGAACCTGAACGTGGAGATCCGTGTGTCCTTCTCGGCGCCATCGAGGGTCGTCCGACCGCCATAGCCGTACCCGCCGTCCAGCGCCAGCCACCACCCCCTGGGGAAAGAACGGATTACGTGCAGCTTCCCGACCAGCAGCGGCCGCTGCTCCACCGTGGAGCCGCCGAAGAAGTCGGTGTTGTCGGTGAAGAACCAGGCGCCGGCGAACGCCTCGAAGGTCCATCGGCGGACGACCTGGGAGATGCCGATCTGGGTTCTAAAGGTCCAGCGATTCGAGCCGAGGTTGAGCAGCCTGGACGAATCGTACTGGCCCAACGGCGTGATCAGTTGGAGGCTGGCCCCGACGATAGTCTTCTGTACGTAGCCAGCATACTCGGCCGGTCGTAGCGCCGGCGCGCCGACGAAGTTCACCGACAGACGAACGCGGGGATCCCCAAACCCGGTGACCGCCCGCGCCGTGTCGACCCCTTCAAGTTGACCCTTCCAGTCCGCGTCAGCGAAAGAGACCACCACGTCGAGCTTGCTGGATAAACCGAAGAAATCGATGGCGCGCACGTAGGCGCCGATGAAGGTGTGCAGCTTGGCGTCGAGGTCTTCGATGGGGACGACCGGATCGAGTAGTATGTTCCCCTGGGCGTACACGTAGCCGGCCGCAGCGAAGTTCCATCCGACTGGAACGTTGGTGAGCGCCCGGGGCTCGAGCTCCTGGCCGCTACCTTGGACAGCGGCCAGGTGAAGCACGAGGGCAAGGAGAGCCAGCCTGCGCATTTGCTTCATATCTTCAGAAGCAGCGCCCGCTAGCCAACCGGGATCACATAGGTGACGTTCGCCCGGAGTTTAGTCTCCGCGGCCGGGCCCAGCCAGTCATCGGTGGCGAACTCGGTCGCGTACTCGACATAGAAGTTCCAGGAACCCTTGGGCTTGACCAGCACGTAGCCGAAGCGGACGCCGAGCGGCACCTTCCACCCTCCGAACTCCCAGCTGTGCTGCGCCTGCATGTCGTTGCTGGCGATGTACCAGCCTTTGCCTAACTGGTAGTTGATGAACGGGTTGATCACGAGCGGGTGGGCACCCGTTTCCGTTCCTTCGCCCGGCGTCACCGTCGGCGGTCCTTCTTCGGGTTGACCGATATCCACCACATCCCGCTTCCCCCACACCTGCTGCACCAGCAGACCGACCATCATCTTGTCGTTGAAGAAGCGCTGGATGACGGCAGCCGCAACACCGAATGACCACTCGCTGCTGCCGACTTTCGAGCTACCCGGGATGACGATGTCGGGCCCGAGGCCCGCGCGTCCCGTCCCCCAGTCCCACGGTACGATGAGCGCGAACAGATCAGTGGGGCTGAGCCCCCACTCGCCGTCTTTGTTCTGGGTGTAACGAATCGTGAGTCTCGGGAGGATCTTTATCTTTCCGATCGGAATCGGAGCTACCATACGATACTGAAAGAAGCTCTGGTTACCCTCTGGCCGGACTTCACCCGTGACCATCGTGTCCGATCGGTAGTCCGGCATGGCCTGATAGGCGAACTGCAGCGACCACTGCGAGGCGGTGGCGTCATTCACCGCCGACTCGCGGCTCTGTTGGGCCGCGGCGCTATTGGTTGTCAACGCGAGCACCAGCACCCCGCAAACACCCGCTATGGTCTTTCTCATTCGCACATCCTCCTAGAAAGCGAGATCAATCACGAACCGCAGATCCCACACCGTTCCCTTCGTCGGTCGCACGACGTTATAGAACAGCTGCAGACCCAGGTTCATGTCGACAGTACCAAGTCGGAAAAGCCTCTGAGCGCCGCCTCCGATCGGGAAGTAAACCTTCTCGCCGCTTGGCTTGAGCCAGTAGACGGAGACCCCGTACGGCACGTAAATCAGATCCCATTGCTCCGACAGCGAGTAGTAGATGAACGGCTTGATCATCAGCATGCTCACCGCTTCACGGTCGGGATCGCCGGCAAACGACCAGATCTGAAGCGCGATAGCCCCCGCGAAGAGCCGGCCGCTCTCGTACTCGTAGTCGATGCTGGGACCGATCGACCACTTTCCGCTTCCCAGTGTCTCGGACGAGGCTGTGGGAAACTGAGCTGCCAGACCCGGCGCGAAGTGATGCTTGCCGTGGTGCGGGCCTTGTTTCGAGAACCAGAAGCCGGTGAGAAGATCGGAGATACCGGTGGCTGCCTCAATGCTACCTGCGACCGGATTGCCCGGCGGCTGGCCGGGGATGGCGCGCGGGAAATCGGCGACCTCCAGATACGCGATGTTCTTGACCTCGTAGCCCGCCACGCCCAGATAGCTCTCGAGCTCGATACCGAGAGTTGTGGCGTCGTCCCCTTCGTCTACCATGAAGCTGCGAAATATCCAGTTCCTTAGCCCGCCCACGTGAAAGCCGGCTGAACTCGTGCCGTGATCTTCGCTGGCACCCTCCTGCGCCCAGCCAGCGCCAGGGGCGCCTGCTAGCACCAGCGAAACCAGCGCGCAGGCACTCGCCAGTCTCTTCATCATCATTCGGATGCTCCTCGCTCATCTCGCGCCGCGGGATTGGCGATCGAAGTTCAACTCCGCGATCGCCAATCCGCCATCGCTAACTGCGCCACTCTGTGTCTCATACTCATCTCCTTTAGGTGGCTGTCCAATTCATTACTGACTACTGAATCACTCACCGCTCTCAATTCGTCCCTTCGGTGAGTCTGAAGATCACTTTATCCAACTCCCCGGTGAACGGGTAATGGTTTTGGATCCGGTACCCGTTGCTCACCGGTGTTCCAGCATCCACACCCACGTCGAACGTTTCGGAGAGTGAAAACGTGGAGATATGCATCTCCGGCATCTCCACCTCATCGACCTTGGTGCCGTTGATGTAGAGCTCTCCGGTTCCGCCAGGAATCCCGGCCGTGCTGCCGCCGGTTTCGATGAAGTTGAACTTGATGTGCACTTCACCGCGCGGCAGCGGCTGCGACTCCAGGGAGTAGTAACGCCCGTGGTAGTAGTTGTAGTCGTAGTATGCCCGGTTGTTCTTGATGTACAGCGTGTATCCGCCGGTGAAGCCACCGCAGGCGACGATCACACCTTCCTCGTTGCCGGTGAGATCGAGCGTGGTCTCGATACTGTGCGAGCGGCCCTTGACCGGAGCCGAGGCCTTCTCGGCGATACGTCGGGCACCAGGCGCATAGTAGACGAACTCGGTGCGGTCACCGAAAAGCCTGTCCTGCTGCTTGGCGATGCGCTGGATCATGTCGTCATACAGCGGGTAGACGTTGTTCTCCCAGGCCAGTTCCTCCCAACGCGCCTTGAGCTCCTCGAGTTTTTCGGGATACTGATCGGCCACGTTTACAGCTTCGGAAAAATCCTCATCGATGTTATAGAGCTCCCACACGTCGTCCTCGAAGGGCGACGTTCTGTTGAGCTGCCAGGGCATGCGGTTGGCGTGGATGGTGACCGCCTTCCAGCCGTCCTGGAGGAGTAAGCCATGCTGACGCCGTCGAGGTCCATCTGCTCCTCGCCGTCCAGCTCCCTTAGGAAGGGCGTGTTCGTCACGTCGAGTATAGTGGCACCGATGTCGGTGATGTGGTGGTACTGGTTGCGGACCTCACCCTTCGCCTGAATCCCGGCCGGCCAGTGGATGACCAACGGGTCCTGGATGCCACCGCGATGGACGATCTGTTTGAAGTACTGGAAGGGAGTGTTGCCAGCCAGCGCCCATCCCGCGTGGAAGTGCGGGTAGGTCGTGGGGCCGCCCCAATCGTCGTAGTGCGAGAGGTTTGCTTCGAGCGGGGTCTGCAGCCCGTTCAGGACGTAGGTCTCGTTGAAGCTGCCGGTGAGGCCGCCTTCGCCTGACGACCCGTTGTCGGCCGTAACCATGATGAGCGTGTTGTCGAGCTGGCCGGTGCGCTCGAGGGTCTCCAGAATACGCCCAATCTGCTCGTCCACGTGCGTGAGCATCGCGGCAAACACCTCCATCTGTCGAGCGTAAAGCCTCTGTTCCTCCCGGGGGAGACTGTCCCAGGCGGGGATTTCCGCCGTGCGCTCAGTGAGCAGCGTACCCTCCGGGATAACCCCCATCTCCAGCTGGTTCTGGTGGATCATCTCCCGGGCGCGGTCCCAGCCCATGTCAAACCTACCTCTGTACATTTCGATATACTCGGGCGGCGCCTGGTGCGGCGAGTGCATGGCCACCGGAGCCCAGAACAGCATGAAGGGACGGTCGGGCGACGCGGACAGGTGCGCGGTGATGTTACGGGTCGCCTCGTCGGCCATCGCCTCGCTCCAGTGGTACCCGGGTCTTCCTTCCCAGTCCTCGAGTGGATAGTGATCCCGCCAAACCAGAGAGCGGAAGTTGTCGGCATCTGCCGCCATGAAGCCGTAGTAGTGATCGAATCCCTCGCCGCTGGGCCAGCGATCGAAGGGGCCGCTCTCCGAGACCTCGTACAGCGGCGTGTGATCCCATTTCCCGATCGCGTAGTTCACGAAGCCAGCTTCTTGCAGATGTTTCGCGATCGACTTGCCCGACTCGGGTGGAAAGGCATTGTAGCCCGGGAAGCCCATGGCCGTGAGCGAGTGCGAGCCGAGTCCGATCCGGTGGTGGTTCCGGGCCGCCATGATCGTGGCTCGGGACGGCGAGCAGAGCGCCGTGGTGTGGAAGTTGTTGTAGCGCAGCCCGTTCGCCGCCAGCGCGTCGATATTGGGTGTCTCGATGAGCCCGCCGAAGCTTCCCAGGTGTCCGAAGCCCGTGTCATCTAGTAGAAAGATGATCACGTTGGGTGTTCCCTCCGGCGGCTTGGGCGTAGATGGCCACCACTCCTCCGAGTCCTCGTACGACTCGGCAATCTTGCCTTCGAACTCCTGCCCATACTTCTCGAACGACTCGGACCTCTGCTCGCCCGCCGGGGCACAGGCTCCGGCCATGCCGAAGAGTACAGCGAGGCCGACGAAGATTCTCCAATTGTTCACAGAGTCCTCCTTCTATCTGGTGAAAGGCGGTGTACCCCCGCGTTGCTTCTCTCCAGTCCGCTCACTTGGCCTTTGAGATTCGCACAGGGCCGAAGACGCCGGTCACATAGATCTCGTTCTCGTTGAGCGGGATGAGAATGCCCCCAGCGGTGTTGAAGATTGGGCTGGTGCCGAGAATCACCTTGCCGACCTCCTCGCCGGTGTCCCAGTCGACATGCACGAGGCTGTAGACCCCACCCTCCACCGGAGTGAGCGTCACGGTGTTGCTGGCGGCGGAGACGGGATGGAGGGCCCACTGGAGAGAATAGTTCACTTTCCAGTCGCTCTTGAGCGAAGCTGTTTTTGAATCCCAGCTCCACTTCTCGGCCCCCACCGTGGCTTCCCGGGTGACTCCGGCCGCGAGCACCGTCTCGAATACCGCCACTGGGCCGAGGGTCCAGGTAATCCCCAGCGGACTCATTTGACCACCGTCATCCTAGCTTCCGCGACCCGAGTGCGACCTGCGTGTCGGCGCCCCAGTTGAAATACCAACCCGCCGCATCCATGAAGCCCGTATCGAGGGGCTGCACCTTATCGGAGTCGACGATCTGCAACGTCCCCATCGTCGGCAGCGACGTGAGCGGCTGGTACACCGTCATGCGGTTGCCTTCCAATTCCTCGACGATGAACGCGACAGTGCTCACTCCGGGTCCCAAGTCAAGGAGCGCCGGCTTCATGTTCCTCAACTCTTCGCCGGCCAGCTGATGCGTGATATTGCGTACGACGCGGTAGGGCGGGAAGCGATTGAAGTATTCGCGCTCGATCCAGCCGCCGAGCCACCTTGCCGGCGCGGTGTCCTTCAGCATCCCGATCAGAACGAAGATCAGAAACAGGAAGGTGAGGATGGCCAGCTGACGTCCCGTAGGGCTTAGCATACCGAAGCGCGGAATCAAGTCTTGCAGTGGTTGCGTCAGCAAGACGGTAAGATCGTAGAACCCGCCGATCAGCAGGTAGGCAAGAAGGAACGGGAGCAGGATAAGAAAGCCGCTCACGAACTTCCTGCCGAGCGTACTCAGGAAGCCGCCCATGGTCGGTCATCCCTTTCGGTTGAGCGCGTCTCGGCCGTAGCAAGCGTGTTGGGGCCTGAAGGGAATGTGTGAGAAGTGATTCTAGCAGACTTCGCGTGCCGCAGGCAAGAGACCTACCGGTCTGTTACAGGATCGTTTAAATCGGGCACGAACCGAACGAAGGGAAGCGCTTCCTGCTCGCGGATCGGTTAGAACGACGTGTGTTCGGTGCGGGCGATGATCTCGTCCTGGAGGGCTTTGCCGAGGTCGCAGAAGTAGTCGCTGTAGCCGGCGACACGGACGATGAGGTCCCGGTGCTTATCGGGCTCGGCCTGGGCGGCGCGCAGCGTGGCGGCATCGATGACGTTGAACTGGATGTGGTGGCCGTCCAGCTTGAAATAGGAGCGAACGAGGTGCACGAACTTCTCGAGCCCCTCTTCGCCGTCCATCAGGCTTGGTGTAAGCTTCTGGTTGAGGAGGGTTCCTCCCGTACGCGCATGGTCCATCTTCGACGCGGATTTCAGCACCGCGGTTGGGCCATTCCGGTCGGCGCCCTGCACCGGCGAGATTCCTTCGGAAAGTGGTTCCGATGCTTTGCGGCCGTCCGCCGATGCGCCGCACACCGAGCCGAAGTAGATGTGGCACGTCGTGGGCAGCAGGTTGACGTGGTACTTGCCGCCGCGGGTGTTGGGTCGCCCGTCGATTGTCTCGAAATAGGCCTCGAAGATTTCCTGCATGACTGAATCCGCACAGTCATCATCGTTGCCGTACTTCGGCGTCCGATTCAGCAGCAGCTTCTTTAGGCGGTCGTGTCCCTCGAAGTCGTTCATTAACGCCTCGAGCAACTCCGTCATCGTCACTGATTTCTCTTCGAACACATGGTGCTTGATGGCGGTCATTGCATCGGTGATCGTGCCGAGGCCGACGCCCTGGACATACGAGGTGTTGTAGCGAGCGCCGCCGTCGTGGTAGTCCTTTCCGTTCGCGATGCAATCGTCGATCAGTAACGACAAGAAGGGAGTCGGTATATACGTGGCCCACAATCGCTCGATAACGTTGTTGCCGCGCATTTTGATGTCGACAAAGTGGCGCAGCTGTTTCTTGTATGCTTCGAAGAACTCCTCGAATCTGTCAAACGCCCTCGGGTCACCTGTTTCGATCCCGATCCGCTTTCCGGTACGCGGGTCGATCCCGTTGTTGAGCGTGATCTCGAGCACCTTCGGCATGTTGAAGTAGCCGGTCAGGTTGTAGTTCTCTTTCCCGAACGCGCCCACCTCAACGCAACCACTGGAGCCGCCGTTACGAGCGTCCTCCACCGACTTACCCTGCCGCACGAGCTCCTGGACAATCAGGTCGGCGTTGAAGATCGATGGCTGTCCAAAGCCGGTTTTGATGATCCTTCCCGCCCGCTTGAGGAAACGATCGGGGTTCATCTTGGAGAGCTGAACCGACGAGCTTGGCTGCACCAGCCGCATCTCCTCGATGACGTCGAGCATCAGATAGGTGACGTCATTGACCGCGTCCGTGCCGTCTTCGTTGATCCCGCCCGTGTTGATCTGAGCGAAGTCGGTATAGGTGTTGCTCTCCTCGGCCGTGACACCGACCTTCGGCGGCGCCGGTTGGTTGTTGAACTTGATCCAGAAGCACTGAAGCAGCTCGCGCGCCCGTTCCTCGGTGAGGGTCCCGTCGTCAAGCCCCTTCTTGTAGAACGGATAGAGATGACGATCCAGGTGGCCCGGGTTGAACGCATCCCACGTGTTGAGCTCGGTGATCACGCCCAGGTGTACGAACCAGTAGTGCTGCAACGCTTCCCAGAAGTCCCGCGGCGGGTGCAAGGGCACGTGGGTGCAGATATCGACCATCCGCTCCAACTCGGCCTTTCGCTCCGGATCGCGGGTCTTGTGCGCCAGGTCGCGGATCTTCTCGGCGTGTCGCTCGGCGTAACGAGATAGGGCTTGCGCGGCGACCTTCATTGCCTTGAGTTGCTGCTCCTTAGCGTAAGCCTCCGGATCGTTCAGCCAGTCGAGGGCCTCGATCCGCGCATTGATGTCTTCCTTGAAGTTGCCCAGACCCTTCGGATAGATCTTGTCGTCGAGCACGGTATGCCCGGGTGCCCGCTGCTCCATAAACTCGGTGAAGATCCCGGCCTCGTATGCGGCTTTCCACTCCTCCGTCATCTCTGACATGATGACGTCGCGCAGCGAGCGATTCTTCCAGAACGGGATCATCCGGCGCTCGAAGAGCGTCCGGGTCCGATCATCGACCGAGAACGAAACCTTCTCCCGCGAGTCGAGGATTTCGAGGTCCTGAAGGCTGTGGCAGCATACTTCTGGATACGTCGGCGTCGCCTTCGGCGCCGGTCCGCGCTCGCCGACGATCAACTCGCCCTCTTCGATGAAGATCTCTTTGTTTTCCAGAATGTGTTTGAAGGCAAGCGCACGCCGCATGGGCGCGGAGAGCGTGCCGTGGTCCTGCTCGTAGAACTCCGTTATCAGCTCGGCCCGCTCCGACGAAACGCTGGGCTGGGCTCCGAGGCTCAGCTTCCGAAGCTTCTTTACCCTATCGCTGAGACTCATGGCCGCTCACCCCTCACAGTTACATCCAGTTCGTATACTTCCAATTGCCTCACGACTTCTACTATAAGTTCCCGAGCCGGCGGTTCGAGAGCGGGGAGCTTGTGCTCCCGATCGAGCCGTCCGTACTTCTCGACGCCAATCCTGTGATACGGGAGAATGTCCACGGGATACTTCGACGGCAACTCAGAAAGAAAAGTTCCCATAGCGCTCACGTTTTCCGCATCGTCGTTGATACCGGGATGAAGCGGAAAACGCACGATCGCGTGCCCATCGTTCTCGGCCAACCAGCGCAGGTTCTCATGAATCGAACGGTTCGATTGACCCGTGAACTCGGTATGCCGGTGATCGTCCATCACCTTCAGGTCAAACAGGAAGATATCGACTCGCTTCGCCACGCGCCTGAAGATGTTCGGCGCGATGTTTCCGGATGTGTCCACCGCCGTCCGAATCCCACGCGCTTTGCACCCGTCGAGCAAGCCGATGAGGAATTCCGGTTGATGCAGCGGTTCGCCCCCGGAGAACGTGACGCCGCCTCCCGACTCGTCGTAGTAAATCGTGTCCTTCTCGATCTCTTCCAGCACGTCTTCAACGCTGACTTCACGACCGACAATCTCGATCGCTCCGCTGAGACAGACGTCGGCACAGGCGCCGCACAGATCGCAACGAGCGCGATCGATTCGCACGGCTGTTCCGTTCTTGGAAATGGCGATTGGAGCACAGACGTCGATGCAGTCACCGCAAAGATCGCAGCGACTCTCCCTCAGCATCAACTCCGGCTCGAACTTCTGACTCTCCGGATTGTGACAAAGCCAGCAGCCCAGCGGGCAGCCCTTGAGGAATACAGTCGTACGAAGGCCCGGTCCGTCGTGGATGGCGAACTTCTTGATGTCGAAGATGGTACCGCTGTTCAATAGATATACCCCAGTTCGTAGACGAACTCTGCCCAGCCCGCCCTGGGGGATTCAGTTGGGGCTAATGTGGATTATTACAACTATATCAGAATTCCGCCATGCGCAAAGACAGCCGCCTTAACGCATTGCACCCCAACGTCTTAGGCCCTCTGTACGCCGGGCTTTACAGCGGTTCGTATCGCCAGGTCGGCACGCCGCGCCCCGGCGTCCATGGCGCGCCCGCCGCCTCCAGCGCGTCCTCCAACGCTGCCAGATCGGTCTCGATCAGCGCCCGCAGCCGCGCCAGCACTTCACCGAACGCCTGTCCCGCCACCTCGTAGTTCCGCTGGTGCGTCGTGGTCGGTGCCGCGCTGCTCCAGAATCCGCCCACAGCACGCTGCACGCGCCGAGTGATCGACGGCGGTATGTACTCAGCCCGGCTAGAGATCGTCCGGTCGCCCTGCAGGTCCACCTGGATATCCAAAAGCTGCTTCTCCAGCGACCTGATCTGCTCGAGAAGCGCTGCATCCGCCGCCGGCGCATCCATCACCGCCTGCTTCGCGTAGCTCAGCTCTTCCAGCGTCTGATCGACCACCTGATTGGCGCCGAGCACCGCGCGCTGTAGTCGCCCCAGTTTGTTTCTGAACTCGAGGAGCGCCGCCTGGTCGGCGGCGGCGAGCGTCGCGAGACCAAGCGGCTTCGCCTCGAAGATCTGAGGTGCGCCCATCGGCGTTAGCACTCCGTCGACGACCTTGCCCAGCTGAACGGTGTAGGCGCCGGGCATCGCCATTGGGCCGGACTGATCGCTCCCCGGCCGCGAGGGTCGGAATCCAGAATAGCGCAGGTCCCACGCAACGCGATGGATCCCGGAGGAAGACCGCCCTCTGATTCTGCGCACCACGTTTCCGTCACTGTCGGTGACAGTGAGGATGATCACGGGAGCCTCTTCACGATCTTCTTCCCGCAACTCATCCCAGCTTGGGTAGTATACCGGCTCCCCTTCCCTGCGCAGGTTCGCCTCATGGCGCTGCCGGCGTTGCTTTGCCGTTTCCAACCCGTCTTTCAGGTAGTAGGTGAAGATGGCTCCGAAGGACGGATTGGGCGCCGTATAGAACGAGTGCCCCTGCGAGCCCTTCTGGCTGTATCCCATCGGGCCTGCCGGGATGTACATCAGAGCGTCTTTGACCGGGAAGATGTGCGCCTCTTCGGCGAGCAACGCAGCGTTCACCGCACGCAGCGGTGAGTAATCATCGAGTATGTAGATCCCGCGACCAAACGATGCGGCAACGAGATCGTTCTCCCGGCGTTGAATTTCCAGGTCGCGGAACGCGATGGTCGGCACACCGCTCGTCAACTCGATCCAGTTGCTTCCGCCGTCTAGCGAAGAGAAGAGGCCAAGCTCCGTGCCGACGAATAGCAGGTCCGGATTCACGTGATCTTCCTGGATCGACCACGTTACGTGTCGCTCCGGAAGGTTACCGGCGATCGAGCTCCAACTGCGACCCTTGTCGGTGCTCTTGAGCACATAGGGGCTGAAGTCGCCTTCTTTGTGGTTGTTGAAGACGGCGTAGACCGTGTTCACATCGTTACGCGACGCGAGCACGTCGGCCACGTACGTCATGTCAGGCACCCCGGGAAAACGATCGACTCTTCTCCAGGTCGCGCCATCGTCTTCGCTCACCTGGATCAGCCCATCGTCCGTGCCAACGTAGAGTAACCCTTCCTGCAGCGGCGATTCATCCAGCGACACGATCGTCCCGAACGGAGAGGTAAAGACGTTCTTCCACACCGCGTCAACGCCCCAAACGGTACCCATCACCTCGCGACGATTGCGGTCCATCCCGCGGCTCAGGTCGGGGCTGATCGCCTCCCAAGTGTTCGCCCGGTCGTCACTTTTATATAGACGGTTCGCCGCGAAGTAGAGCCGCGTCGGCGAGAACGGGCTGATGATCAGCGGCGAGTCCCAGTGCCAGCGGAGCGCCGGCTCACCGGGCTCCGGCTGCGGTTGGATGTCCAGCCGCTCGCCACTGGCCCGGTCGTAGCGCACGATCCCGGCGTACTGCGACTGCGAGTACAGAATGTCGGGGTTGCCGGGTTCGACCCGGGTCTGGAATCCGTCGCCGCCTACCGTGATGATCCAGTCGCTGTTGCGGATGCCGTGCAAGTTGTTGGTGCGTGACGGGCCGCCCAGCGTCGAGTTGTCCTGTGTACCGCAGTAGACGTTGTAGAAGGGCACGTCGTCATCGATGCCGACGCGATAGCACTGGGTGATGGGCATGTTCGAGATGAACTTCCACGTATCGCCGCGATCCCACGACTCATAGATACCGCCGTCACTTCCCACCATCAGGTAATCGGGATCGTGGGGGTCGAACACGAGGGCATGGTTATCGACGTGCTTGAACCGCGAGCCCAACCGTTCGAAAGTGCGACCGCCATCTTCCGTGTAGTGAATCATCACGTCCATTGCATAGACGCGATCGAACTTGTGGGGGTCGGCGAAAATCTCGCCGTAGTACTGGGGATCGACGACGATGTAATCGCTCATCTTCTCCCAGCGCTCGCCGCGGTTCGACGAACGGAAGAACCCGCTTCTGTCATCGGCCGCCGCGACCAATGCATAGACCACGTCAGGGTGCTGGGGCGAGACGGCGATGGCGATGCGACCCAGGTCGACCGAGGGGATGCCGTTCATCACCTTCTTCCAGGTCGCGCCCCCGTCAATCGTCTTGTAGATCGCGGACTCGGGACCGCCGGCCACGAGCACTCCGACGTGTCGGCGCCGCTGGTACGACACGGCGTAGATTACGTCCGGGTTGCGAGGATCGAAGGCCAGGTCGGCGATGCCGGTGTTCTCGCTGATCTCCAGCACGAGCTGCCACGTCGCTCCGCCATCCGGCGTCCGGTACAAGCCCCGGTCACCGCCCGGCGCCCAGAGCGGGCCCTGCGCGGCGACGTACACCACATCGCTGTCGCGCGGGTCGATGAGGATCTTGCCGATGTGCTCCGAGTTCTCGAGTCCGACATTCGTCCAACTGCGTCCGCCATCGAGACTCTTGTAGATGCCATCGCCGTAGCCGGCGCTCCGCTGACTGGCGTTCTCACCCGTACCGAGCCACAACACATCCGGGTCATTCGGGTCGATGGCGATGACACCCATCGAGTAGGAGCCATAGTCATCGAAGATCGGATCCCACGTCGTCCCGTTGTTTACCGTCTTCCAGACGTTGCCCGACGATACCGCCACGTACCATGTACTGGGATTTGTTGGATCTTTGACGATGTCACCGATGCGGCCCGACATGACCGCCGGCCCGATGTTTCTCAACCTCAAGCCGCTAAACGTTCGCGAAGTCATGCCCTCGGACCCGCGACCCTGTCCGAGTACGGCGTGCGGATTGAGAGCTAGCACCGCGGCGAGCGCCAGAACGACGAATCTCATATGTCCCTCCATGACGTGCGGGGCTGATCGTCAGGTTCGGATCTTGTCGTGCATGGCTATAGGATGGGGTCTGTCGACCCGGGCGCAACCACCGGCTCGGCGGATCGAATCGCTGCGGCTCTCTGGCGCGCGCTGCTACAACTGTCCCGATACGCTACACCTGTTCGCTGGGCCTGCGGGCCCTGATATTCCTTTGCCCAAGCGACTTACCGGCCGGGCATGATCTCTGCCCTTACCGTTCCGCGTTCGCATCGAATCATTCATCGAGACCGATAAACTGGAGGAAAGGCCGTGTCTGTTTTTGCGCGAGCAAGAATTCCCGTCCTGGCAGCGGCCGCTGCCTGCACCGCAGTCGCCTGTAGCGACAGCATCGGTCCGGGCGGGACAGCAGCACAGTTCACGCAGGATATCACGTTCGAACAATTTGAGGACGCGATAGCGGCGGGAGATCCGGTACGCGTGGAGGCGAAGGTGACTTCGGTTTCCGGCGGTCCCCCGTATGTCTTGCGCGAACTGGAGATCGAGGAGCTAGAAGACCTGGCGGACCGCGAGGAAGTGAAGAGTCGGGTCACGGAGTTGCAGTCAACCGCTGCGTGCGAAGGCACGCTGGTTCTGGAGCTCGAGAACGCGGTCGTCGCCTACAATGACGCAACCCGCTTCGAGCGTGACGACGACGGCGACATGACTTGCCAGGAGTTTCTCGACTACATCAACGGCGAGCTGGGCGCGGGCCGGCGGCCGGAGATCGAGGCAAAGCGAGAGCCTCGTTTCGACGCTGGGGTCCCCACTCCGCAGGCGCCCGACAATCCCGTTTTCGACGCGTCGCGCATCGAGGTAGAGGACGAAAGCTCCGATGCCGAGCTGGAGATGAGCATCGACGACGACAATCTCCTCGACTGCAGCACACTGGCCAGTCCGCCCGCCGGTTGCGTCGCGGTGCTTAAGATACTCGACGTTATGATGGTCATCGATGACATGACCGACCTCGAAGCCGAGATCGACGATGATGCAAACGAGGCTGAGTTCGAGGGATTCGCGGCGAGTGTCGATATGGACGCGAACGATCCTTCGATCGGAACGGTAACGCTCACCGATGGTCGGGTCATCCGTATCACGGAGTTTACTGAGATCGAGAGCGCCGATGTCGGCGACGACGATAACCTCGGCTCGTTAGCAGAAGTGGACGCCGCTTTGCAGGCGGGGCTCATGGTTGAGGCCGAGGCCGAGGGAGTGCTCGACGAAAGCGATCCCAACATCCTCATTGCCCACGAGGCCGAGTTCGAGATCGAGGATGATGATGACGATGACGATGACGACGATGACAACAGCGGCTCGGGCGCCTAGCGTTTGACGAGCCGTCCGCAGGAACCCTTGCGAAGTCCGCACACCGCGCACGGCGCCCCGTTCCATCGGGGCGCCGTTCTATCTAGAAGAAGATGATGTAGAGCGCGACCGTCAGGACCACCACGCCCAGACACATCGCGTCGAAAACCCGGTCCTTTTCCGCCAGCGCCACCGCCGCCGCTTCCTTCGATGCCGTATCGAACGCTGCCGTTCGCTCCGGCTCCGGGCTCATGTACGAGATCGCCATCAGCATCATGATCAGCGTCAGCCCGGCCAGCCACATCTGGTCGAGAAACGCTACGCCCGGCGTGATCAGCTTGATAACGATGGTCACCGGTAGCGTCAGCCCCATCGTCCAGGCCGCGGCCCGTGCCGTGGCGCCCTTCCAGAACAGACCGCCCAGGAAGACGACCGCCACGCCTGGCGTGATCAGCCCCCAGAACTCCTGGATGTAGCTGAACACCCGCTCGAACCGCATCAGTCCCGGCGCCCAAGCCGCGGCGAGCAGCAAGAACACGACGGTGCTAGCACGGCCGATCGTGATCAGGTGCTTCTGTGAGACCTCTTTGCGCAGATGCCGGTTGTAGATATCCACCGTGAAGATCGTCGCCGACGAATTGAGCATCGAGTCGAGGCTCGACATGATGGCCGCCAGGAGTGCCGCGAACATCAATCCTGTGAGGCCGGCCGGCAGCAACCGCTCGATCAACAGCGGATAGGCCACGTCGGAGGTCTGCGCCAACTCGTCCCGGTACAAGATCCAGGCGATGATACCGGGGATCACGACGATGAACGGGATGAAGAGCTTGATATAGGCAGCGAACACCGTTCCGTAGAGGCCGTGCTTCACATCGCGCGCCGCCAGCGTACGCTGCGTTATGAACTGGTTGGCGCCCCAGTAGAATAGGTTGGCGATCCACAACCCGCCGAAGAAGATCGCGAACCAGGGCAACTCCGGATGACTGAGCGGTAGGACCGTGTGGAACTTGTCCCCCGCCTCCGCCATCACCACATCCCAACCACCTACCGCCTTGAGACCGATCACCGTGACGATGGCGCCGCCGGCCAACAGCATCAGCCCCTGGATCACATCGGACCAGACCACGGCCTTGAGCCCACCGTATGCAGTATAGGCGCCGGCGAAAACGGCCAGTATCACGATGCCCCAGCCCAACGGCAAATCGAAGATCGTCTGCAGCGCCAACCCACCCGAGTAGAGCACCGTCGCCATGGCAACGAACACGTAGGCCAGAATCATGTATGCGGCGAGGAAGCTGCGGGATCTAACGTCAAACCGCCTTTCCAAGTACTCCGGCATCGTCGTGATGCCCAGCTTGAGAAACTTGGGCAGGAACCAGCGGGCCACGATTACCAACGTGATCGCCGCCATCCACTCGTACGACGCGATCGCCAACCCGAAATCGACACCCGAGCCCGCCATCCCCACGAAGTGCTCCGTCGAGATGTTGCTAGCGATCAGGCTGATCCCGATGACCCACCACGGCAGGTTGCGGCCGGCCAGGAAGTAGTCGGCGGCCACCTTCTCCCGGCGACCGGCGATCACGGCTACGGCGGCGACGACCAGGAAGTAGGCTACGAATGCGACGGTGTCGAGCGTCGTGAAGCCCAAGGTCAGGCCTCCCTACTGAAGTACGAGTCTGTCTAACTAGAGATCGGTCGGGACGCTGGTGCGGAGCCGATTCTAACCGTCCGCCATCACCGCATCAAGCATCGAATCACCAGCGTGATACGCTTGAAGATGGAGAAACCGAAAACTGTGGGACTGTCACATGGCAACTGAGGCATACAGGATTGGTGCTGGGATCCTTCAGCAGGTGGCCATCGGCCGAGCCGTGCAGTTGGTGGCATTCGGTGCAAGCCAGCGCCGAGTGGTTTTCCGGCGACGGCATCTCGGCTGCGTGGCATACCGTGCAGACGATGAGCTGCTCCACGGGATCCGGTATGATATTCGGTCCGGGTGCGTGCGGTTCGTGACAGTCGACGCAACCGATCCCGTCAGCAAGGTTCGGCGCCGCGGTCAGCGGCGTGAACGTACCACCCAGCGACTCCGGCGACGTCGTCAGGATACTCGGTGCGGCTCCGCTGTTGTAGTCGCCGAGGGGGTGGTCGTTGTCCAGGCTCGGCCCCAGGTAGCCCCCCACCGGATTGGCGGTCGCAATGAACTCGGGCTGCTGATCGCGTAACGCCGTCGTCCAGTGACAGCGCAGACAGCTCTCGGAGCGGGCACCGAGGCCTGGCGTCTGGATGACGGAGCTCGCGTTGGGATCGATCTTCAGCAGGTACGGCGCCTGGGTCGAGGGGTGGGCGGTGTGACAGAGCGAGCAGTTCCCGATCTCCGGGTCGATCTCCGTGGGAACCTCCACGTGCTGACCGTTGAGCGGTCCTGCCACCGCAAAGAGGAGAGTAGCGGCAAAAGCGCCGGGACGCGTCATCGTCAGAAGACCCTCGAGAATCGGAAGTAGAGTCTGTTCTGCCCGCTACTCGAGGAGTTGCTCCACATCAGGTGATCGTAGCGGCCTTCCAGCCTCATCAAACCGATTCTGAACTCGGCGCCCAGGCCACCGCCGATGAACCTGCCGTGTATCGGCTTCAACCCGCGGCCCAGCTGCTGCGACCAATCGTAGGCGCTCAGCTGACCCGTGACCCGGAGACCCGGCATCGCGAACCACTCGAGCGCTGCTCGGCCCTGAAAGATGTCGTATCGCGTTTCGTTGCGGCGGGTGCTCCAATTGGCTCGCAGGCTCCCGTTGACCCTGGGGCCGAAGCGATAGCCGAAACCGCCAAACACCGAGAATATGTCCGTCGTGATCGGATCGAATCGATTCCGAACCCATTCCGCACCGGCGTCGAGTTGGCCGAACTGCGTCGGCGTCTGGAACTGGAGCCCCGTAGTCATGATCTGCGTCTCGAAGAAGACGATGACCGGATCGCTCTCCGTGGGCAGATTCAGCGTGTTTCGATGATAGGCGCGGAAACTCCTGAACGTCAGGTCCAGCGAATACAGTACCTGGAAGAACTCGGCGCTGGCGCTAGGCAACAGATTGTAACGGTAGTCAACCAGTACGACGTCGCCCGCCTGAATCCGTCCGCCCGGCAACGCCACGAATTCCAAGTAGGGGCCGCTGGGAACTAGGCGATAGTCCAGCCCGTCTTCGTAGAGGATTGTCCCATCCTCGTTCGTCGCCCGAACACTGGTCGGATCCGGCTGGAATTGATCGAGCAGGAACCGCCGCGATTCGGTGATTTCATGTGGCTCACCCAGAGCCGTGCCGACACCGCCGCTCCCGACCTGCTGCGATCGCCAACGATAGCCGGCGGCACCACTCGCTTGGAGCAACGTCCCAAAGGGCAGCTGCGCATTACCACCAGCGTTGATATCGACCAGATAGTTCCGCATGCTGCCGCGATTGAAGTTTCGCCAGTCCCCGCGTCCGCTCACACCGAAGCTCAGCGTGCGTGATGCCTGGACCCGCTCACTGATCGCCGCGGTGTAGATGCGGTTGCGATCGAATGGTGTCTTCGAGTCGGCGACGCTCCACTGAAGGTTCGTGCTCACGTCCAACGTATGTCGGAGTACCGCCGCCTGACTGAACACGATCGACGTCGAGGGGAAGAACTGGTTTCTTCGGTCCCAGTACTGGAAGTTCGTAATTAGCGCGCTGCCCTTCCCCCAGCGCTGCCGGTTGTTCAACAACGCTCTATACCATTTTATGTCCTGGGGCCGCAGCAGGTCGTCCAACTCGAACCGTTCCAGTGTGATGCGAGTCTTACTGCTCTGCGCATAGAGAACGGCGCGTTCCGACTTCTGGCGGCGCCGCATACCGCGGTCGAGACCAGCTGTGGTCAGAACGTCCGCCTCGGCCATCTGGAACTGTCCCGTGAACGTCATGTACGGCGTGCGAAGATCTCCACCCACCGTGAAGCCGCTGTTCTCTGCTTCGGCTCGCGTGCCGAAAATCCCACTGAAGTTGTCTCGCGTCCGGTAGGCCTGGACGAACATCGAAGCCGGCGCTCCGCTCAGCACCCGGATACCGCCGGACCCGAACAACGCGTTGCGGGAGCCGGACTGGCGAACATCGCCGCTGCGCCAGGCAAGTTGGGATAGCGCGGGCCGGAAGTTGACATCGAACGAAAGCAGACGAGGGCTATAGATCGATCCGCGGACTCGGAGCAACAGTGATTCCCGCAACGCCTGGTTGGTGAAAGCGGGGACGCCGCGCCCGAACGATCGTTGTCCATCGTAACCGAGCAGCAGTTCACCCTCCGGGCGGTCTACGCTGAACAGCCCTTGCCCTAGCGCGGAGTGGGCGAGTATCAGCGACGCGGCGGCCGCGATGCCCAGGGTGCACGCCCGGCGAATCATCCCGATTCGGGCTCCTCCGATTCGAGTTCCGCGTGGCAGCGATTGCACTCCATCACCCCGAACGCCGTTGTGCCGTCGTGGCAGGCGCCGCACTGACGCCCGGTCTGAATCTCGTCCATCGTCACCTCGACGGCCCCAGCTTCCATCGCGAACGGCTCGGGATGGCAAGCGGAGCACTTGTAGCGAATCCGGTGCGACCAGTGCGGGAAGATCGACGGAGGTAGTGATGCCATGTTGCGGGCGTTGTCGCTTGTCGTATCACGCTGGAATACCAGGTCGGTCTCGAGCGCTGCCGTCATTCGACCTTCCGGCATCTTCATCTTCGAGTGGCAACGTTCGCAGGTCGGCACGCTAAACGCGACCGATCCGTGACAGACGCCGCAACTCTCGCCGCGATTGATCGCCGCCATGGATGTGCTATCGCCTCGGCTGCGGTAGATCGACGGATGACAGCTCTTGCAGTCCATCCACTCGACGTGCGCTGAATGGGGGAAGTACGTCTCCATGGCGCCGAAATAGTAGTCGAACCCAAAGCTCTCGCCGCCGGATTCCTCGGTTCCCGGAGGACCGGGGAGCGGGTCGATGATCCCCTCCCGCACCGCGGCGACCCAATCGATGCCGCCTGCCGCATCCAACGGGAGCATGGCCAGCACCGTGTCAGGGTCCAGCGTCTCCTCGATCGGCAACGGCTGCCTCACCGTATCGACGAACTGGATGCCGGCCATCGCCTGAGAGGCCGACGGGTCCTCCGGCGCCGGCTCCGGGATGTCGAAGACAGTGGAGGCGACACTACAGCACCAGAAGACCAGCAGCCCGAGAGAAAGCCCGGGCGCCAACAGGCGACTCGACCGCTTCACGAGCCGCTAACCTCGCCGTTCGACTTGGGCTCCACGCGCGCGTAGATCGAGACCTTGTCTGGACCGTACTGGTTGGTGACGATCACCAGGTAGTGCGCCTCCAAGCCCGGGTCTACCAGGTCCTGGAAGAGATGCAGGTTGTCGTAGTCGATCGTCACCTTGGCCGGCAGATACATCGTTCCGGGGCCCTGATAGGGACCGCCGAAGAACATCAGTAGGTCGCCCTCGTCGTTGAACATCTGGACATTCTGGAAGCCCGCGTCGACCACGTAGAGGATCCCTTCACGATCCACAGCGATCCCTTTCGGCCGAACGAACATCCCCCAGCCATTCCCGTATTTGCCAACCGACCGAACGAATTCGCCATCGAGTGTGTACACCTTGATTTTGAAGTCACCGAAGTCGCTAACGTACAGCTCGTCGTCGGTGATCCAGATGTTGGTGGGCTGGAAGACCGAGTTCGGACTGCCTTCCTCAACGTTGGGTAGGCTGGCGATCGGTTGCCGCGTCGCTTTGTCGAACGCCACCACCCGGTGTCCGCGCAAATCGGCTACCCAGACACGATCCTCGGTGACGAACACGTCAACCGGAGTCACCATTTCCCCGTGTCCGAAAGCGCCCAGGAAAGCGCCCGTCGTATCGTACACCAGCACCTCACTGCGACCCACATCGGCAACGTAGAGCGTACCTTCGACAGGATCGGCAAAGCAGTTGATCGGCTTGGCGAACGCGCCCTGGCCACTGGGTGCCCAGACCTCGAACCTACCCTCGACGAAGTCGAGCACTTCAACGCCCGGTCGCATCGAGTCGCAGGTGTAGAGGCGGCCGTTCATCAACGTGGCGCCGTACGGCTTGACGATCGGTTCCCAGGCCTTCGTCTGGTTCTCGCCGGTCAGCGTTTGCAGGAAACCCGATCCGCTGCCCTTCTCGAAATCCTCCGAGCTACCGTAGCGGGCCAGAAACTGGATCCGCGCCGTATCCGGCGGCTCTGGAAAGACCATCGCTCGCTCCGGCTCCACATCTCCCGACGCACCCTTGGGCCCGCAACCCGTCACGGCTGCCAGCACCACGATCAGCATCGCCTGGATCCAGTGTCTCGTCTTCATCTCTGTATTCCTCCACCGCTTAGATAAGCCCACTTGTAAGTGAAGTGGGAGGGCGCGGAGCCCTCCCACTCCGATTGCTGCTTCAGACTAAACTGACTACCCCTTCGCGTGACACGTCGTGCAGATCTGATCCTGCGACTTCGGGATGTTGAGCGAATGGGGGTTGTTGAACTTGTTATGAACGTCGTGGCAGCTCGAGCACTGCAGCTGCCCACGGTCCAGCAACACTTCCTCCAGCGACCCAGAAACCACGTGGCCGTTGAAGGCGGTCAGATTCAGCGCCGTCGCCGAGGGCGCAACCAAGAACCCGTCGGCCGTCGCGAGAGCGTCGTCATACACGAACGAAATCGGATGGGCATGGCTCAAGTCACCATTCTGCGGATGCGGAACCGTGTAGGTCGGGTCCGCCGGCGCATACATCGCGCCCCATCCGTACTGATCGACGCCAACCGTACCGTCATGGCAGCTCAGGCACAGAATCGCCGTGCCCGTCGGCTGACCCACGGTGGCCGCGCCGTCAAACGTCTCACTCTGAACGGCGTCGTACATCACATACGACGTGGTCGTCGACAGCTTGTGGAACCACAGCGGCTGGCCGACGCCCGGGGTGTGAGCGTTGTGGCACACCGTGCACATATCCTCGCCGCCCACGTTCCAGGTGCCCTCACCCGTGTCGTACGAGCTAGGATTGTAGTGTGTGACCCCGTCACTGAAGTCGTGCCCTGAGCCGGAGAACTGCGCCTGCGCCGGTGCGGCGACGAACAGCACAGCCAGCCCAATTAACCAGAGCTTCTTCATTGTTTGGTCTCCTTTGGATCCCATTGCTGCGAGCCGGGTTCTGGTCGTTCCCGGCCCAGTTAAAAGTCCGGTTGGGGCTTAGTTACTTCCGGTTGGGGCTGACTACAACGGTCGTTTACAACTTCCGTTTCAGTGCCTCTTCCGGCTCCTCCTTTCTTACTCGTCGGCCCGCAGATCTAACGGGGTCACGTTCCTTGATACACAACGGCGCCCGCCGGATCAGGTAGGGGGAGAGCGGTGCAATACGCATCCGTTGCCGCACAGCTCCCGAAACCGGGGGCGCCCTCAGCATGACAGGCCGCGAGTGGTCGTGGGTCCTCTCCGATGGCCCCGGCGTGCCACGCTCCCGGAGCCAAACCCATTTCCTGAATGGGCATTTCCTCAAGCAGATGTCGTACCAATCTGGGGTGGAAAGAACCACGTGTCCCAAACCGTCCGATTGGCCAGCACCGTCCGTGTAAGGCTAACAAGAATAACTATTTAGAGAGATTGCCCTGAAGGTGCGATATGTCCCGGCGAAGCGAGGCGTTCATGCCACGTGTCGCCCTGCCTCAACGACGGCATCCGCGTTGTGGCAATACGTCACGTCGTATCAACAAGCGTTCTCGATAAGCGGTGTTGGTCAGCCCCACGGCCTGATATCACCTGACCAAAGACGTCGAGCCCCGACAGCTTGCGCTGTCGGGGCCCGCCCTCCACCCAGTCCTCGAACCAGAGGATCTAGAACCTTCCTCCATCGCCGTGGCGGTGGCAGTTGTAGCAGTTTTCCTTGCCCGTCATCGAGCTGCGATCGTGACAGGTGTTGCACCACCACCCACCACTAGTCAGGTCGGCCTTGTCCAGGTTGTTGGTGATTCCGTATTCCCACTCGGCGGCGCCTTTGCGATCCCAAAACGCCAGCGCGGTGTCATCCGGCGCCATACCCAGCGTCTGATCGAGAACTCGGAACAAGGTCGTCGTGCCTATGCCGGCGCTCTGGTCGATGATCACGTGATTCGAATGGCACGACCAACACGGCATCACATCGCCTATGCCCCAGCCTATTCCGGCCCGCAGGTCCACACTCGAGCCGGTCCGAACTCCCATACCGTCGTTGACCCACGTCGTGCGGATGTTCGTGATCGCCGTTGTCTGGTCCTGAACTGAGGACGGGAAGCTCCCATCATGACAGTCGAGACAGAATTCGCTGAGGATGTCTCCCGCCGACTGGTATGCCGTAAAATACCAGTCCGTGCCGGGAATGTGGCCGTCGCTTGGATCGGGATCGATCAGGTACTTCTGCGCAGCGGTCAGCGTATGCGGATTATGGCAGTTCGTGCATTCAATCTTCGCCCCGCTACGGGCCTGTGCTGGCTGCTGGATGTCGTGTCGATCATTCAGGTTCGCGTTTGACCCCAGGCCGGTAGCCGTTTGGACCCAGTTGATCGCCCGCGCGAACCCGGTCGCCAGGTCGGTGGTTGCCGGGCCATCGGAGTCATGACAGTCGAGACAGAAACCCTCTTCTTCTTCGGTCCGCGTCGTGGGGTCGGGCGCGACGTCCCCAGGGGCGAGTATTCTGGCCTTTTGCGACCCGTGGCTCGCATGACACCCGAAACTGCCATCGCCAAAGCAGCCAACGATGGCCGCCGACTGTTTGTGGGAGGCGGTAGTCCACGCCGAGGCGTCGATTAGCGGGCGAGTCAATCCATCCGAGAACGGGGCGAGCGTTCCGTTCGCGCCATCTAGATCATGGCAAGAAACGCAGAACGCCTCCAGCTTCGCCGCCTCCGCCGACTGAGTTTGCGGGTCGCCCGTCAATATGTATACGGTCGTCGAATCATCCGCGTTCTTGAGGCGCACGTTACCCGCCTGGTGGGCGCTGAACTCGTGACAGACCAGGCAATCGCCATCCACGTACGACGCCCCGACATGGTTGCTGGCCCAGGACATCTCCGGAACGATCGGGCGGCGACTGTTCGGCCCGCTGGTGCCCTGCCCGCCCGTGTCGTGGCAGCTCCCGCACGGTCCGCCCCCGGCGAATCCGCTCTCGTGAGTGTGACAATCGGTGCAGGTCCGCCCGACTTCGTGCGTATGGTCACTGACGTCCGGAAGGTTCAGCCCGTTCTGATGGTTACTCGTCTCCGTATGGCACGCCTCGCACACACCATCGTAATCACCGTCTCCATCCTCGTCGCCGTCGGCGAACGAATGAAGCGATGGCTGCCCCGCATCGGTCCCGCGACTCGTAAACGACACGGGCAGATCACCACTCACCGGCGTCGTCATCATCTCGCGGATCATCGATAGGTTCGCGGCCGTCTCTCCTTCATGGTCGTGACAGTCCCAACAGCCCGTTGCCGCTCGGCCGAACTCGGTGTGTCGGGCTCCGTTGTGTACCTCGAACGGACCCTTCGGAACATCTACCCAGACTCCATCCCGGTCGACCTGCGCCGGACCGGCATCGCTGTGGCACGACCAACAGAGATCTTCAACGACGTCGAATTCTCGCAGCGCGCTGAACGAGCCGCCGTGCAGGTCATGGCAAAAGCTGCAGTTGTGACTGATCTGCGCGTGTGCCGTCGCCGATTCCTGAAGCGCCGGAATGACGGGCGCGATGAGGCTCCACCCCACGAGTCCCAAGAGCCAGGCGATCGGCCTCATTTCGCAGCGACCCCCGGATAGACCTTCACCGATGCGCTGCGATTGCTCACCACTAAGACGTCGCCATTCTTCGTGATCAGTACGTCGGTGGGCACTCTCAGCTCGGGGCGGCCGCCGATCTCGCCCGTCAACTCCTTCGTTGCCCGGTCAAAGACCAACACCGTGCCCAACAAGGCATCCGCGACATAGATCCTGCCCCGGTCGTCCACCGCCAGACCCTGCGGTCGAGAGAACCCTCCCGGACAACTCATGCCGCAGCTCACCTCACCAGGGATCTGATCGACATGGCGACCATCATAGTCGAAGATCTTGATCGAGGCGGCGCCGCCATCCACTCCCCAGTCGCTCACCAGCAACTCGTTCCGAGCGCCGTTCACGGCGATCCCCATCGGCGTGGCCAGCTGCTCAGGGCCGCTTCCCGGACTCGAGATCACGCGCTGCAAACCGCCCAGCTCGTCAAACACCCTCACTTCTCGAGCGCGCCCATCGAGTACGAATACCAGCCCCTGGCCGTCGTCTGCCGCCAGGTCGATCGGATACTCGACCGCTCCGGCGCCGAACGTGCCCGTTGCGCTTCCAGTTGTCGTCGAGAAGATCTCTACCGTTCGACGGGTACCGTTGCCCACGAAGATGCGATCGCCCAGAGCGACGACGCCCAACGCCTGGCCCGAGACGGCTATGCCGCGGGCTGGGGTCTGCGAGGTGGGATCGATCTCCACCACCAGGTCCAGGCGACTGTCCGTCACCAGGACTTGTCCACCTGAAGTCAGCGCGAGCCGCAACGGCGATCTAAGAGTTATCGCGCCGAGCAAGCCGAAGGTGACTTCCTCCCCGCCTTCTTCACCCCCGGTGGGCGTTCGTTCCTCTCTCCAACAGCCGTGCGTGAATAACAGCATGCTGGCGAGCAGGCTGAACAGCACTCCACGGAAGGAAAAGACTCTCATCGGTATGCTACCCTCGATTTACGACCGTACTCCGATAGGAATTTGGCAAGTAGCCTGCCAAGGAAGAAAGGAAGCGGAGTGCCATAAAAGGGAGAACGATTATTAATAGCGGTTCTGGGCACGAGAATGGACCGTAATGAGCCACGTCGAGACATGGTGAGTCGTTATGGCACACCGTTGCTTGACTAACGGGGCATCTGTGTACTCAACGTTACTTATATACAGGTGCGTCCATGGTCCGCGCTTGAGAATGATAATTATTCGCGTTCGATGTTCTTCCTGAAAGTTGTTCGCGATTTGCTTGTAGAGAGCGCGTTCTGCAACGACTCCCAGTCGACGAGGAGCGGTCAATTCGTCGGAACTTGCAGAGCCGATAGGGTCAAGATGTCCATATCGCTAGCCATAATCGTGAAAACGATCGCAGAGCTACTTCAACTTTCAATCGGAACGACTTTTGCACTCTGTCGCAGCACTCCCCTCCGCCTATGGCGACATGTCTGAAGCCGTGAATCCCTGGAAACAACTGAGAGTCTAGCAGGACAAGCCCTAATTGTAGGGCAAGCGCTGTTTACAGGTCCCCCGCTCCGCCCCGCCAGGTCTGTCTCCCGCCGATTCCCCTGGCCCTGTTACAGCAGTTTGGACATTAGCCCGTGAGTACCGACCACTGAGACTCGACGCGGGACGCCGCGGGGCTCACGGATGATCAAACCCCGAGTTGAGGAGGGACCAATGAAACGGTTGTTCAGCCTGATCACCGCCTTCATCCTGGCGGCGGCGACGACGGCGAGCGCTCAGCAGATTTCGGGTAGCGCGCACGACTTCAGCGCGGCTGCTTGGAACAGTACGGGAGAGATCTGCATCGTCTGTCACGCGCCGCATAACAATCAGAGCCCTGCCGGTGAACTAATTTGGAACCGCACTGCCAGTGCCGCGTCCTACACGATGTACTCGAACACTAGCGGGACATTCCAGGCGTCTGCCACGATCGCGGCGACGCCAAACGCGGAGTCCAAGGTCTGCCTGAGTTGCCACGACGGCACTGTCGCACTCGAGTCATTTGGCGGCAACGGTGCCGTAACGACGACGGTGATGGGCGACGTCAACGCAGCAGCGGACGTCGGGTCGGACCTGTCGGACGACCATCCGATCTCGTTCGACTACACGAACGCGCTTGCGACAAGCGACGGCGATCTGGCTACTCCGGGCGACAACGGTACCGCTCCCGATGGCAACATGCCGTTGTTCGGCGCGACCTATCGGATGGAGTGCGCCACGTGCCACGACGTGCACAACGATGTACCGGTTGGCAATGCCAGCCTGCTTTATGTGGACAACGCGGCCAGCGCGCTCTGTCTTACTTGTCACACCAAGTAGCACACGCATAGGGCGGAGCGTCATCGAGAGTTCGAGTCGCCAGTTACCGCCATACGAGAGGCCAGGGGGCGCTCCGGCGCCCCTTCGCCTTAACGCTCTAGACCAACAACTCGATCGATGAACAGCCACCGACTGATCCCAGTAGTGCTACTCGCCGCTGCCGCTGGAACACTGCTGACGGCGTGCTCCTCGACTGCTCCAACACCGGAGCTAACCCAGCCGCGAGAGCTGATCGTCTACCCCACCCCACCGGACACACCACGTATCCAATTCTTGACACGTTATTCGACTTCAGCTGACATCGAGCCGGAGCGACGCAGGTCGATTTGGGAGTCGATTGCGGGTGAAGACGATTCGGCGAACGAAGAGAAGCAGATCGTCAAGCCTTACGGCGTGGCCATGGCGCAGGGCAGAATCTACGTCTGTGACACGGGCGCCATCGCGGTTGATATCATAGACATCCCGGCGCAGTCGTTGTCTCGTTTCCAGCCCCGCAGTTTTGGCAAGCTCAGTAAGCCGCTTGGCTGCTTCGCAGACGAGTCCGACGGCTCACTATTCGTCGCCGATGCTGATCGCCAGCAAGTTGTCGTTTATGGGAACGACGGATCCTATCGAGCCAGCTTCGGAGAGCGAGAGAGCATCCGACCGAGTGCCGTATTCGTCGTCGGTGACAGTATCTTCGCGGCCGATCTGAACGGACAGCGCGTCGCGGTCTACGCGCGCAGCGACCAGCGACTGCTGGGCTTCATTCCAGCCGACACGACCGACCCGGCGGCAAGGCTATTCGCTCCCACCAACCTGTTCGTCACTAACGATCACGTGTACGTGACGGACTTCGGGTCCTTCCAGGTGAAGATCTATGACCGCAACGGTCGGTTCGTTCGGACACTTGGGCGCTATGGGTCCGGGCTTGGACAGTTCGTTCGCCCCAAGGGCGTGGCCGTCGATCGCAACAGCAACGTCTACGTCGTCGATGCGGGCTTCGAGAACGTCCAGGTGTTCGATGCAGAGGGCAAGCTGCTGATGTTCTTTGGCGGCCCATACGAGGGCCCGGGCGACCTGTACCTGCCGGCCGGGATCACCATCGACTATGAGAACGTCGACCTGTTCCGACACCTCGTTCATCCCGGTTTCCAACTCAAGTATCTCGTCCTCGTAACCAGCCAATACGGTCCCGACAAAGTCAACGTCTACGGCTTCATCGGCCCCGAGGAGACCCCGTCCCATGCGCCTTGATACAGGCAAAACGCTCCTCGCCATCTGTCTTACCGTTGGCGCCCTTTCATGCCGCTCGGCCGCCGAATTGTTCCTCGACATCTCCGAGCCGCCGGGGAACGAGCAATATGCGCCGGCTGCTAACGTCAGTCAGTCGCAGAGCGTTATGTTAGCGGTTCCAACCGACACCGCCCGACCCCCGATCGAGAGTGTGGACGGCATGGACTCTGTGCTGGTCATGCTGCCACAGGCGCCCGACGGAAGCATCGACTGGGTTACGGCGATTCGCGATACGGTAATCCGACCTCGGAACGCACCGCGAGGAGTTGGATCTGTTCGGGAGTCACTCAGTTTCGATTTCTACTTCGGTGAATTCGAGACCTACTTCCCCCATTCCGCCCACGCGGAGTGGATGGAATGCACCAGTTGTCACCCAACCATCTATCGCCGCCGCGGTGCCTCAACATCGATGAAGGAGATCGGGGAAGGCCAGTCCTGCGGTCGCTGCCACGGAAGTGTTGCATTCTCCACTGCCGCCTGCGAACGCTGCCACACGGCAATGAAGTTGCCGGAAGGTCGCCAAAAGCCGAATCTCGGTGCCGTCTACACGTTCTCGCGCTCGGAGACCGCAACCAATATCGCGACCGACTCCGTCTTCCCGCCCGCGGTGTTCTCGCATGGCTTCCACCGTATACGCTATACCTGCGCGGCTTGTCACAACGATCTGTTTCCCATGGCGCGCAGCGCGCCCGGAACGGTGACGATGAAGTCGATTCAAAATGGTGAGGCATGCGGGACGTGTCATAACGGTTCGACCGCGTTCGGCGTTCTGCAGTGCGGGCTCTGCCATCAGAAGGTCGAAAGCGACTCCGAGGGCAGTGGACCGTGAATCGTCTGCAGTTCTTGACGGTTTGTGGACTTGCGGCGCTACTCACCGCCGGAGCGCGAGCGTCACCGGCACAGCACGTCATCAAGCTATCGCGGACCGGCGGTATCGTTGGATTGGAGTTTGATGGCTACAGTCTTCAGAACTCCTCTGGCTTCCACGATGGCCAACGGACCTTTCGCGAATACGTCAATCTTCAAATAACAGGGTCAGTACTCGACCCCCGGGTCCTGCTCTTCGACGTCGGCCTTAGACCTCGAATAGAACAGACCTCGTGGAACGCCACCTACGAGTCATCGAGTGGCGGCTCCACGAACCTCGACGCCCGACTGGCCGCCCACCTGTTCAGCCGCGGCAAGATCTCGCTTCAGGCAGAGGCGATGCGCCTCTCGAACAACGCGCAAGTGCGCTTTGATGAAGAACAGAGCGTTTCCTATCAAGAGCTGCGACTGCGCCTCAACACCAGGTTCAGGCCCCTTCCCCTGTGGATCGAGCTTCGAAACCTGCAAAACAACCTCGATTTCTCTCGACCCCAGGGCGTCAGTCTCATGCGTGACGAGCAGAGTCGCTCTGTTTGGATGCGTGCTCAGAACAGCAAGACCTTTCTTGAATACCAGCACGTTGATTTCTCGGACAACCTGTACGACCGGAGAGTCGTCACCGACAGGGCTACCGCCACGCACCATATGGGTTGGGGCAAAGGTAGCAGTCTACGCTCGATTCTCACTTATTCTGATCGAGCGGGCGTTGGTCCGTTTCGCCGATTCGCTTGGAACGAATACGTCAACATCCGGCACACGCTTGACGTTCAGACTGATCTACGCTTCCGACTCTTCGACCAGGTTAGCCGCGGCCTGAAATCGAAAGGCTGGTTCGTCGATCTTCGACCGCAAACCAGACTGGCCAGAGAAGCCCACGTCGCGTTGAGTGGCCTGGCGGAACGGCGACAGTATGCGCTCGTAGACTTTCGACGTTATGAACTGAAACCGATGGCCGACGCCGCTTTCGATTTGCCTGCCGGCATGAGACTCATCGCCTCCGGCGCGGTGGGTTATCGCTGGCAAGTCCAGTCGGCCGACGAAGCATCCGTCGGAGACGTGCTGGATGAACGGCACGAGGTCGACCAGTTCGGTCGGTTCATCCTCGATGAGATTTCGGTGATCTCGAGTTCCGTGCTCATCACCAGCGAAGACCGTTCCGTCGTTTTCGAGGAGGGGATCGACTACCAGATCTTTGAGCAGGGTCCGCGCACCGAAGTACTGTCCCTACCCGGAGGTCGTATACAGCCGCAGGACATTGTTCTGGTAAGCTATAGTTTCCGCCTCATCGATGATCTGAGCTCGGACGCTCTACTCGCCAACTACAACGTCAATCTCCAGCTTGGCCCACTCGCCTTCTTCAACCATATGAACCTGGTGGATCCAGCTCAGCAGAGTTCACCCAGGGCTCCAGGTTCGCCAGGCTATTACCAGAATTTGCAGGCGGGAGTTGCCTATCAAAGTCGTACTCCTTTCGGATCGGTAGACGTCAGGGCCGAGTACGATGCGACAACCACCGATGCGATCACGTATCAGATGTTCCGCGTACGGGCAACGTTGTCGGCACGACTGCTTAGAGGGATGGGCAGCACCGTCGGCGTGGCATGGCAGAACGGCCTTGCTGACCGCGGGCGTCCAATCTCGCGCCTCGATGCAAATGCAGCGGTCAACTGGAGTCCTATCCCCCGCCTCGCACTCGTTGGCGCCCTGACGGCCTACAGGGGACACGCCGATTTTCAACGAGATACGTTCCTCGGCTTCGGTCTCGGTGCCGAGTGGAGCCTGCGGCGACTTCGCATGTTCGCCAGGTACGACTATCGGTCATGGGACACCCGGACTCAGCAACAGGAAAGCCGTATCCGAACCGGCATAGCACGATTCTTCTGATGGCTCGATCGACTCGACCGCTGAATCTGCTGCTGACCCTGGCCCTGCTATCTGCTGTCCAGGTGCCTGCGTTCGCCCAGCACGACGACATCTCCGTCACCACTCCAGAGAGGTCATCAAGTGGCTGCGTGTTGTGTCACGCGTCGCACGATGCCGGGCCAACCGTCAAGAGCCTACGCATTGATCCCTTGGTCGCATCCGAATACTCAGCCGCCGGCCTCTCTCCCGCATCTCTCAGTTGCCTGCGATGTCATTCCACGTGGAGCGCCCGGCTGCGACAACCGGAGTACGTCAACTTGGGAGTGGCTCCATCCCCAGGCGGAAAGCTCTTCGGGACCTATCTGCAGGACGATCATCCGGTAGGCGAAGCTTCGCGCCCCGGGCTACCCATGAGGGGAGACGACGCGGATCCATGGTCTAGTTCCGTCGGGATTGGAAGCGTCGTTCCGAGCCCCGGGACCCACGTACCCGAGTGCAACACCTGCCACGACCCCCATTCTCGCAACGGGCTTCTCATCGCACCCGAGGAGGAGCATTTCTTCTGCGGCGCGTGCCACGACAGGACTCAGGCCTCATCGACCACGCATACAAACGTCCCCTGCACTGGCTGTCACGCCCTCCACAACGCATCCTCGACCAAACTTCTGGCGGAACATGATGTCGACCGGCTCTGCCTCTCCTGTCACACTGCCGCTGGCGTTCCCTCCCTGTCACGCAACTACTCCGAACGCCGAGCCGAGCTACTAAGCATGCTGGCAGTTCCACGAACGAACATGCATGGCGAGTCGCGTTCCGATCGCTGCACGGGCTGCCACCTGCCTCACTGAACACCAGCACTCTGCACCAAAAACGCCGCGGCAACTGCGCTCACGCGGGAGCGGTCGACGGCCGAGCTTCGTAAGTGCTACACTATTTGACTTTGGCTGATCGTGCCGCGATGTTGCAGCTGTAGA
The DNA here is from genome assembly GCA_039586795.1 of Gemmatimonadota bacterium. GTDB lineage: Bacteria > Gemmatimonadota > Gemmatimonadetes > Palauibacterales > KS3-K002 > Kutchimonas. Next base: position 81,517 of record JBDHJS010000011.1, read on the forward strand.
GAAGACCGAAGCCCCGGTCGTTAAAGGGTCCTTTTGGAAGACGTTTCATTGGTCCCTCCTCAACGGCGGCCGGGGCCTATTCTTTTGAAGTACGACCTCCCTCCCTCATCTGAGACCACCGCACTCGTTGGTGGTAGGTGGCCCTCAGGCTGACACGCATAGCAGCATACCCGGTAGTGAGCACGGCAGCAAATGATTCTCTTTCATGAGATTCGATCTTGTTACGCAACGGCAATGGACCTTAGACTTCGAGGAATTCGCGTTCGTATTTCTAAGCCCGTCATCCCAGCCCGCAACCAAGTGAGCCCGTGCAAAAAGGAGAGCCGGACGATGAGCCCGGTTAAGCTGACGTTAAGCAACGTATTCCTAGTCGCAGTCGCGCTGTGCCCGGCTCTGACCACAGCACGTGGACAGGATCTGCCGGACTGGGAGAACCCAGCGGTGCTGGGTCGCAATAAGCTACCGGCCCACGCCACCTACACCCCGTTCCCGACCCTCGAATCCGCGCTGGCAGGACACCGCTGGGACTCGCCGTTCATGAAGTCGTTGAATGGTACCTGGAAGTTCAAGTGGGTTTCCAAGCCCGACGATCGGCCGGTCGACTTCTATAGCCCCGAATACGACGTGACAACCTGGGATGACATTCCGGTCCCCAGTAACTGGGAGATTCTCGGCTACGACGTTCCTATATACACAGACGTCGCCTATCCCTTCCGGCCCGACCCGCCCCACGTGCCACACGACTACAATCCCGTGGGCTCGTATCGAAGGGCATTCACCGTTCCGGAAGACTGGGACGACCGTCAGGTCTTCCTTCACTTCGGCGGCATCAAGTCGGCCGCCTACATCTGGCTCAATGGTCACGAAGTCGGCTACACGCAGGGGAGCAAGACGCCGGCCGAGTTCAACGTCACCCCTTACCTGCAGGACGGTGACAACGTGCTCGCCGTTCAGGCCTACCGCTGGAGCGACGGCGCCTACCTGGAAGGCCAGGACTACTGGAAGATCAGCGGCATAGAGCGCGACGTGTATCTGTTTTCCACGCCTGACGTCTACATCCACGACTTCTTCGTGATCGCCGACCTGGATGACGAGTATGTCGACGGCCGTCTGTCCGTCTCGGTTACCGTGACCAACGCCCTCGATCGATCGTCTGGTCCGCACCAGGTCTCGATCAGCTTGAAGAACGCTCGGGTACCCGCCTCGCAGCCGGCACCGGTTCAAACGCTGGATCTCGGTCCCGGCGAAGAGACGACCGTGGAGTTCTCGCTGGAGGTGACCAACCCGAGGAAATGGACGGCCGAGACGCCCAACCTGTACCCGCTCGCCATTCGGCTGGACGACCCGTCACGCCAGGTCACGGAGGTGATGGTGACGAAGGTCGGATTCCGCCGCGTCGAAGTGAAAGGTGGGCAGCTGCTGGTGAACGGCGTGCCGATCACGATCAAGGGCGTGAACCGGCACGAACACGAACCGCGTACCGGCCGCGTCGTCACCGAGCAGATGATGATCCGCGACATCGAGTTGATGAAGCAGTTCAACATCAACGCGGTGCGGACCAGTCATTATCCCAACGTGCCCCGCTGGTACCAGTTGACCGACCAGTACGGACTCTACGTGATCGATGAGGCGAACATCGAGTCCCACGGGATGGAGTACCATCCCGACGAGACGCTGGCGACGAACCCGGAGTGGACCGAGGCCTTCCTCGACCGGACGCGACGCATGGTCGAGCGGGACAAGAATCACCCATCCGTCATCATCTGGTCGCTGGGTAACGAGGCCGGTGACGGGCCGAACTTCGTGAGCGCCTACAACTGGATCCACGGTCGGGATCCGTCGCGGCCGGTGCAGTACGAGCCAGCACGACGCGCAGCCCACACCGACATCGTCGCCCCGATGTACGCCCGCATTCACCACCTGGAGGAGTACGCCAGCGAGGAGCACGACCGACCGCTGATCCTGTGCGAGTACGCGCACGCCATGGGTAACAGTGTCGGCAACCTGCAGGACTATTGGGACGTGATCGATGCGAACCGCCAGCTACAGGGCGGCCTGATCTGGGACTGGGTGGACCAGGGCCTCTACGCGGTCAACGAAGACGGCGAGGAATACTGGGCGTACGGCGGCGACTTTGGGCCGCAGATCGTGCCCAGCGATCGCAACTTCCTGATCAACGGGCTCGTTTCGCCGGACCGCCAGCCCAACCCCCATTTCTGGGAGGTCCGCAAGGTCTACCAGTACATCAAGACGAAACCGATCGACCTCGAGACTGGATCGATCGAGATCGTCAACCGCTACGACTTCACGAACCTCGATCGCTTCACGCTACGATGGGCGGTAGTGGCGAACGGCGCCGAAATCGTGGGCGAAGGGCGGATCTCCAGACTGTCGCTCGCGCCACATGACAGCGCCGTGATCGAGATACCGCTCCCGGATATCGAGGTGACGCCCGGCGTCGAGTATTTCCTGAACATCGACTTCGTCACCAAGGAAGCGGCGCCGCTCGTGCCCGCCGAGCACCGGGTGGCGTGGGAACAATTCAAGCTCCCGTTCTATGAGCCGATCACCGTCTCCGACTTGAGTGACTTCCCGCCTATCACTCTGGAAGCGACGGAAGCCGCCTTCACCATCACCGGCTCGGAGTTTGCCGTCGCCTTCGATCGATCGACCGGTGTCATGACATCGCTCCGCAGTCGCGGCGTCGAGCTGGTGCGGACCGGTCCGGTTCCGAACTTCTGGCGCGCTCCCATTGACAACGATTTCGGCAACGACATGCAAAGCCGGCATCGCGTCTGGCGCAACGCGAGCGCAGATCGCTTCATCGCCAGCGTTTCAGCGGAGCAGGTCAGTGACCGCAAAGTCTCGATCGAGGTCGAAGCCAAGCTTCCGGCAGGTTTCACGAAGTTCTACACCACCTACGAAGTGTACGGGAGCGGCGACATCGTCGTGACCAACCGCTTCCTCCCCACCCCGGCCGACTCGACGCTTCCGGAGCTGCCGCGACTCGGCATGACGATGACGCTGCCTGTGCAGTTTGACCGCATCTCCTGGTACGGCCGCGGCCCCCACGAGAGCTATTGGGACCGCAAGACGGGCGCCGCCGTCGGCCAGTACAGCGGCACCGTTGCGGAGCAGTACTTCCCCTACATCCGCCCGCAGGAGAACGGCAACAAGACCGATGTTCGCTGGGTCCTTCTCTCGAACAACCGCGACGTCGGGCTCGGCATCGTCGGCATGCCGCTGCTCAGCGTCAGCGCGCATCATTTCACGATCGATGACTTCGATGAAGGGCTCGAGAAGCGAAATCGACACACCTACGACCTGGTGCCCCGGGAATTTGTCACCCTCAACATCGACTGGAAACAGATGGGCGTGGGCGGCGATACGAGTTGGGGCGCTCGGACGCATCCGGAGTATATGCTGCCGGTGGAGGAATACTCTTACAGCTTCCGGATGACGCTGTTGCCGTCGCGCGAGGGTTCGGCCGGGCTATCGCCGATGACTTTCCTGGATGGGGGTGGGGAGTAGAAAGTGGGGAGTAGGGGGTGGTGGGTGATCCGGCTCCCCCTACTCGCCTAATGCTTGTCGAAATCGGCGACGAACGCTCGCAATACGTTTGCGTCCTCGGCGTAGTGTGTCCACAGGCACGCGACGCGACCGTCGTAGGCGCTGATGCCGTTGTAGTCTCCGAAGAAGCGGTCCGTCTGCGGCTCGAACGGCTCGTCGCTGATCCGATACTCCTCGAACGATCGCCCGCCGTCCGTCGAACGCGCCAGGTAGACGTGGACGCCCTTGCCGTCTCGTGCCCGACGATCGTAGTAGACGATGTTGACGCTGCCATCCACCGGATCGACGCTCATCCAGGTGAAGAACTGTGCTCGGTTGTTCTTCAGCCTGTCCTGGTTGACCCGTAACGGCTCGCTCCAGGTGACGCCGTGATCTGTGGAGCGGGATAGGAACACGTCGGGGTCGCCGTGCCGCTCGTCGACCCAGTTCACGTAGACCGTGCCGCGGTGTAAACCCTCCGATATGTCCACCGCTGTGACCGGCATGCCGTTGGCCCGAGGCGTCCCCTCGATCTCGATGTCCCAGCCGCCGGGCTGCTCGAGGATGGTCCACGCATCCTTCCAGCTCGCTCCGCCATCCTTCGATAATGTGAACTCGATGCCCCGGGGACCGCTCCATGCCATGTACACCGTGCCCTCGGGTCCCGCCGCCGGGACCGCGCCCTCCACCGTGTCGTCGCTGTCCACCGCGTCGCCGCCAGGCGCCGGTATCCGCTGCGGCCGCGAAAACGTGCGCCCACCGTCGTCAGATCGCACGACATATATAAAGGATGAGTCCCGCGGCGAGTCGCTGCCGTAGCGGGTGAAGCGAGTCCATGCGATGTAGATGCTGCCCTGGTACGGACTGTCCTTGGAGAGATCGATTCCTGGATAGGGCTTGTCCTCGAACGGAACGATGCTGTTCAGATGCTCGACCAGGATAACTTCGTCGCCGTAGCTCAGGCCGCCATCGTCCGAGGCTCGCAGAAAGAGACCATTGCGCGGATAGACGCCCTCCGGATTCCGAAGGTGGCGGAAGCCCAGGTAGCTGCGATAGACCCGGCCTTCATGGTCGATCACGACCGCATCGTCGCCCTGCACCTTGTCCGCTGGGTTGGGCATGGCAACGGATGTCCAGGTCTTGCCACCATCCCACGATACGTAGGTGAAGTTGCTGATCTTCCACCCGTTCCAGACGCGCAGCGTGACCACCGCCGAACCGACGATGTGGTTCACATTCGTCGGGTCGATGGCGATCGCCGTCTCAACAGCGCTGTGTGGTCCGGTCGTCACGGCGACCGGGGCCGGTAGGTCTCGCGCCAACCCCGCTTCCGGCGGTTGCGGGGTCTGGGCGCTCGCCGTTGCCGTGAAGGCACCGGCGAGCGTCAGGGTCATGCAAAGGGCCAGAAACCGCCGGAGCATCGTCACTCCTCCGTCTCCGACGCCTGCGGCCCGGCCGGCATGTTCTCCATCAAGTAGTTGGTGAGCAGCGTGTACAGATGCAGCGTCGTGCCGCGACCTTCGTAGATGCCGTGCGAACGGTTTGGGTACGGCATGATCGTGAACTGCTTGCCCGCCTCGACCAGCGCGTTGACCAACACCTCGGTGCCCTGATAGTGGACGTTGTCGTCTCCCGTACCGTGCACGATCAGAAGATTCCCTTGCAGCCGATCGGCAAACGTCACCGGCGACGACTGCTCGTACTCCGTCGGGTTGTCTTGGGGCAACCCCATGTACCGTTCCTGATAGATCGTGTCGTACAGCCGAACGTCCGGTACCGGCGCGACGGCCATCGCCGTGCTGTAGAAATCCGGGTAGCGGAAGATCATGTTGAGGCTCATCGAGCCGCCACCGCTCCAGCCCCAGATGCCGATCCGCGCCGGATCGACGTGGGACCACTGCCCAACCGCACGCGCGGCAGCGGCCTGATCGAACGAGGCGTGGACACCGATCTTCTTGTAGACGACCTTGCGCCAGTCGCGACCGCGCGGCGCCGGCGTACCCCGATTATCGATGCTCATCACGATATAGCCCTGCTGCGTCAGCATCAGATGCCACAGGTAGTTCCTGCCCATCCACGCGTCACGCACCGTCTGTCCCCACGGCTCGCCATAGACATAGAACAGGACGGGGTATTTCTTCGACGGGTCGAAATCCGGCGGCCGCATCTCGAACCCATCCAGCATCACGCCTTCACCGTTGTCCACGCGGAAGAAACGCGACTCGCCGCGGTCCAGCGACTCGATCGTCGCCCGCAGTCGTGCGTTGTCGACCAGCGTTCTCACCACCTCATGGTCCGGCAATCTTACCAGCTCGATGATCGGCGGCGTCATGAAGCTCGAGTAGGTGTGGAAGGCGAAGCGCGCATCGCGCGAGATCTGATACGAGTGGGTGCCCGGCTGACCGGCGGGCGTCAGGCGTTCGGCCCTCCCGCTGCCGTCCAGCGGTGTGCGATACAGGTAGCGCTGCTTCGGATCGTCCGGTGACGCGATGTAGTAGAGCCAGCCGCCGTCCTCGTCGATGTGCTGAACGCTCACGATGTCGTAGTCGCCCGGCGTGATCAGCTGCATGTCCTGCCCATCTCGAGATATTATGTAGACATGCCGCCAACCGTCCCGCTCGCTCACCCAGGTGAAGCGCTTCCCATCGTCCAGCCATTCCAGATCCTCGACGACGTCGAGCCAGGCCTCATCCGTCTCGGTTACTATCGTCCGCGCTTCGCCGCTGCTCGCCTTGGCCAGCGTGAGCCAGTTCGTGTTCTGTAGGCGGTTCAAGTGCTGGATTACGACTTCGTCCGAATCGTCCGCCCACTCCATGCGCGGGATGTAGTTGTTCCGCGGATCGCCCTCCATCCCGATCCAGCGCGTATCACCGCCATCAGCGCTGACCACACCGACTTTGACGGCTGAGTTGGTTTCGCCGGCCTTCGGATACGGGAACTCGATAAGCCTCGGATAGAGCGAATCCGTGTTGTTGATCATCGTGAACCACGGCACGCCCTCGGTGTCGAACTGCCAGTAGGCGATCCGTTCGCCGTTCGGACTCCAGCGGAAGCCGTCGCGCAAAAAGAACTCTTCTTCGTAGACCCAATCGGACGTCCCGTTGACGATCCACTCCGATCCGTCATCGGTAAGCGCGATGATCTCGCCGCTCTCCAGGTCTTCGACGTAGATATTGTTCTCCTGGACATAGCCTACTCGGCCACCATCCGGCGAGAACTTGGCGAACATGAGCGTCGCCTCTTCGGCATCGCCGCCTACCTGGCGGAGCGCGCCCGACCCGAGATCCAGCACCCAGTAGTCGCCCCGCGTGTTCGATCGCCATACGCGCCGCGTATTGGTGAAGATCAGCAGCTTGGATCCGTCGTCCGACCATTGATAGCCGGAGATCCACAGCGGTTGCCTGGCACCTGCCGGCGTCAGCACCGCCGCCGAGACCAGAACTTCTCGAGCGCCCGTCTCGGGATCGTATTTCACGATCTCGCGGGCCCGCCGGTTGGCAGTGAACTCCAGGGTCGTGTAGCTGCCGTCCTCCATCCAGCGGGCCGGCCCGAAGAACTGGCCACTGAAATCGGCGGAGGCGAAGATCCGCTCAAGGGCGAGCTCTGACGGCTGCTGCGCTAGCAGCGACGTGGCGAGCAGCATCAGGATCAGGACCGCGAAGGTCGTACGAATGCGATTCACGTGATTCTCCTTCGTTGGTTTGTTGAGGGCCGCGCGAAATCTACCCCGGGGCCGGGTTTCGCGCACCTGCTGAGATGGGGAGAATCCTAGGAGAACTGAGGAGTTCGAGGGGCGACCCGCCTTAGCGGGTGGCCCCTCAGATCTTTCTAATACGCTTCACGCATCGCGGTGCGGAACACGTATCCTACGTTCGGCGTGCCCGGAGGCAGGTTCGCGGGGTCGCGAAAATCGATATCGAACGCCCAGTTGCGCTGCGGGGGCGTATAGTACGTCCCGTTCCAGGTGCCCGTCGTCTTCTGACTGGTGAACGGGCTAATCAGCGAGCCCAGGTAGTTGAAGTCCACCTTATTGCTGCCATTCCGCCAGTGCTCAAGGAAGCGGGGGAAGTTCTCGAGACCGCCGCCATACCAATCCTTGTAGTAGGCGGTCGAGCCGTCGGCGGCGCACGATGTTTCGTGATGATCGCAGGGAGTTGCCCAATGCCCGGCCAGGATGGCGCCGTTCACCGTAGTCTCGCTCGAGCTCTGCTTCTTCCACTTGGGCTGCCATTTCGTGTACTCGATACACGGGTTGGTCCAGCTCACAAGACCGGTGCATGTGTCGATGTCGTTCTGCGCAGGCCGATTGTCCGCATCATCCCAAGCGTTCGACAGAATCGTTATGCCGTCACCCATGAGTGAGGTGGACTTCTTGTCGATCGAGTTGTAATCGCCGCGTACGTAGAGCGGCCACTCTGTAGCGACGGTCAACCGGTTGGGGAGCAGCGAGCCGTTTACCAGTCGAACCGCCGGATCTACGGTGGCGTCCGGCAAGTAGTCGCGGGTTACCGGCGCGTAATTGCCGACCTCCGCCGGAACGAGGAACTCGACGTAGACAATCTCCGTCTGACGAGCCGTGCTCACCGCCTCCCACGCAGCCAGCTGCGTCATGTCTATGTTGAGAACGTCCTTCAGTTCAGTCTCGCGTCCGTCGTAAAAATCCGACCATTCCCACTGAAAGATCTTGCACATGTCGGTTTGGGACAGTGCTTCCCCGCCCATGGACCGGTCGACCGTGATGTTCGGCCATAGCCTATCGGCCTCCGCCATCACGCTCAGCAAGTCGTGCCAGTAGGCCGTCCCGTCTACACCTTCACCGTCATTATCAGCGCCTAACACCTCAACGCGGATGCCATCGACGGCGCTGGGAATGTCAACCTTGAACCTGCACTCCCCAATCAGCTCTTTCGAATAGACCGTCGCACCGTCCGCGTATACTGTGACGTCTGCATTAAAACCGTCGCAGTTCACGCCCAGGATCTTGAAATCCACGCTGTTCCCTGGGATGACCGGGTCCAAGGCAGTGATCGACAACACGCCGTCAACGGCATCCGGATCGTACTTGGGCGGAGTACCACCACAGACGTCGCCCAGCGTCCTGACGTTCACGAGATCCACTGTCACGTAAGTGTCAGCTTTCCAGGCCAGCTTGATCTGCCTTTCTGCCTCGCTGTCATCACCTTCCCGCGGTCGAATCACCTCATAGGCTGGTGTTCCCAGGGGGAGCGGAATGCGCAGTGAGTCAACGTCAAAAGCGCCCGTCATGACGCGGCAATCGAATGCCGAACAACTCTGAGCCTTGAACGCTTCGGGATCCGAGTACGTCCGGCTATCGAAATTCAAGGCAATTTCATTACCGCTGGCGTCGTTGATGAACACGCCGTTCTTGACGCTGTGAAAGTCCTTGCGGTCGTGGAATATCTCATTCGGGGTGGTGATGATGTCCCTGTACCAGGCGTTGTTTGAGCTCAGGTAGATGTTCCCGTTCGAATGAACTCGACCGAGAAACTCCATCGGCGGCCCGTTGGTCGCTTCCAGATCCTGTTCGAAGAACACGCCGAACTGGAAGATCGGGATCGCTTGCGCTTTTGCCCTCAGGATGATCGCCGAGCGGTCGCCCAACGGGTTCTTCGCCGAGGAGTAGATGTCGACGTTTTGCGTTAGCGCGTTGAGTCCCGCGTATGGACCGTCGGTCACAGTCTCGACGATGGCGTCGCCTAACCTCTCGACGTAGAAGCTGTCGAATTCGATGTAACTCAGAGTCGGCGGATTGATGTTGAGCAGATCGGCGTCCGAGAGATGGCCGTCAGATAGCATCGCCTTCAGCTGGGCCAGCGTCGCTTCGCCACCCGCCTCCGCCGCGTAATAGACCCGCGTGTCCTGGTAGTCGCTTCCTGATGTGCGAAGCGCGCTTACCGCTCCATTCAGCGCCGCCGCCGTCAGCATCGCCACCAACGCGATCAACATCAACGTCGCGATCAGAGCGAGCCCGCTACGGTCCTCAAGGTGCCGCAGCTCGATCAGTTGTTTGGCTGGTCTCCGCAACCTGTCCATCTCTCACCCCATCGTGTGAGTTGCTCTGGCGATCCCCTTCGGGGACCGAACGGCATCCGTAACCTGCGATACCTCTGCTCAACTTCAGCGGCGGGTAAGAACCTACGGGCGGGTGCTTCGGCTAAGGATCGAGTGCTGCTGACGGGGAAAAGGCGGCTCCACGAACTGTGGCGTACGGTCCACACTCACTCCGGGATGAATCCCGCGAAATCCGTCATTTCCGTAGCATCGATGCCACAGTCATTCCGGGACGGTCCGCAGTAGCCTTTATAGTACTTGCCTTTCTGGCAACCCAGGGGGGCCGGGTCTGATGGGTTAAAAAGCAACCTGCGTACCAAGGCCTACAGAATTGCCGATCGGGCTGAGCCCGGTTCAGGGCGGCCTGGGAACCCGTTCGGAGCCATCCGGGTAACAGAATGCCCAGCGTCGCTCTCCCGGACGGCCCGTTTTCTCACAGCCTCAAGCTCTTTTGACCGAGATCGTCTCCTTTCTGCTGGCGCTGATCCCCGCCTTCTACATCGGCTGGCTGGGCCGCGGATTGGTGCGTCGGATTGATGACCCGGCCTTCCCCGAGTTCCGCCTCGCCGCCGGCCGGCGCCTGGTCTTCGTCTTCATCATCTGTATCGCCGCCAGCGTCGCGGCGAACGTCAGCTACATCGCGGCGAAGGTGGGGCTCGCTGTGCTCACGTCGCTCGCCGCCGACTTCCCCGCGCGGCGCCGAATTTTCGGCGAAACGCGCGGGTTGTTTGCCTATCTCTCTCAAACGCTGCGCTTTTGGATCGCTATGCTAGGCGCGCTGCTCCTCCTGGCAGCCACGCCGCTCTTCGTCGGACCGATCCAAGGTGCCGCGATGCCGGTGGCCACCCTCGTGCTGACGATCTCTTTGCTCTGGACCCATTTCAACGCCCTACTCTTCCCTAAGATCATCGGGGCGAGTCCTCTGCGGGATCGTGCTCTGGAAAGCGGTTTCGACTCGGTCATCGCCCGGGCACACTGTCCATCGCCTGCGCTTCATGTCGCCGATGCGCCGGGTGGCCACTGGGTAAACGCCTTCGCTCTGCCATCGCTCCATAGACCGGGTGTGCTGTTCACCGCGGGGCTGCTGGAATCGCTCACAGCGGACGAGACGCGGGCCATCTTCGCGCATGAGGTCGCCCATCTGGAGCAATTCAACCGGCGTCGGCTGCTGCTGCGCGAGTTGGGTCTGGTGGTCCTGTCCCTCAGCCTATTGGGTGCGCTTGTCGCCTTCGGCGCCGATTCGGCGGTGTTCGGAACGCTGGTCTGGGTTTGGCCACTGGTTGTCCTGGCCTTCGTAGCCGCGATGATGTCGAGCAGCCAGTCCCGGGAGCACGAGAGCGATCTGCGGGCACTAGAGCTGACGGACACACCGGAGCCGCTGATCGCAGCGCTCACAAAGCTACACGATCTCCTACGGCTGCCACGCCGTTGGCGCGAGGAGAGCGAAGGTCGCATGTCACACCCGAGCCTTGCCAGGCGGCTGCGGGCGATTCGCGACGCGGCTGCGGAGCGAGGGCTGGACGTCGAGCGGGTCGACGACGTTTCGGACTTGGTGGTGCGGGATACCAAAGACCCCGGTCAGGTGGCGCTGCTGGCAGCGGATCGACTCTACTGGTTCCACGGTGTAGATGCTGAAGCGGGTCTCGACGCCGCTGCCGTCCTCGCCGCGGCGCAGGAATACCGATCGATACGCTACGCCGATCTAACAGATCTTCGATTGGTCGTCGCTGCTCCCGACAGTTATCGCTTGTTGGCCGTCGACAGCCGTGGCGCTAAGCTCGAGCTCGCCCTCGGGGTAGAAGACGTCCCCCGGGTCAAGGCCATGCTGGAGACGGTCGATCTACAAGTCCGCAGCACATCGCTGGCGGAATCCAAGAAGATGGTTCAGCTGTCGGCCGGACAGATCAAAGACCGGCTCCTCGGGGCGTTGATCTCCCTGCTCGCGCTGCTTCCTCCCATCTCATTGCCGCTAACCCTCACGGGCCTTCTCGTTCTCGCCAAGCCTTCACGAGTCGCCTTGCTGGCGGCAGGGGCCATCGGCTTTGCAGCCGGCCTTCTGGGATTGAGAGCCTTTCCTGGAATGACCCTCGGCGGAGACGCCGCGCTGATCGTTCTGGTGCTCGAGGCTCTGCTGGGAATGCTGGCGATCATTCGTTCGACAGCGCGGCACCGAGCGCAACTGCCGGAACCGGGCAAGGCCTGGCGCTGGACGCTGGGTCTGCTGGGAGGCTTGGGAGCGCTGTACGTGGTGGGGTTCGCCGGACGGCTCGACTCTCCGTTGCCCATCATGCAGACCCACCTCTGGGCACGTCATGAGTTCGGGTTCATTCTTGTCCTGTTCGGTCTGGCGGCTCTTCTATTCACCGCGAGAGACCGCAGGTTGCGGATACCGGCTGCCATGGCGGTAGTGATGGCCGCCGTGCTCGTCACGCTCGGATCGACCTGGTTCGCGAGTCAATTCAGCGACGACCCGCTGGCCAGTCGGCCGGTGGTATTGACGACGGAGTGGATCGGTACAGAGCGAGTCCGCGAGGTCGCGCTCGATGGATACGCTGTGGAACTGAAACTGTCGCCCTCTGGGTCTAGGTTTGCCGTACGCCTCGCAGACTGGGGCGATGAGGATTATTGGTCGAGCGATCTCGGCTATCGCGTAGAGCTGGAGGATGGCGGTTTCGCGATTGTTAACGCGGACGATCTGGAATTCCTGGCGGACGATCGTGTCGCTACTCTGAGCTACTCTGAGACCGGCGAGCTGTTGCTGGAGACGCTACACCTGGATGGATCTGGCGCGGCGAAGTATAAGGTCACGCTACCTCCCATCGAACACCCCACCTTGCGGGTCGACCCTGAAGCCAGCGCCTGGGAAGTAATCGGCACCGACATATATGAGGGTCGCGCCACCCGAGTCTCCGGCAAGTTCGAGAGCGTCGACTACGTGAGAAGTGACTGGAATCTCGATGCGTCGGAGGACGCCTACACCTCGGACTTCGTGGTGAACGGCGGCCGGCAAGCGCTGGCCGTGCGCAGCCACTTCGCGATCGGCGGCCTCGGAAGTCTGGCGTTGGCCCTGGGCCCGATCTCCGGCTACGCCTCGACGTCTGAGCTCCTCACCGTCTATCAGGAAGAACACGAATCCCTAGCGCTCACATCCCTCATGGTCTGGTGCGCCGAGCCGGCGGCGCTCCAAGATGATTTCGTTTGCGCCGCCAACGACCGAGAGTCGCGCACCGTCATCTGGTCGATCGATCCGAACGAGAAGCGGATAACGCCAATCGGCTCCGTGTTCGGTCATTACTATCAGTTGACCTCGATATCCGGCGACCGTCTGCTGTTGGGTGGCTATGGAAGCCAGCCGATGATGCTGGATGTCACCGCTGAACGCGCGTGGGCGCTCGAGCTCGACAGTGAAGCACCAGCCGAGACTGCCACCGACACGCTATCTGGAGACCTCGGCGATCTGTTCTGGGATGCGCTATTTGGTGCATCCTTCTCAGGACCCTCCTACGAAGTGCTGGCCATGCAAGGAAACGCTCTTGCGGTCGCGCTCCCGGCGGGGGATTCCACCCGCGTCACGGTATACCGGTTCCCAGACGACCGGTTCTCCTCCCGCTAGGAGACAGCGAGCCCACCCCTCTCTCCGCTTGCCCTCCGCTCTTCGGCCGGGTAAGATGCCCCGCTGACGAACGACACTCCTTCTCAACTCGCGATCACCTTGGTCAACTTCACGGCATTGGACTGGTTCTGGGCCTGCACCTTCCTGCTGCCGATGAACACTGGCTTACTTGCCCGCCATCTTGCCCTCTCGCGGCCGGGCAGGATAACATGCCTCGCTGACAGCCTTTTCCAGCCATTAACTCGAAACATGGGACTCCGCGGTTTGGGCGGGGTGCGATGAGCGGACAGCCAAGAGTGAGCTCCCGAGAAGCAGCCACATTCTTTCGGGCGTCGGACGAACAGCCGATTCGTGCCGAGATCTTCGGCATCGAGCGGCTGGAGCAACACGCCGAGAGCCTCGCACGGGCACAGGTAACGACCGGGAAACCAAGCCGCGGAAGGAACTTGCTCCCCAGGGTCCACGAGAACGGCCGCACGTTGCTGGCTGCGTATCGCAACATCGTCGATGCGGTCCGTGAAAAGAGCGAGATCACCCCGGCCGAGGAGTGGTTTCTTGACAACTTCCATATCGTCGAAGAGCAGCTGAGGGAGATTCGCGACCATCTTCCGCGCCGCTACTACCGCTTGTTGCCCAAGATCGCCGAGGGTCATCTCGCGCTCTATCCACGCGTCTACGGCCTGGCCTGGGCCTATGTCGCCCACACCGACAGTCGCTTCGAGTTGGAGACGCTGGAGCACTTCGTGGACGCCTATCAACGAGTTCAGCCACTCACGATCGGCGAAGTCTGGGCAGTTGCCATCCTGCTTCGCGTCGCACTGGTCGAGAATCTGCGACGCTTAGCACAGCAGATCATCAGCTCCCGGCAGGCGCGCGCCGCAGCCGACGATCTGGCGGATCGATTCCTCGGACTCGGCGGTCGACCGGTCGAGCAGGCGCATGACATTCTGGACGGTCTCAGCGACGCTCCTTTGACGGATGCCTTTGCCGTCGAGCTCGTTCAGCGTCTGCGTGACCAGGACCCTTCGGTGATGCCAGCCCTTGACTGGCTGAACAGGAAGCTGAGTGCGCAGGGAACCTCCGCCGCCGAAATGGTCGCGCGCGAACACCAGGCTCAAGCCGCCGCCAACGCCACCGTTCGAAACATCATCGGCAGCATGCGATGGATGTCATCCATCGACTGGCTGGACTTCTTCGAGGACGTCAGCCTGACAGACCGCATCCTGCGCACGGCCCCTGGCTTCGCGGGGATGGACTTCGCGACCCGGAATGAATACCGGACGCAGATCGAGTTGCTGTCGCGAGGCTCGGATCGACCGGAGACCGAAATCGCGAGGGAGGCGGTGCGTCTTGCCGCCGCGGCGTCCGACACGGCGGCCGTCGAACGCGCCAACGCGGAGATCGGCTCACTCGAAGCCGCACCGCGACTACGGGACGTGCCGAAACACCCCGAGGAGGACCCCGGCTGCTACCTCATCTCGTATCGCCGGAGAGAATTCGAGCAGCACCTGGGTTTTCACGTCCCCCTGCAGCTCCGCGTCCGCCGCGCGGTACGGGCGCTGGCAACCGGCGGGTATCTGGGCGCAATCGCACTGCTCACAGCCGCCCTCGTTGCCGCACCGCTCTACTTCACGTGGAGCGCCGGCGCGAGGCCCTGGATACTGACGCTGTTGGGAATACTCGGCCTGGTACCCGCCTCTGACGTGGCCGTAGCGGTGGTCAACCGCCTGGTTCCAATCCTCGTTCCGCCGAAGCTTCTCCCAAAGCTCGAACTAGCCGACGGCGTACCTCGCGAACTCAGGAGCCTCGTTGTCGTTCCCACGCTGCTCAGTAGCCGTGCCGACATCGAGGAGCAACTGGAGCGCCTTGAGGTGCACTACCTGGCGAATCCGGAAGGCCACCTTCACTTCGCATTGCTCAGCGACTGGAAGGATGCGCCCGAGGAGACGATGCCGGACGATGACGAGTTGCTGGCCGCTCTCGCCGAGGGTGTCCAACGCCTAAACGAACGACACGGTGGGCCATCTGGAGGCGGTGACCGCTTCCTGCTTTTGCACCGACGCCGAGCGTGGAACGAGAAGGAAGGCAAGCGAGGCAAGTGGATGGGTTGGGAGCGCAAGAGGGGCAAGCTTCATGAGTTGAACCTGCTGCTGCGCGGGAACGTGGACACCAGCTATATGCCGGTCGGCGGAAAGCCGCCGACCGTGCCTGCCGATGTCCGGTTCGTCATCACCCTCGATGCCGATACGCGACTTCCGAAGGGAACCGCCTACCGTCTGGTCGGGACGATGGCGCACCCCTTGAACCGGCCGCGCTACGACTTCGGCAAGGGTCGTGTGGTCTCCGGGTACGGTATCCTTCAACCGCGAATCACGCCCTCCCTACCGACGGGGCCGCAAAGCACACCGTACCAGCGGATCATCTCGGGGCCGGGCGGCGTCGACCCCTACGCGGCTGCAGTCTCCGACGTCTATCAAGACCTGTTCGACGAGGGATCCTTCACGGGAAAGGGCATCTATGATATTGACGCTTACGAGACCGCGCTGGCAGGCAAAGTCCCGGAGAATGCTTTGCTCAGCCACGACCTGTTCGAGAGCATATTCGCTCGCGCAGGATTAGTGACCGACGTCGACCTGTTCGAGGAATTTCCGTCCAACTACGAAGTCGCCGCTCGACGCATCCACCGCTGGGTGCGCGGTGACTGGCAGCTGCTACCCTGGATTCTGGGATACGCGAGGGACGGGCACGGATCCAAGGTCCGTATCCCCACAATCGGTCGCTGGAAGATGGTGGACAACCTCCGCCGCAGTCTCTCGCCGCCCACAGCCTACCTGCTTGCCGTTGCCGCTTGGGTTCTTCCCGCCGTCGATCCGTTCCTTTGGACCGGACTATTTGTTGGATCGATCCTGGTACCGCAGCTGATCCCGCTCATTGATGGCCTGATCCCACAGCGCTGGGGGATCTCGAAGCGCAATCACCTTCGCGCCGTGCGCAACGACTTGATCGTGGCGTCGACGCAGTCGCTGCTGTCCCTGACCGTACTGGCCCACCAGACCCGTCTGATGACGCATGCCATCACGCGCACGCTCTGGCGTCTCTACATCAGCAAGCGGAACCTCCTCGAGTGGGTTACGGCGGCGCAAGCGGGCTTCGGTATCGACCTGCGCCTCCGTTCCTTCTTTCAGCACCTTCGCTGGGGAGTGTTTCTCGGGGCACT
Organism: Gemmatimonadota bacterium; assembly: GCA_039586795.1. Taxonomy (GTDB): domain Bacteria; phylum Gemmatimonadota; class Gemmatimonadetes; order Palauibacterales; family KS3-K002; genus Kutchimonas. The sequence goes on from JBDHJS010000011.1 coordinate 97,968, forward strand.
CGCGGGGATCGCCTTCCTGGTGTTCAAGCCGAGCGCCTGGCCGGTGGCAGGGCCGCTGGCCCTGCTCTGGTTGCTGTCTCCCGTCACCGCGTGGCGCGTGAGCCGGCCACCGCGAGTACCGAGAGAGATGATCCTGACGGATGATGAAGTGCGCGCGCTGCGGCTCACAGCACGACGCACCTGGGCTTTCTTCGAGCGGTTTGTGACCGCGGAAGACAACTTCTTGCCGCCGGACAACTTTCAGGAAGACCCCGAGCCGGTCGTCGCGCATCGCACATCGCCAACGAACCTTGGTCTCTATCTCCTGAGCACCATGGTGGCCCGCGATTTCGGCTGGATCGGGATGGTGGAGATGATCGAGCGGCTCGAGGCCACGTTGAAGACGATGAACGACATGCAGCGCGTGCGCGGGCATTTCTTCAACTGGTACGGCACGCGGGACCTGCGACCGCTGGACCCCAGGTACGTCTCGACGGTGGACAGCGGCAATCTGGCCGGCCACCTGATCGGTCTGGCCCAGGGCTGCCGTGGCCTCCTGAATCGTCCGCTTATCGATTCGGAGATGACGGACGGGATCAGAGATGCGGTCTTGCTGCTCCTGGAAGCGGTGGAGCGGACCGCACACCCTCAGCGCACGCAGACCGTGACGGCGGAGCAGCTTCGTGACGCCGCGTCAGAGATGTTTGCCCTGCTCGAGGATGCCCCGACTTCCCTCTCCGGCAGGCTTGCCCTGCTCGAGGAGATGGAGGCCCAGGCAGATACCACTCTCGACATCGCCCGCACCTTGTCCAGCGATGCGGAGGAAAGAGCCAAACCGGAGATCGTGGTTTGGGCGACGGCAATTCGGAACTCGATCCGAAGTCACGCCCGCGACCTCGAAACCACGATGCCGTGGCTCGGCCGGTTCGCTCACGAGTCGATCACGCGCGACGCGGTTCCGACGGCGGCCCAGATCCCCGCTCTCGCACACGCGGTGAAACGCGAGTTCGAGAGCCCCGTCCAAGATGGGAACGCGGGGGCGGAATCGCTGTCGCCAGAGGAGCTCGAGGGACTGGAGTTGGCCGCGGGTGGATTGGTGCACCGCCTTTCCGGCCTCGCGCTGCTCGCCGAGCGAATGGTCCGCACCATGGACTTTCGTTTCCTTTTCGACCGCTCGCGCAAGCTCTTCTCCATTGGCTACCGCGTTGCCGACGGCGCGCCCGACCCTAGCTACTACGACCTGCTGGCCTCCGAGGCGCGGCTCGCCAGCTTCGTGGCTATCGCCAAAGGCGACATCTCGCCCCGACACTGGTTCCTGCTTGGCCGCTCGCTCACACCGGTTGGCGGCGGCGCGGCCCTGCTCTCCTGGTCGGGTTCGATGTTCGAGTACTTGATGCCGTCGCTCGTGATGCGACAGCCGGCGCATAGCCTCCTCGACCTGACCAGCCGTCTGGTGGTCGGTCGCCAGATCCGCTACGGCGCCGAGCGCCGTGTCCCCTGGGGCGTCTCCGAGTCAGCCTACAACGTTCGCGACGTGGAACTGACGTATCAGTATTCCGATTTTGGCGTTCCAGGTCTCGGACTGAAGCGCGGACTGTTCGAGGACGTCGTCGTCGCGCCCTACGCCACCGCGCTCGCCGCCATGGTCGACCCGCAGGCCGCCGTGCTCAACTTCTCAGCCCTCGAAGCGGCCGAGGCGCTTGGATCCTTCGGGTTCTACGAGTCGCTCGACTACACGCCGTCTCGACTCCCGGAGAACGAGCTGCTCGCAGTGGTCCGCGCCTACATGGCTCATCACCAGGGAATGACCATCGTCGCGCTCGGGAACGTACTGCACAACGGGCTTATGCCGAGCCGCTTCCACGCGCACCCGATGGTGCAGGCGGCCGAGCTGCTGCTGCAAGAACGGACGCCGCGCTCCGTCGCCGTGGCACGGCCTCGCGGCGAGGAGGTGCAGGTCGCCGCGCACGTACGTGATGTCGTACCCCCTACACTGCGGCGCTTCGAGTCACCGCACGACATCACGCCGCGCACGCATATACTGTCCAACGGTCGCTTCACGACGATGGTCACGGCGGCGGGCTCCGGATTCACACGCCAGGGCGATCTCGCGATTACCCGCTGGCGGGAGGACACGACCCGCGATTGCATGGGGCTCTTCGTCTTCCTTCGCGATGCGGAGTCAGGCGAAGTATGGTCGGCCGGTTTCCAGCCGAGCGGCACCGAAGCAGAGAACTACGAAGTGATCTATTCCGAGGACCGGGCCAAGATCATCCAGAGTCACCGCTCGCTTACCATCACGCTCGAGGTCGTCGTCTCGCCGGAGGACGACGCCGATCTACGACGGTTGACGGTCAGCAATCTCGCGGATAGTGATCGCGAGATCGACTTCACCTCGTATGCCGAAGTGGCGCTCGCGCCCCAGGGCGCCGACGTAGCTCACCCATCCTTCTCGAATCTGTTCGTCCACACCGAGTTCGTACCGGAACTCGGCGCGCTGCTGGCCACTCGACGCCCACGCTCGGCCGACGAGCCACGGGTGTGGCTGGCGCACGTCGCCGCGGTCGAAGGCGAGACGGTGGGCGAGTTGCAGTACGAGACGGACCGCGCGCGCTTTCTCGGTCGCGGACGCGGCATCAGGACTCCGATGTCCGTCGTCGACGGCGGCCCGCTCTCCGACACGGTGGGGCCCGTGCTCGACCCGATCGTCAGCCTCCGACACCGCGTGGTCGTACCGGCGGGCGGAACGGCTCACGTCCTCTTCTCCACGCTCGTCGCGGCCACGCGCGAACAGGCGCTGGACGTGGCGGAGAAGTACCGCCAGCCCGCTACCTTCGAGCGCGAGAGCTCCCTCGCCTGGACGCAGGCCCAGGTCCAGCTGCACCACCTCCGCATCACGCAGGATGAGGCGCATCTCTTCCAGCGACTGGCTAACCGCCTGCTCTACGCCGATCCCACACTGCGCGCGGCGCCGCAAGAACTGGCGAGAAACGAATTGGGGCGATTCGAGCTCTGGGGCTACGGTATCTCCGGCGACCTGCCCATCTGCCTGGTTCAGATCGAGAGCGATGAGCACCGCGATGTGGTGAGACAGCTGCTGCGCGCTCACGAGTACTGGCGCCTGAAGGGGATCTCCGCCGACCTGGTGATCCTCAATGCCCAGGCGACATCATACGTACAGGATCTTCAGGAGTCCCTCGAGGCGATGGTGGAAGCCATCCAATCCGCGGTCGGCCGTGCGGAGCACGCCGAGCACGGAAACGTCTATGTTCTCCGGGCCGACCTCGTTCCGAGCCAGGACCAGTCGCTCTTGCGGGCTGCGGCACGCATCGCGCTGCTCGCCAGTCAGGGCTCGCTCTCCGAACAGGTGGTGCGGCTCGGGCGCGCGCGACCCGGCCCCGTCCCTACGACGCAACGGATACCCGGCGAGAAGGCGAAACCGGTACCCGAACCGGCGCTCGACCTCGATTTCTTCAACGGGCTCGGTGGGTTCACGCGTGACGGCAGGGAGTACATCACGTTTCTCGGAAAGGGGCAGTGGACGCCGGCTCCGTGGATCAACGTGCTGGCTAATCCGCGCTTCGGGACGCAGGTCTCGGAGTCCGGCTCTTCCTATACCTGGTCGAAGAACAGTCGAGAGAACAAGCTGACGCCCTGGTCGAACGACCCGGTCAGCGACACTCCAGGCGAGATCTTCTACGTCCGTGATCGCGACACCGGTTGGGTCTGGGGCCCCACGGCCCTGCCGATCCGCGAAGAAGACTGGCCCTATGTCATTCGACACGGGCAGGGCTACACCGAGCTCGAGCACGTGTCGCACGGGATCGCGCTGGTCCTTCTCCAGTTCGTTCCACTGGACGATTCCATCAAGCTCGCGCGCCTGAGCGTGGAGAATCGTTCGCAGCGCAAGCGCCAGCTGACGGTTACGGCCTACGCCGAGTGGGTGCTGGGCGTCGAGCGGAGCGAGACGGCACCGTATGTGGTTACCGAGGTCGATGAGCAGACCGGCGCCCTCTTCGCCCGTAACGCCTGGAACGGAGAGTTCGCCAATCGCATCGCGTTCGCTGACCTGGGAGGGCAGCAGACGGCACTGACCGGCGATCGTCTCGAGTTCCTCGGCCGCAACGCGAGCCTCGACCACCCGGCATCGCTCGAGCGGGGCATCGAGCTCAGCGGGAAAGTCGGGGCCGGTCTCGATCCCTGCGCCGCGCTCCAGACGGATCTCGAGCTCGAACCCGGCGACCGCGCCGAAGTCTTGTTCTTGCTGGGCGAGGATCAGACCCGTGAAGCGGCACGCTCGCTGGTCGAGCGTTACCGCCAGATCGATGTCGACGCGACGCTCCTCAAGGTCCGAGAGCATTGGGACGAAGTGCTGGGCGTCGTACAGGTGGAGACGCCCGATCCTTCGGTCGACCTGCTGCTCAACCGTTGGCTCCTTTACCAGTCGCTCGCCTGTCGCATATGGGCGCGCTCGGCCTTATACCAATCGGGTGGCGCGTTCGGTTTTCGAGACCAACTGCAGGACTTCATTGCTTTCACGGTGTCGCGACCCGATATCGTGCGCGAGCATCTGTTGCGAGCCTCGGCACGCCAGTTCCCCGAGGGTGACGTACAGCATTGGTGGCATCCGCCGACGGGCCGCGGCGTGCGAACCCGAATCTCCGACGATCTGCTCTGGCTCCCTTACGCGGTGGCTCACTACGTCCGGGTAACCGAGGACGTGTCCGTGCTCGACATAGCGACTCCCTGGCTGGAAGGACCCGAGCTCGAGGAGGACGAGCCGGAGGCGTATTACGAGCCTCAGGTCTCCGAGCACACTTCAACGCTCTACGAGCACTGCGCCCGGACGCTGGATCGCAGTCTGAAGACGGGCGCTCACGGCCTTCCCCTCATCGGCGGCGGCGACTGGAACGACGGCATGAACCGTGTTGGTTGGCAGGGTGCCGGCGAGAGCGTCTGGTTGGGCTGGTTTCTGCACTACAACCTGATCGAGTTCGCACCGATCGCGGAGCAGCGGGGCGAGGTCGAGCGCGCCGCGCGCTGGCGCCAGGCGGCAGCGGCTCTGCAATCGGCGCTGGAAACGGAAGCGTGGGATGGTGAGTGGTATCGGCGCGCCTTCTACGACGACGGAACACCGCTCGGATCGGCGGAGAATGATGAATGCCAGATCGACTCGATCGCTCAGTCGTGGGCCGTGATCTCCGGCGCCGGCGACGAGACGCGGGCCCGCCGGGCCATGGCCTCGGTGGAGGAGAGACTGATCCGCTGGGGCGATCGCCTGGCCCTGCTGTTCGAGCCACCGTTCGACAAGACGCCTACCGACCCCGGGTACATCAAGGGCTACCTGCCCGGTATCCGCGAGAACGGCGGACAATACACGCACGCAGCGATTTGGAACGTCGTGGCCTTCGCCATGCTCGGCGAGGGTGACAAGGCGGTCGAGCTGTTCAACCTGCTGAGTCCCATCCATCACGCGAGCCGCCGTGCCGACATTCATCGCTACAAAGTCGAGCCCTACGTCGTCGCCGCAGACGTCTACTCGCAGCCGCCCCACGTGGGACGTGGGGGCTGGACCTGGTACACGGGCGCCGCCGGCTGGCTATATCGAGCCGGAATCGAGTGGATACTGGGGTTCCGCAAACGAGGCTCTGGCCTGCACATCGATCCGTGCATTCCCAGGGACTGGGAAGGGTTCCGGATCAGCTACCGTCACGGCGATGCCGTATACCGGATCAAAGTGGAGAACCCCTCCGGCGTTTGCCGTGGCGTGTCGAGAATTGTCGTAGATGGGAACGTGCTCGATGATGGCGCGCCCGTGCCGCTGAGCGATGATGAAATCGAGCACGAAGTGCGCGTGATCTTGGGATGATCCTCCGGCTGCCATGCGCTCCCATTCCGGAGCTCGTGCCGGTTCTGAGTGCCTTGCCCACCGCACTCCCGGCGGGTAAGATGTCCCGCTGACGAAACCCGACCCCAAACAACGCACAGACATCTTGGTCACGTTCACAGGATTAGACTGGTTCTGGGCCAGCACCTTCCTCCTGCTGATGGTGGGAGGCGCCTTCTTCTTCTATCGGCTGGCCCGCCGCTCCGAGTCCGATTTCTTCCTGGCCGGCCGCGGCCTGCCCTGGTGGCTGCCGGCCTCGTCGGTTTTCAGCACGCATACGGCGACCGACACGCCGATGTGGGTGACCGGCGTGATCTACGCCCACGGACTGCGGGGTCTCTGGTACACGTTCTTCACCGCCTGGACGGCGATCGCTTCGTTCGTCTCCGCTCGCATCTTCCGCCGCTCCCTCGCCTACACGCAAGCCGAGTGGCAGGTGATGCGGTTCGGCGGATTGGGCGCCGAGCTGCTGCGCGGCTGGATGGCCGGCTGGCAGGTGTTCATGAACATGTTCATCCTCGGCTGGGTGGGCATCGCCATGGGCAAGGTGGGGAATCTGGTGTTCGGCTGGCCGGTCTGGGTGGGGCTGGTCGGGCCGAGCGCCATCACCGCGATCTACACGCTGGCCGCTGGCTACTGGGGCGTGGTGATGGGCGACTTCCTACAGGGGATCGTCGCCGTCTTCGCCATTGTGATGGTCACGGTGGTCGGCATCATGGCGGTAGGCGGACCGGCGGAGGTATCGGCGCGCCTCATCGACATGGGTGAGGCGTGGCGACTGGACGTGTTCGCGTTCACGGGAATATTCACTGGCGATTTCCCCGCCGCATGGTGGTTGACGATGCTTGTCATTGCCATCGTCGGGGGCTTCGGGATGGGGACGAGCATCGATTGGTACGTGGAGGCGCAGCGTATCCAGTCGGCGAAGACGGTCCGCGACGCGAGCTACGGTCTGTGGGCGGGCGGCGCGCTGACGCTGGTGCGCAACGGATTCTGGGCTGCGGTCATACTCGCCTTCTTCGTGCTTGCGCCCAACATCGCGAACGTAGCCGACTACGAGCTGGGCTGGTTCCGCATGGGCTTCGAGTTGCTGCCCGTGGGTATGGTGGGCGTGTTCATGGGCGCGATACTCGCCATACACCTGTCGACGATCTCCAGTCACCTGAACCTGGGCGCACTCTATTTCACCCGCGACCTATACCAGCGCTACATCAACCCGCGAGCATCGGAACGCCGGCTCGTCTGGATGGGTCGGGCCGCGACGTTCGTGTTGTTGCTCGGCTCGTTCTTCTACGGGTTGATGATGGAGGAGATCACCGCCTGGTTGATCTTCGCGCTCTGGCTGATGATGGCGGGCATCTGGCTGCCCAACATCCTTCAGGTGGTCTGGTGGCGCTTCAACGCCTGGGGCTACCTGGCGTCCTGGATGGCGAACCTGGGAGTGTCGTGGTTGGTCGTCTGGATTCTGCCCGCGTTCGATGTGTTTCCGCCGCTGCCCGACTACGGTCAGTTCTGGCTGCTGATGGCATTGGGCGCGTTGGTCTTCATACCGGCCACACTGCTCACGCCGCCGGAGAAGATTGATCACCTGGTCCACTACTACGTGCAGACGCGGCCGCTGGGTTGGTGGGGTCCGGTGCAACGGGAGGCGGAGCGCCGCGGTCTGATCGCCCCAGAGACGAAGCCGGCACAAGCGGGTCGGCGGCCTCTGATCCGCCGCAACTGGACGCCGGAGGAGGCCGACGGCTGGAGCCGCGAGGACTGGATCGCCATCATCCTGTCGCCCATCGTCTACGCGCTCATCATCATAGGCGTAGCACGACTGCTGCTGGGGCTGCTGGACGGGGCGTTGATCACGCTGGGTGCGCTTGTCGGAGCGTTCCTGCTCTACTGGGTGATCGACCCGAAGCTGCGGGCGGTCTCGTCCGAATACGAAGCGAAGCAAGCGCAATACCTCGAAGAACTTGAGCGCAGCGTGCGCTGGGATGAGAGCGCGCTGGACGCGACGGAGGGATAGGATATGGATCGCGGACTCGTCACTCTGATCGGAATGAGCATCGCGTACGTCGCCTCGTTCCTGGGCCTGGGGTTCGCGTACTGGGGTTGGAAGAAGCACCTGCGGTCGGATGCGAAACGGGAGGACTCGCGATGACGCCCACATCGCTACTTGGGATCGCCGTGATGCAGTCGAGCGACGTGGCGCCTCTGGCAGCGGAAGCCCCTATCGGTGGGCCGCTGTGGAGCTACGTGGTTCCCGCTCTGCTGCTGTTAGTGGCGACGGCCAGCACGTTTGCGCTGTATCGGCACTTCGCGAAAGAAGGTGAATAGGCCGCCTGTCCGGGAGTCAGGGGGTTTGTCATGGACGTCGAGATACTGTCGCGTCTGCAGTTCGCTGTCACTATAGCTTTCCACTACATCTTTCCGCCCATGAGCATCGGACTGGGTTTGCTCCTCGTGTTCATGGAGGGGATGTACCTGAAGACTGGCAAGCAGCTCTATCACGAGATGACCCGTTTCTGGGTTAAGATTTTTGGTCTAATCTTCGCCCTCGGTGTGGCCTCGGGGATCGTCATGGAGTTCCAGTTTGGCACCAACTGGGCCGAGTACTCGCGCTACGTGGGCGACATCTTCGGCGCCGCGCTGGCGGCCGAGGGGATCTTTGCCTTCTTCCTCGAGTCGGGCTTCCTGGCGATTCTGCTGTTCGGCTGGGACAAGGTGAAACCACGCACCCATTTCCTCGCCACGGTGATGGTGGCAGCGGGAGCTCACTTCAGCGCCATTTGGATCGTGGTGGCGAATTCGTGGCAGCAGACGCCGGCCGGCTACCACATCGTTGAGAAGGTCGGCGGCGGCTTCCGGGCCGAATTGACGAGCTTCTGGGAGGCGGTGCTCAATCCTTCGTTCCTCGACCGCATCACTCACGTCTACATGGGGGCCTGGCAGGCGGGTGCTTTCCTGGTGTTGAGCGTCAGCGCCTATTACATGCTGCGAGGAAAGCATCAAGAGTTCGCCAGGGCGTCGATTAAGATCGCCCTCGTGCTGGCGGTTGCCGCCTCGCTTTTGCAGCTGGTGACCGGTCACAGCAGCGCCGTTGGTGTGGCCGCCAACCAGCCTGTAAAGCTCGCCGCCTTCGAAGGTCATTTCGAGACAGCGCCGGCGCCGCTCTACATCGCCGGCTGGGTCAATGAGGATGCGGGTAGCACGGCAGGCGTGAAGATTCCCGGCATGCTGAGCTGGCTGGTTCACGGCGACGCCAGCGTTTCGGTTACTGGCCTGGATAGGTTCGACGATGCGGACCGACCGCCGGTCAATATCGTCTTCCAGTCCTTCCATCTAATGGTGGGAATCGGTTTCCTGCTAATCATCGTCGCTGTGCTTGGCACGCTCTTCTGGTGGCGCGGCAGGCTGTTCCAGACGCGCTGGTTGCTGTGGGTCTTCGTCTTCTCCGTGCTCGGCCCGCAGTTCGCCAACCAGCTGGGCTGGCTGTCGGCAGAAGTCGGGCGTCAGCCGTGGATCGTCTACAACCTACTACGCACATCAGACGCGCTCTCGAACGTCGTCTCGGCTAATCAGGTGATCGCGTCGCTGGTGATGTTCGGACTCATCTACCTGTTCTTGCTCGCGCTCTTCATCTACCTGCTGAACGAGAAGATCCAACACGGTCCGGGCGAGACTGCGCTCGAAGAGGGGAGGCGCGCATGAGTCTCGACCTGAATACAGTATGGTTCGTCTTGGTCGGAGCGCTGCTGGCTGGCTACGCCGTACTCGACGGCTTCGATCTGGGCGTCGGCGCTCTCCACCTTTTTACGAAATCGGATCATGACCGGCGCATCATGCTGAACGCCATCGGGCCGGTTTGGGACGGAAACGAGGTCTGGCTGGTGACAGGCGGTGGCGCTCTGTTCGCCGCCTTCCCCGAGGTATACGCCAGCGCATTCTCTGGCTTTTACATCGCCTTCATGCTACTGCTCGCTGCCCTCATCTTCCGGGCCGTCGCCATTGAATTCCGCAGCAAGCGCGAGCCGCCGACCTGGCGAAAGGGGTGGGACATGAGTTTTGCCGTCAGCAGCATCGTCTCATCGCTGCTGATCGGCGTCGCGCTGGGCAACATCGCACTGGGCATCCCGTTGAACGCCAGCGGCGAGTATACCGGCGGCCTATTTGGCCTGCTGCGGCCGTACCCCCTGGTGGTCGGCGTCACCACGCTGGCTCTCTTCTCGATGCATGGCGCCATCTACGTGGTGATGAAGAGCGAGGGGGAGTTGCAGGAACAGGTGCGAAGTTGGATACCGCGGCTCATCGCCTTCTTCGCGATCGGCTACATGTTCACCACGATGCTGACCCTCGTCTTCGCGCCGCACATGCAGGACACCTTGCTCGCCCACCCGGTGCTCTTCCTCGTCCCGCTGCTCAACGTCATGGTCATCGCCAACATCCCGCGGGAGGTGTTCCACGGAAACGAGTTCCGGGCCTTTCTCTCGTCCTGTGCCGCGATGGTGCTCCTGATGGCGCTGTTCGGTATCGGCATGTATCCCAACATGATTCTGTCGAGCCCGATCGCCGAGCACAGCTTGACCATCTACAACGCCGCCTCGTCAGTGAAGACGCACACGATCATGCTGATCATCGCGCTGATCGGCATGCCGATCGTGGTGGCCTATACGTTCAGTATCTACTGGATCTTCCGCGGCAAGGTGAAGCTGGATGCAACGAGCTACTGAACATTGAACATTGAGCACGGCACATTGGACATTGACAATGTTGAATGTGCCGTGCTGAATGTTCATTGTTCAACTGCAAACGGATGCGCTTCGGTGTTGAAGACCACCTTGTCGAAGTCTAGAACTTCCGGTGACGCGAACAACAGATAGGCGTACTTAAGGGTCTCCGCCAAGAAGAACGACTCCATCTGGTCGCCCTGTTCCATCGTCGTCACATCGTTGAGCATAGTGTAGCCACTCTCCGTCCGCGTATGCTCGACGATTCGCTCGAACATGCGGCGGCCCATTTCTAGATAGATTGCGTCTCCGGTTAGTCGATACAGGTAATACGCCGATTCTATGGCCTCGGGCCGCAGGTAGTAGGCCGGATACACGACTTCCATCGTCACGTAGTCCAGCTGTTCCGGCTCGATCTGGAACGTCTCCCACATCAAGAACACCGATCCCATTAGCCTCTCAGCGCGCTCCACATCGCCGCCCATCGCTAGTACCGCCGGCATGAAGGCGTCCAACGATCCGAAGCGCGTGGCGGTCCGCTCACCGGTATTCATGTCGACATGCCCGTACCAGTAGCCGCTGTCGCGCTCGTCAGGCAGATACGTGTTCACCGCCGCGATGCTCGTTTCCCACATCTCCCGAAAGTCTTCGTCATCGAATAGCAGCCAGGCCTTGAGCAGGTACTCGTAGTACGAGTCGATCATCCCCGTTATATGGCTCTTCGTGTTCACCCACTCGCCGGTCTCCACGTTGATCGTCGTGCCGACCAGACCGATCTCAGAGCGGCGCTCGAACAGCGCGACGACGCCTCGCTTCACCGTATCGTAGTAGACGGGGTTCCCCGTCAACTTGCTTAGCGTCCCGAACTCCAGCGTCAGCGTGCCGATCTCTGCCGGGTTCATGACCGGGCCGCGCGTCTCACCGGTGCGCAGGTTCACGCCCCAGTACGGCATCCCGGTGGGCGAACCGAACGCCGGCAATAACCGGTCGGCCAGATCGACGGCCAACTCCAGAAAGCGCGGGTCGCCGTCCATCTGATAGGCCGAGATCAAACCGCCCAGGTGCCGGATCGTGATCTCGAAGACCTGAACGGTGAAATCCTGATCGAACGACAGGTTCTCGAGCACAAGCTGCTTCGCCCGCTCCGCTTCCTCGTCGAGCCCCATCAGCAGCATCGTGTCGAACGCGTCGAGGGGCGTCATGTAGAGTGACGCGTCGTGCCAGTCGTAGCCGGTGCGGCTCAGCGGTCGCAAACCATCGTGCCCCCAGGCGTGCTCGACATAACCATTCCAGGCGTGCAGAAACTCCGCCTTCACCTGCTCGGCGAGCATAGGGTCGCCGAGCGCATCTGGTCTCGGTCGCTCGCACGCAGCGCCGGTGGTGAAGGTTAGAGTCGCGATCAGAAGTCCACGTACGCACGTGTTCATTTTGGTCACCCGGTCGTTCGATGGTCTGCGGCCGATACTACGCCCACAAGTCTCCCAGCGTGAACCCTTCCGGGAACGGATCCTCCGCATCCAGCACGTATTGCGCGATCCCGCTGATCCACGCCCGGCCCGTGAGTGTCGGAACGATCGCCTTGTACGAACCAAGCTCCGTCTCTTTGATGATGCGACCGGTGAAGATCGTTCCCAGCGGTCCTTCGTGATGAAAGTCTTCGCCGACGCCCAGGGCGCCGCGGGCATGCAGCGTCGCCATCTTGGCACACGTCCCCGTGCCGCACGGCGAGCGATCGAGGGCGCCGGCCCACGTGTCGGGGCGGTTCCAGTCGACCGTGCCGGTGGACACGGTGACGGCGTTCTTCCAGCTCGCGTTTGGTGCGCTGGGCGGGCCCGAAAGCTGGGAGATCGATACGCCGGAGATTTCAGGGTTCTCCGGATGAACGGCGGGTAGCTGCTCTCGAGCCGCGGCCGTAAGCATCGCGCCGACCCGCGCGATCTCTCCACCTTCATCTGGAACCAGCTCAAGCCCGAACTGATCGGCGCTGGCGATGACGTAGAACATACCGCCGTAAGCGACGTCGACTTTTACTAACCCAAGAGTCGGTACATCCAGCTCAGCATCCAGATGAACGGCGAAGGCCGGCACGTTCTCGAAGGTCACGCTCTTCACTTTGCCGTTGGCGACCTCAGCGCGGATCGGGATCAAGCCGGCCGGAGCCTCGAGCAACAACTCGGTGATCGGTTCCGAGACCGGGACCATCCCGGTCTCGATGAGCACCGTCGCCACGCAGATCGTGTTGCTCCCCGACATCACCGGGTACTCGGTCTGCTCCATGATGACGAAGCCGGCGTCGGCGTCCGGGTGGGTGGGCGGCAGCACCAGGTTGCAGCACAGCGCCGGATAGCCTCGCGGCTCCCGCAGCATTCGCAAGCGCAGCTCGTCGGCCTGGCTCTCCAGGTAGACCTTCTTTTCGAACATCGTAGCACCCGGAACATCCACCACGCCTCCGATGATGACCCGCCCGGGCTCGCCGCAGGCATGGGCATCGACGGCAGTGATCATATTAGAGAGACGCATCGCAACCTCATTGCGTGGGTTCCCATGTGCCAAATAGTCTGCTGGACTCGCGCTTAAGATGCCCTTCGTCCCCGATCCGGCAATAAGCCCCCTTGTTGGGCGCTCTGCCAGAGCTGCTGACCCCAGAATCCCCATCATATAAAGCTTTTCGGCTGTCGCCGTGGCCGCGGCATCAACGGTTTTGGCCTCGAGTGCATCTAATAGTCAGAAACAGGGCAGATGATGGCTCGCTGGAACCCCGTTCTGAGCCGATTCGTAGTGATAGTAGAAAACCGTGAAACCGCAGGAGAATCGTTGTGTCTGAACTAAGCTGGCTTTTCTGGGTGCTGTTGCTGGCTCTCTACGCAGAGAGCTGGGGCCGTGCCTGGGCAATGCACAGTCGAGACTCGGAGGCCCGCACCTCCGAAGGGAGATTTCGATCGGAATAGCTCGACGGTAGGCATGCCCAGCCGCCCCGCGCGCCCGCTTCCCCCATGCGGGCAGGCGCCATATCTGATCTTCTTCATAGCCCAATGCCGTATTCGTCCGTCGACTTTCGACGGTCGACGCACTACGTCCGCCGGTCGTTATCTATTTCGACAGCCGACAGCGGACAGCCGCGTACCCGCGACCGAGGACAGTTCGGCGACCGACGTTCGACTTTCGATGTACGTCGTGCGACTGTCGCTCGATGTGAGTCGGGCGTCGGGCGTCGGTCGCCGAACAGGACTCGAGCGTCGGTACGCGGCTGTCGGCTGTTGGCTGTCGAAATAGTGCAGTCCATTTGACACATCTTCCCTTCAAACCCATCCTGCGGAGTGCACACCCAGCCCGATCTCAAGCGGAGCCTGACAAAATTCGACTCGATGATGATGATGGTCGGAATCGTCATCGGCCCCGGCATCTTCCTCACCACTGGCATCATGGCGCAAAGCATCCCGTCGGCGCCGCTCCTGATGCTGGCCTGGCTGGTCGGGGGCCTCGTCACTCTCGCCGGCGCTTTGACGTTCGCCGAGCTGGGCGCCGCGATGCCGCACGCCGGCGGACAATACGTCTACCTGCGTGCAGGCCATCTAGGCCGGCGCCCTCACCCTCACCGGCTCGTACGAACAACTCTTCACCTACGTCGTCTTCGTCTCGTTGATTTTCTGGATCGCCGCCATCGCCGCCGTCTTCGTTCTCCGAAAGCGCCGGCCCGAGATGCCGCGACCTTATCGGACCTGGGGCTATCCCGTGGTCCCCATCGTGTTCATCGCGACGTCGGCGGCTATCCTCATCAACACGCTGTTCGCCCGACCGGCGGAATCGTTGGCCGGGCTGGGTCTCACGCTGCTTGGCGTGCCCGCCTACCACTACTGGCGGAGCCGATCGAATCGGTCCGCCACCAACGACTCGAGAAGCCAAGATGCTCAGACATGAAGCTGACCGACTGACCCGCGTCGTCGTCTCGACACCTGGCGACGCCTACTTCGATGTGACGACCCACGAGGGCGCCAACATCCCGGAGCTGGCGGACCGCGAACTGACCATCCAGCAACACAATAAGCTGAAGGCACTGATGGCCGAGTTCGGGTGCGAGGTGATCGATGTGCCGGAGCTGGCGAACGATCCAAACTCCGTCTTCACGCGGGACGTAGCGCTGTGCACGCCCGAAGGTCACATCAAGCTGCGCATGGGGCTGGAAGCGCGCCGCGGCGAGGAAACGTGGATGTCCGAGGCGCTGGAAAAGATCGGTGAGCCGTGCGTCGGCGTCATCGATGAGCCCGGCGCCGTGGAAGGCGGCGATGTCGTGCTCGCCGGGGAGGTCGCGTTCGTCGGCCTCTCGCGACGCACCAACACCGAAGGCGGCTGGCAGATCTCCGGCATGCTCGCCGACATGGGCTATGAAGTGCGCACCGCCTACCTGCCGAACGAGTACATGCACATCGGCGGCCCGATGAGCGTCATCGGTAAGGAACGCATTCTCTGCTGCCGCGACGTCTTTCCCGACGGCTACTTCGACGGCTTCGAGACGATCGAGGTCGCCTCCGAGGGCCCATCCACCGGCAACGTCATATGCCTTGGCGAGAACGAGGTGATCGCGAATGGCTCAGATAACGAGCTGGTCTGCCAGGTGCTTGAAACGCATGGCGTAACCGTGCATCGCCTCGACCTCTCCGAATTCCGCAAAGGAGCCGGTGGCCCAACGTGTCTTATTCTGCCTGTTGAGAGGAAATGAAGAGGACCTAGCGGTCATCTGGACAGCCAACAGCCGACAGCCGCGTACCAACGACCGAGGACAATTCCGCGACCGACGCCCGACTCACGACTCTCATCGTCCGGCAGTCGCACGACGAACATCGAGAGTCGAACGTCGATCGCCGAATTGTCCTCGAACGTCGAGCGGCAGCTGTCGGCTGTCCGCTGTCGAAATGACCGCCAGGTCCCTATTCCGAGGACTTAACCGTAATCGTCTCCAGCCCATGCGCGTGTGGCCCGCGCTCTTCTTTGCGAAGCATCCAGGCAAAGAAGAACCCCAAGAAGCCGAGAATCGAGAAGATCCACATGCCTAACGCATAGCCACCCGGATTTTCCGGCCCGGCCACAGAGTAGTCGTTTGCCCAGCCTATCATGAAGTTGAACCCCGCCAGCCCGATGTTCTGGATCATCGTCATCAAGCCGTAGGCGGTACCCAGCTTCCCTTCCTCCACAATGTAGGCAACGCTCGGCCACATGATCGCCGGCACCAGGGAGAACGCGATCCCCATCGTCGCCATCGGCACGAGCAACGGTACCTGCGTATACGCCATGATCAGGTAGATGGGCACGAGCAGCAGCGAGCCGAACATCATGAACAGCGAGCGCTTGCCGATCCGATCCACCATATAGCCGAAGATCGGCGTGAAGATCATCGCGAACAGCGTGATTAGGCTGGATAACCAACCGGCGTATTCACGCGTCGTGCCGTGCGCATCCTGGAAGAACTTGATCGCGAAAGTCTGGAACGGGAAGATCGCCGAGTAGAACGTCACGCACAGCATGACCACCCACAAGTACGACTTCCCGAATTTGAAGATGTCGGCGAAGACGATCTTGTCCGTCTCCCCGGCTTCTCCCATGTCGTACTGGGCCGTCGCCTTGTCCTCCATCACCCAGTAGACGACGGCGCCGACGATGCAGAACGTGGCAAGCGCAACCGAGATCAGCAGCGGCCACTGCCAGTTCGAGTACGCACGCTCCGCCCACGTCGGTGAGTTGAGCGCCGCGAACGAGCCGAACCGCGCAATCGTCAGGTTGACGCCGAACGCGAAGCTCAGCTCCTTGCCCTTGAACCAGCGGGCGATCGCGCAGGTGACCGAGACGATCAACGATTCGGCGCCGATTCCAAAGATCAGCCGCCCCGTCGCCATCACCGCCAGGCTACCGGTCGCCGCCGTCACCGCCGCCCCCACGAAACAGAGGACGCCGAACACCATCGTCGCCTTCTTCACGCCGATGCGATCGATGATGATGCCGCCGATCAACACCATGATGACGTTCGGCACGCTGTAGATCGCGTTCAGCAACCCGATGTTCTTGTCCGAGAACCCGAGCTGATCCCTCAGCAAATCGGCGATCGGGCTGATCGCGTCGTACACGTAGTAGTTGCCGAACATTGCCAGGCTGATCACGACCAGCACCGCCCAGCGGTAGAACATCGGCGCCTGCGGCTTCTCCACGTACGGCATCGTCTCCGGTTCAGTCATTCGGGCGACTCCCTAGAGTACAACCGCTAACGGCGGTTTTCGGTACCAGTTCGCATACTGCAACGCGCGAGACCAGGCGACATAATGGCCCGATCAGGGCCGTGGATCAATCCACCAAGCCGGGTGGGAGTGGGGCCGGTGATCCGGTGGTAGTGTACGGGGTTCAAAGTCGCTACCATAGACGCGATGAGCGCCGAGATGCACGACCGCATCCTGGCCATCCTCTCGTCCCGCCCGGTTACTGAAGATACAGGTGAGGAGATTGGGCGGTCCCGAGAGGGGCGGCCGATACACGCGTGGCGACTGGGCAGCGGTTCACGCCGCGTCAGCCTGCTCGCCGGTTGCCATGCCGACGAGCCCGTTGGACCACGCCTGCTCCGTCACTTCGCTAGCTACCTCACCGGGCTTCAGGAAGACGATCCGCTGCGCGCCGACTACGAGTGGTGGATCGTTCCGCACATCAACCCGGACGGCGCGGAGCGCAATCGAAGCTGGCAAATCGAGACCGCCGTCTTCTATGACCTGCCGGAGTACCTGACCGACGTCGTTCGTGAGTTGCCCGGCGACGATATTGAGTTCTGTTTCCCGCGCGACTCCGATGATGATGGTGCGCGCCCGGAGAACCGTGCGGTCTATGATTGGTGGCGTAGCGCGAAGGGAGAGTTCGACCTTCACGTCTCGCTCCACGGGATGGGCTTCGCGGCAGGACCCTGGTTCTTGATCGAACCGGAGTGGAAGGACCGCTGCGCACTGCTCAAAGAGACGTGCGCCGCACGCGTTCACGAGTTGGGCTACACGCTCCACGATGTAGAGCGCCAGGGCGAAAAGGGATTCTTCCGGATCGAGCGCGGCTTCTCCACGCGACCCGACTCCCGCTTCATGCGTGAGTACTTCATCGAGCAAGGTAATCAGGAGACGGCCGACCTGTTCCGGCCCAGCTCGATGGAAACGGTACGATCCATGGGCGGCGATACCCTCACGCTGGTCTCCGAGATGCCGCTGTTCATCACGTCGGGCGTCGGCGAACGCATCGGCCCGCCCGACGCCGTAGCCGATCTGTGGAAAACGCGGATCGAAGAGTGGCGAGCGCAGCTGGCCGAAGACGGCGACCCCAAGACCGTCGCCGCGGAGGCGGCCGCCCAAGGGCTCCGAGCCATGCCGGTGCACGACCAGATGGCACTGCAGTGGACGTTCATCGTGGCCGGAATCGAACAACTGGAAGACGCAGGCGTCTGGAATAACGACTAGTCCCCCGCTATACTCCCGGCGCACCGGCACACCGGGAGGCCATCCTGCAGCTCACAAACGCCAAGATCGCCAGGTTCTGGGCGCCGCTCGCCGCGACCTGGCTGATGATGGCGATCGAGGGTCCGTTCCTCGCCGCCGTCATCGCCCGGCTGCCCGACCCGAAGTTCAACCTGGCCGCCTACGGCGTCGCTTTCGCCTTCGCCATCCTGGTGGAGTCGCCGATCATCATGATCATGAGCGCCTCCACGGCGCTGGCCGAGGATGAGGTCAGCTTCCGCCGGCTCCGCGCCTTCACCTACATCGGCAACGGGATCATCACCGGCATCATGCTTCTTGTATTGGTGCCGGCAATCTTCAACTTCGTCGCGCTGACTTTGATCGGCCTGCCCCAGGAAGTCGCTCAGCTCACCTACTGGTCGCTCTGGTTACTGCTCCCCTGGCCCGGCGCCATCGGCTATCGCCGCTTCTTCCAGGGCACGCTGATCCGCGATGGTCGCACCCGCCTGGTCGCCTACGGCACGGTGATCCGTCTGACGGGGATGGGGGTGACGGCTCTCATCATCTACTTCACGCTATCGCCGCCTGGCGCGTTTCTCGGAGCGGCAGCTCTATCCGTCGGCGTCTGTGCCGAGGCAATCGCCGCGCGACTCATGGCGCAAGGAACGGTTCGCCGGCTCCTCGATACGCCCCGCGAGTCCACGGAGCCCATCGACTACCGACGCATCTTCGTGTTCTACTATCCGCTGGCGTTGACCTCGATGATCGGGTTGGCCGTTCACCCCATGGTCACATTCTTCATGGGGCGAGCCCGCTTCCCCGTGGAGTCGCTGGCGGTGTTACCGGTAGTCAACTCGCTGTCATTCATCTTCCGAGCCATGGGACTCAGCTTTCAGGAAGTTGGCATCGCGCTCATGGGCAAGGGATTCGAGCACGCGAAGGAGTTGGCTCGCTTTGCCGTCGGACTCGGGCTGGCGTCTACTGCCGCGATGGTGCTCATCGCTTACACCCCGTTGGCGCATGTCTGGTATGAAACGATATCGGGCCTGAGTCTCGAGCTCAGCGCCTTCGCCATTCCGCCGACGCGGATTCTTGTACCGCTGCCGTTCCTGTCGGTGATCCTATCGTATCAGCGCGGCATCCTGGTGCAGGGTCGGAGGACCGGACATATCACGGTAGCGACGGCGATAGAGGTCGGTGGAATACTGCTGGTGCTGGCGGCGCTCATCGGATGGGTCGGGGTGGTCGGGGCGACCGCGGCCGCCATCGCGTTCCTGGCCGGGCGGCTGGGCGGCAACGTCTACCTGGTAAAGCCCTGCGCGAATTTGCTGCTCAGAAGCAAGGGGTCCAACGGCTAGGGGTCGAGACTTGCCGCTCGACCACTCACCGTTATCCGCCCGATGGCCACGCCGGTCGTGGACGCGTCCGCCGCTCCCAAAAAACCCGGCTGCTTGCCACCTACACTTACCTCGATCGTGCCGGGCCCCACGACACCCCGGTTCTGAGAATCAATGAACGATATCGCTCGCGCAGATACCTTGAAGGTGACTTCCCGGCTCTCTCCCGGTTCTAGCGATACGCGCCTGAACCCGGCGAGCGAACGAATGGGCGCCGGGTCCGATGCCTCAACGATGCTCACGTAGAGCTGCACGACCTCGTCGCCGGCCCGCGTTCCGGTGTTGGTCACCAGCACCGTGACTTCAACGTCGTCGCCGGCATCGATCTCGTCGGGCAACGCCAGCTCGGAATAGGCGAACGTCGTGTAGAGGAGGCCATGGCCAAACGGGAAGAGCGGCTGACCTTCGAAGTAGCGGTCATTCTCCTTCAAAGCTACGCAACCTTTTCTTTGTGCTGGTTGTCCTAGTAGCCGTGGGGGTCCTGTGTGCTGGTCCCTTTGTCCCTGATTACGGACAGTTCCGTATGTCCTCAAGGTGAATGGTGTGCGCTGGCTGGCCGCCTAAGACATGCGAAGACAGAAGACATTCATGCCAACAGATCTAACGCTAATGAAGCGAATCCTGATTCTCTCGATGGTGCCGGGCGCCTTGCTTGTTGGCGCGCTGTCGGCGACAGCCCAAGTGCGTCTGACCTTTTCTCCTTCACCAGCACGTGCTGGGAGTGATGCCAAGGTTGTTTACATAGCCACGACCGACCTGGCGGCTCAGCCGTACTTGATCCTGCGTGGCCGGTATCGCACGCCGGACGCCGGATACCGACGAGTTGGAACGATCGTGCAAACTGCCGGGCGCCTGCTACCGAACTCAGCGGGCGTCTATGAAGGGACCATCTCCGTTCCAGATTTTGCCGTTTTCGCAGCCTTTGCGGTTGAGGACTCCACGGGTGAAATCATAGACGCCAACGATGGCAGATCATTCGAACTCCTCTTCTCTGACGGCACGAGCATACACGAAGAATCGCTTCAACAGAGGGCTTACGAGCTGATGGACCGTTTCTGGCCCGAGGCGGTGGTGGCGCTCGAAGAGGCCGCGCAGGAGTTCCCCGACCACGCCTGGCGTTGGGCCATCTTGCGAGCCTCCATCATCGAGACGCCGGAAGCGCTGGAGTGGCACAATCGGAAGTTCGAAGAGTTGGACGATCAATTATCACGCAGGGACTATCTGGAGGCCGATGACGTATCCGCGATGCAGCTGTACTCCGCGCTGACCGCGTCGACCAGCCTATCGGAAGCCGACCCGGCTAGGCAGCGAGCAGTTTACTGGCATGAACGCCTCTTACGTGAGGCCCCCGGGCACATTCGCGCCGTCGACCTGCGCGTCCTCGACATCAACTGGCGTTACCGAGAAGATCCGCAACAGCGGCTGGCGGAGCTGGAGGCGATCTGGGAGCAGGTCGGTCCATCCCACCCGCGACTGTTCGACGCCGGGATTGCCGCTGCGGAAGCGAACGCTCGCGATGCGGACGTGATCCGTTGGGCGGACCGCTGGATCGCCGCTGATTCGACGCGCCTCACGCGCCTGTCGATCGCCTTGAGTCGCCGGTCCGGTACGCGTTCGTACGGCATGGATCTGCTTCGTACTGCTTTGTCGACGCTCCCAACCTCCATGGATACTCGACGAGACTTGCATGTCTCTCGGTCGCAGCAGGCGCGCCTCGACCTCTCCCCCCGGCGCCGTTTGCTGACGGCGCTCGGCCAGGCCCTCATCGCGGAGGGAAGTTTTGCGGCCGCGACTGACACGCTCCGTCTGGCGGCCGATGCAGGTTGGAGCGTTGATGCCGCAAGCGCGTATGCCCAGGCTCAACTCCAGGTAGGCGACAGTCTTGGCGCGGCGGTAACCCTGGCTCGCGTCGCCGTCGATCCGTTGGCCGATTCCGCCGCAGCCGATTCCGCTCGACTCCTCGCGTTGTCAGTAGTGGAGGTCTCCGAATGGAAAGAGAACCAGGCTGCGGCACGCCGGTTGTTCGTGCGTGAGATGATGGCCGACACCATAGGTACGCGAAGCGAGACCATCCGGGAGGCGCTGCCAGGCACTACAGCTGATGGGCTCGTGCTCGTCGTCTTCTGGTCCCACCGATGCGTCTACTCGCGGTCTGCCCTGCCCCGCTTGTTGAGATCTCTGCAGCAGGGACCGCTGGCTGGCTTGCCGATGATCGCCGCGACTGGCGAACAGGACCCGGAAGGCGCCTACGAGTACGCGCGGGCCGTCGACCTGGCCCAGAGCGCCATCCTTCAGGACCAACGATACGAGCTGGCGAACGCGCTGAACGCGCAAGGCACGCCAGCCTTCGTGCTGATTCAGGGCGACCGGCAGCTGTTCGCGGCGACTTCGTCGCTACAGACAACCTCTCTCAGAGCGATCGCGGTCCTGCGGGCGTCCGAATGGGGCAGTGAATGAACCTACGGTCCCTTGCCCGGCTCAGAAGCATGGTACCTGCCAACGCGGGATGGAGTCGAGCGGGGTAAGAACACCCGGCACGGAGCTCAGCGGTCGTCGCCGCTCCCACCCAGATCCTCGTCCCCCTGCCCTTCCTCTCGGTGATCCTATCCTATCAGAGAGGCATCCTGGTGCAGGGTCGGCGGACCGGTCACATCACGGTCGCCACGGCGATCGAGGTGGGTGGCATTCTGTTGATGTTGGCGGCACTCATCGGATGGGTCGACGTGATCGGAGCGACGGCGGCCGCCATCGCCTTCCTGTCCGGCCGGTTGGGCGGCAACCTCTACCTGGTGAAGCCCTGCGCGAACCAGTTGATCAGCCGCAGTCCAGTCGTCAGCGACCGCTGACCGCTTTTAGGTGGGCGCGGATGACTGCGTGCGCCTCAGGGTCGGACCAGGCTCGGTCCACCGATTCTTCTCGCGCCGGGTCGCGCGCAGCCAGCTCGACTACGCGTTGACGCTCACGACGCTTGTTCACGGCGAACGTGCTGGGCTGCGCTGCGGTGAGCCGCTCCGCCACATCCCAGGCCCGCTCCAACAGACGCTTCGACGGCACGACCTCGTTCACGAGTCCTTGTGCCTGAGCTCGCTCCGGGGAATAGATCTCCCCGCCGTAGACCAGCCGCTCCTTCCCGATCTGTGGCGCGACGAACTGCAAGATCTCAAGCACGAGGCTCGGATACGGCATGCGGACCCCGAAGGAGGGGAAACCGATCTTCGCCGCGCCGACCGCCATGACCCGGTAATCGCAGGCGCAGGCGAGCGCGCACCCGCCGGCTATCGCGTGGCCGTTGATCGCGGCGACCACAGGCAGCGGGAAGGTGAACAGACGGGCGACGACCCGGCGGACCGCGGCGAGCAGCTCGCGTACGTAGGGCTCGCCGCCGTCCAGAATCCGCTTGAGATCGAGTCCGGCGGAAAAGCAGGACCCGGTGCCGGTGAGGACGACGGCCTTGGCGTCAGTTCTCTCGATCTCGTCCAGTCGCGACGCCAGCATTCCCAGCAGCTCGGTATCGATGGCACCGACCTTTCCATGGTCGATGCGCAGAACGGTGACGGGCCCGCGGTCCTCGCGGCGGAGACCCGGCCTATCTTGCACCGACAACCGCCACCCGCCCGGTGATCCGGAACCGTCCGCTCACGACACCGCTCGTTGATGTGTCTGCCGTGCCCGCGAACCCCGGCTGCTTTCCGCCGACGCTGACCTCGATCGTCCCCGGCTCCACCACGCGCCGGTTCTGCGAATCGATGTGCGATAGCGATCGTGCGCTGAGCGTGAAGCTGACCTCCCTGATCTCTCCCGGCTGGAGCGAGACGCGCTGGAAGCCGGCCAACGAGCGGATGGGCACCGGATCTGACGTCTCCAGGATGCTGGCGTAGAGCTGCACGACCTCTTCCCCAACTCGTGAACCCGTGTTGGTCACGAGCGCGGTGACCTGGACGTCGTCGCCGGCTCGGACTTCATCCGGCAAGACCAAGTTTGAGTAGGCGAACGTCGTGTAGCTGAGGCCGTGACCGAAGGGGAACAGCGGCTCGCCGTCGAAGTAACGATAGGTCTTGCCGTTCATATTATAGTCTGAGAACGGCGGCAGCTGCTCGATCGAGCGGTAAAAGGTGACGGGGAGCCGACCCGCCGGGTTGTAGTCGCCGAACAGCACATCGGCGATGGCGGTGCCCGCGGCCTGCCCCGGGTACCACGCTTCCACGATCGCCGGCACGTTCTCCGCCGCCCAATTCACGGCCAGCGCGCTTCCGTTCAGCAGCACCAGGACCACCGGCTTCCCCAGCGCCGTGATCTCACGGAGCAGCTCTTCCTGTGGCGCGGGTAGCTTCATGTCCAGGCGATCTCCGCCGGCGAAACCTGGTACGTTGACCGGCATCTCCTCGCCCTCCAAGCGCGGAGACAGGCCCATCATCATGACGACGGCGTCCGCCTGCCTCGCCGCTTCCAGCGCCTCGTCTCTCAGCCGCGGATTTGGTGGCGACCAGACCAGCTGAACGATCGCATCCGCCCGGCGGTCGAAGTAGTCCACGCGAATCTCATGCGGCACACCCGCCTCGAGCTCCACGTACTTCCAGCGCGTCATGACCACGTGGCGGTCCGAGTACTCGAACAGATTCTCGCCATCCAGGTACAGCCCGGTGCCGCCGAACACGCGCACCCCTAGCGCGTATTGGCCGCTCACCGGCGGTACCAGCGTGCCCGTCCACCGCGCCGAGAAGCTATCGACGGGAATCCCCAGCACGGGAACGGTGTCCCACCAGGTGAAATCGAGCGCCGGGTCGATGCGGGTGACCACCGGAGTACCCTCGAACTCGTGGTTGTCGAAGTACTCTCCCTTGAGCCCGTTCACACGGCGGCCGTCGTGTTCGGTGAACAACACATCGGATGGCACGCGCTCGATTGAGGGCGAATTCTCTGCCAGGTCGCCGCCCCGAGAATACAGAACGGTCGTGCCGCTGCCCACCGCCCGCCGGATTCCCTGCAACGGAGTCACCGGGTTCGACGGAACGCCGTTATAGTTGCCGAGCAGCAGGTCGACGTCGGCGGCGTTTGGACCGATGACCGCGATCGTCCCCAGGTTCTTGTCGAGGGGAAGCACGCCATCGTTTTTCAGTAGCACCATCGATTTGCGCGCCGTCTCCAGTGCAAGCTGCGCGTGCTCTTCCGACTCGTTGACGCTGAACGGAATGTTCTGATAGGGCACCAGCTCTGGAGGATCGAACATCCCCAGCATGAAACGGGCTCGGAACAGCCGCTTCACCGCGACATCGATCTCCGCCTCACTGACCCAACCCTGCGCGACCGCCTCGGTCAGCTTGGGGAAGGTGACACCGCAGTTCAGATCGGTGCCGGCAGCCACGCTCATCGCCGCGGCCTCGGCGCCCGTCTCAACCACTTTGTGGGTCGTGTAGATGTCCATGATCGCCCAGCAGTCCGAGACGACGTAACCGTCGAAGCCCCACTCGTCTCTCAGGATGTCTCCCAGCAGCTCGGTGCTGGCGCAGGCCGGCGCGTTGTCGACGCGGTTGTACGCGCACATCACTGACTGGGCGTTCGCGTCGACGATCGTCGAACGAAACGCCGGCAGATACGTCTCACGCAGATCTCGCTCGCTGACGATGGCGTTGAAGGTGTGCCGATCCGGCTCCGGTCCGCTGTGCACGGCGAAGTGCTTCGGCGTCGCGACGGTCTTCAGGTAACGGGGGTCGTCCCCCTGCAGTCCCTTCACGAACTCCACCGCCAGCTGCCCCGTCAGGTACGGGTCTTCGCCGTAGGTCTCCATGCCGCGGCCCCACCGCGGGTCGCGGAAGATATTTATGTTGGGCGACCAAAAGGTGAGCCCTTCATAAATCCCGCGCCGACCCTGACGCACCGACTCGTGGTGCTTTGCCCGCGCTTCGCCGGAGATCGCCGTCGCGACCCGGAGCATCAGCTCGGTGTCCCACGTCGCCGCCAACCCGATCGCCTGGGGGAAGACCGTCGCGCGGCCGGCGCGCGCCACGCCGTGCAAGGCTTCGTTCCACCAGTTGTAGGCCGGAATGCCCAACCGCTCGATCGCCGGCGCGTTGTAGAGCGTTTGCCCGACCTTCTCCTCCAGGGTCATCCGCGAGACGATGTCGTCGACGCGTTCGTCGATCGAGAGATCCGGATTCAGATACGGTGGCGTGCTGGGGTCCTCGCTCGGTTGGACTGAAGCGCTCGGAGCGCAGGTCAGTACACTGCAGACAGCAAGCGCGGTAAGGACGGCGACCGCTGCGTTGCGATTCATCGGGTCCCTCCAGACAGGGCTACAAGGGTAGCGCTTCTCTTTCTATCTGTTGTCGCCGCTTCCCTGGATCACACCACGCTCTGCACGACTGGCCAGCTTCTCGATGTTGCGCTCTCCCACTTCGCCCAGATCCAGGTCGAGTACCGTCGCCACCTCGGCCACGTACCACAGCACGTCGCCTAACTCCCCGGAAAGAGCGGCGCGATCTTCCTGGCTGATCACACCCTGCTTGTCCCGCAACAGCTTTCCGACCTTCTCGGCGAACTCCCCCGCTTCGCCGGCGAGCTTCAGCGTGGGGTAGATGAGTCGCGCGACATCAGCGTCGCCGTAGGTCGTGTTCAGGCTGGTGAGATGTGCGGCTTTCTGGTATTCGCTCAGTTGCACGAGGTCCCCATTCCAGTTGTTGTCAGATGAACTTGGGCCGGACGATCAGGATACTACGTCGAATCGTCCGGCCCGAAAAGGTAGACGGGTACTGCTGCGGCTAGTCCTGTCGCAACGTCGTCATCGGGTCGGTGCGCACCGCGCGCCGCGCCGGAATCAAGCTGGCCAACAGCCCGACGCCGGCAAACAGAACGACGATGCTGCCAAACGCCACAGGATCGGCGGGACTCACCCCAAACAGCATCCCCCGTATCAGCTGCGCCGTCGCGAACGCCACCGCGCACCCGATCACTAGACCGCTGGCCGTCAGCCTAACGCCCTGACCGACGACGATCCGCTGAACCTGCCGGGCGTCGGCCCCGAGCGCCATGCGAATCCCAATCTCACGTCTCCGTTGCGTGACGCCGTAGGACAGGACGCCAAACAGCCCCACCGAAGCCAGCACCAGACCCAGCCCGCCGAAACCCAACGCCATCCAGCTGACGATCCGGCTGGGTAGCAAGGCCAGTCCGACGACCTGCGCGTACGGCGCGTTGGTCGTCACCGGCAGATCCGGATCGAGCGCCAGCGCCACCTCGCGGACCGCTCGATCGATGCGCGCCGCGCCCGGCTCCGTCCTGACGATGAGCGATGTCTCAGCGTTATAGCGCTGCGCGTAAGCCGCGTAGACCAGCGGCTCGGGCTCGGCGGTGATCGATGCGTGCTTCCCATCCCTGGAGACGCCGATGACCTCGTGCTGCGTCTCACCCCAGACGATCGTCTTTCCGACGGCTGACTCACCAGGCCAGAACCGCTGGGCCGCCGTCTCGTTCACGATCAAGACCGGCGCGGTCCCCTGGCGATCGGTCTCATCGAAGGCGCGGCCCGTCATGATCGGGATACGCAACGTCTCGAAGTAACCGCCCGACACGAAGCTGAAGTACGCTCTGCGCAGCCCGTCTCCCATGACCGGCTCCCGACCCGGCAACGTGAACATGGAGGACGCCGTGCCGAAGCCGAGGGGCAGCATCGATGCGAGGCCCGCCGATTGCACGCCGGGCAGCGCGGCGGCCCGCTCCAAGAGTTGATCAAAAAAGGCCTGCGTTTCCTCCGGCGTATAGCGATGGAGCGATACGTCGATGGTCAACAGGTGGACATCGTGTGGATCGAAGCCCAGGTCGAGCGAATCGGCCCTATCCATCGCCCGCAGGAACATCCCGGCGGCGACGAGCAACACCACCGAACCCGCGACCTGAGCGACGACGAAGGCATTCCTCAACCTGCTACGCCCGCCGGGAGCCTCGCCCGGATTGGCCTTGAGCGAGCTGACCAGATCCTGCCGAGTCGCCTGCAACGCCGGCGCCAACCCGAACACGGTGCCGGAGACGAACGCTACGACCACGGTGAAGACCAGCACCCGCCAGTCGGGTGTGAAATCGAACGCGACGGGGATGGGCACCGGAAGCTGAATCGCCGACAGCACCTGCGCGGCCCAGAAGGCGATGACGATGCCGGCCGCGCCGCCCAGTGAGAAGAGCAGTACGCTCTCCGTCAGCAGCTGCCGAACCAACCGCCCGCGGCCCGCTCCCACCGCAAGCCGCACCGCCACCTCACGGGAGCGGCCCACCGCTCGTGTGAGCATCACGCTGCCAACGTTCACACTGGCGATCAGCAGCACCAATCCGGTGACGACCAATAACAGGGCCATGAAAAGCGCCACCGGGCCCCTGGCCTCATCGATCATTACAGAGTACGGCGTCAGCTTGATTGATTTGTCCTCGAAGGTCTCCGGGTAGGCGGTGCGAATCCGCGGCGCGATGACGGATGCCGCTTCGGCAGCGCGCTCCGCCGTCCAACCCTCGGCCAGCCGACCGACGCCGACGATACCGGTGCTGGAGTCGGACAGGTCGCGGCCGATCATCGCTTCACGCATCCCGATCGGAACCCAGAGCCCGACGTCGTATGCCGCCACGTGCCCGTCGAACCCCGGCTCCGCTACTCCAATTACCGTGAACGACGTCCGGTTCAGGTTGACGGTGGCGCCGATTACGTTCGGATCGGCCCCGAACCGCTGCTCCCACAATCGGTAACTCAGAATGACCACCGCGTTCTGGTTCGGCGCATCGTCCTCGTCCGGGTCGAAGAAGCGTCCCAGCGCCGGCCGCGTTCCCAGGATCTCGAAGTAGCTCCATGACGTGGCCAGTCCGATCGCCATCTCCGGCTCGCCTTGCCGTCGCGTCGAGAGACTGGCCGGGAAGCCCTCTATCGCTGCGATTTCGGCCAGCCCGGTCTCCGAGTCACGATATTCGCTGAACACGGGATACGAGCAGGTGCCCCAGGTAAAGTCAGCTCCCGAGCAATACAGCGTTACCAAGCCCGCCGGCTGCCTCACGCCATCCGGCGTCCGGTGAAGCAGCGAGTTGGCAACGCTGAAGATCGTGCTGGTCGGGCCGATGCCCAGAGCGATGATGAAGACGGCGACGAGCGTGTATCCGGGGGAGCGTCTCAATAATCGTAATGCGTAGCCGATGTCTTGCTTGAGTCTGTCCATGCGCGGATCGCTTATCTCGTGAGCGTGGGATGGGGGGCGTGAAATCGCTTACCGATCTCTACGCGGCGCTGCGGAGCCCTGTTTCAGTCATGGCGACGCTGATGCAGGGAACTCGTCGCGCAACCGCAACAGACGTTCAGCTATGCCATAACGCTCCGGGGGCCCCGACACGCGTAACCCTATACGGCTCAACGATCCGGCATGTGGCACAGGACTTGTACTACCCTATTGGCAAGTACCTCCTTGTAGCTTCCTTTTGGCGGGGGAACTGCCGGGTTTGTCGATGCCGTAAAGCGGGTTACGGCTCTGAGCCCAACGCAGTGACCCCGCCGTCTTTTTGTGGCCCTCGATGCATCTACTCGAACCACGGGCGCCCAGCGGTATCCGCGTCGCGTTCCCGCTACAAGAGTGTTGCCGATGCCATAGCGTCTTTGGCCACACACCATCACCCAATCCCAGCAATTCCGCGCGATGACTATTGGCATGAGACTTGTAATACCTTACAGCCAGTACCTCCTTGTAACTCCCCCTGGCGGGGCGACTGCCGGGCCTCCCCAGTGCCGCATGCGGATTCGGTACTGGACCCTCGCAGCTCGCCCCGCCGCCACATCTGGGCCTGCCGAGCCTGCCAATATTCACCGGTTTGTAAGGAAGAAGAGGAGCGCTAGGCGACGGCGCGGCGCGGTCACTCCAGCGCGTCGGACTTCGGTTGCGCCGGTTCGCTATGGTTTGCTTTAGAGCTTCCCAGCAGTCTACCGGCCCGATTGAGCACGTAACGGAAGACGCGCCGGCCCCAATAGTCCGCAGCCCCCAGGACCATCTTGGGATCGGAGATCTCCCACACGGCGAACTTCTTCGGGCCTCTAATGGACTTCAAGTAATCGGTCCACGTAATCTCCGACTTGCTGATGTAGTGACGAGCCGACCGGAGGTCGGACTTGAAGATGATCCACTTCTTGTGGTAGGTCCGCTGCGTCGGCTTCGGGTATGACTGCCCGATCATGTGGTAGTAGCCCTGCGAGATGATATCGACTCCATTGGCCAGGGCGACGCCAACCTGCATGTTCGGCCTGCCCACCGTCGGCTCGGTGATGAAGTAGCTGCCACTGGCCGGGTCGCGCTTGTACTCGACGGAGCCGAAACCGGCGCATCCCGCCGACGTCAGCAGATCGCGCGCGGCATTCGCCAGTTCCTCGTTCTGCACGCCGACAGCGCTGGCGGTGCTGCCGCATTCCGGTCTGTACTGCCGGATCTTCTTGCCCTGATACGTGCACACCTCGGTCATGTCCGACGCCAGGTAGTGAAATGAGAAATAGACGTCGCTGTCGGTGCCCCGGATGAACTCCTGGACGATCGCCTCCGATTCCCACTGCGCCATCAGCCCGTAGCTGGAGAGCAGCTCCTCGCGGTCGGCGCACTTGAACGCCTTCCGAGGAGAGTTGGCACGAAAATCTCTCGTCTTCGTTTGCGGCTTGACGATGACAGGGTACCTGAGATCCGGCGCCACACGCGTCAGCTCCTCGGTGCTGTTGCACAAGAAGGTGCGCGGAACCGGCCAGTTGTTCTCCAAAGCCAGATCGTAGAACGCGCCCTTGTCGCCCAGAGATTTCACCGCTTCGGGGCTCGGGAACTCGAAGTGGTAGTCTTCCTTCAGTCCCTGTCCATGTTCGCCGATCACGTTGACCGGCTCATCCATCGTCAGGATCAGCGCGGCCTTGCGTGGCAGGTATCCGGCGAAGTCGTGCAGGAAGGATGCAAGATCCGCAGTGTGGAACGTATCGCTCGGTATCAGCAGCAGATGGAAGGCGCCTGAATAGCTGGTATAGCGTCGCCTCCGGTGATCGATGGCGATCACCGGCGCGCCGTGCCGAGCCAGAGCGCGCGCCACCGTGAGACCGATCAGGCTGGTCCCTACGACGACGGCCGGCGGCAGGTCGGCTCTGTTAATCCAGCGGATCAGTTTGTTGCTAAGCATTCAATTGGTCCGGCCCACGCCGGGTTAGCTGCGTTTGTCCGACCTTGAATCGCTTCTAGGGCTGGTTTGGTTCCGGCGCTTCCCGGGTCCGAGGGGTCCGGAAGCACAAGTTTGTGTGGCGCGGGCTTTGACCTTCAACTACACAATAATCTCCCTCCGCCGTGATCTCCACCGTCAGGCCCAGCGCTTTCAGCGCCCAACGCCTGAGCCCGCCACCACGCCGGGCCAGTCTACCTCTCGATCTGCAGGATCACCAGTCTATCGACGTCGAGCTCGTCGCGCTCGACCACGCCGATACGTGATTCGGTGAGAAACAGGACCGGAAACGGGGTGCCGTCGGGCAGCGTCCCGACGTATGCCGCGTCTCGATCGTAGATGTCGATAGGCCCGGCTTCTTCTCCAGCGACCTTGCGCTGCGCCCACAGCTGCCCGTCGGGCGTCAACTTTATCCCGGCAATCGTGGGGACGAGCTCGGCGAAGCCTCTACCGTCGACGAGCTTTTCGGCGGTGATGAGGCAAGGCCCGCGACCGAAATTGACTCGCATACCCTCGCCGAGCTCCGCCATCGCCAGGTCGCTAGACGCCGTTACAGGCACGAGCGGACGATAGATCTTGCGCACCAGCGAGCCACCCTCGAATACGGCAATCGCGTATTCGGCGGATGAGTTTACCCCGACGGTTGAACTGTAGAGATCCCAGGTGATCTGGGGCGCGAAGATCGGGGCCAGGTTCAGGCCGCCGCCACACTCCTCATACACCACCATCTCTCCGCCCATGTGAGACACGCTGGCCAGCACGGTAGAGTCAGAGTCCGCGACGGAGACAAGGTCATAGCCCATAATCTGCGACCCACCCGTCCAGTTGTAGGTGGTCATCACGAGCCCGGCAGTGGAGACGGCGAAGAATCGGCTGTCCGCCGCAGGTGGTCTCGCCACCGGCACCTGAGGCAAGACTCCGCCCTCGGCATCGAACCTCACGACCGCGCCTTTTCCAAAGTCGTATACAGAGACGATGCCGTCCGGTGTCACCCAAAGCGCGGCCGGGTTTCTGAACTCACTCGGTCCACCACCTTCCCCGCCCATCGCCGCTTCGAACTCGCCGTCCGGCGTGAACTTCACAACGCGGTGCGCATCATAGTCGAGCACGTAGATGTTGCCCGCCGCATCGGACCCGACGCTGTGCATGGTGACGCGGTAGAACGAGCCCGGGCCGCTGTCGTCGCCGCCGAGCGCGAACAGACGTTGGAACTCCCAAGGCAATACCATGTCTTCGCCTTCATAGGTGACGAGCTCGACGCCGGCGGAATCACTTCGCTGCATCCGGACCTCGGCAACCTGAGCCTCACACCCAACGTGAACGGTCAAGGACAGAAAGAGAATGAGGAGATACGAGCGTTTCATGATTTCCCCGGGACGGTATAGGGGTAGGATGGTTGGGTCGTAACAAGATGTGCGTGCGAAGCGCGGCGGGCAATTGCTCGGTTTACAAGCCCAGGTGTCGCGCTATGGATGACGCGATGTGCTCTGCATCCTCCTTGATGCCCAGCACGATTCCGGATTTGCGGCTGTGGAGCCACGGGAATCCCAGAAAGTAGACACCGGGCACCGAAGTCACCCCCCGCTCGTGCAGCGGCAGTCCGTCGCCATCCAGGACGGGCAGACGAATCCAGCCGAAGTCGGCGGTGAAGCCGGTGCACCATATGATAGTGCTTACCTCGGCCTCCCGAAGATCTAGACGGGTAGGCGCATCGCGACCTGCGCTTGACGCGGCTGGCTCATCGGCGGGATCGCTCTCGAGCGGGGGTGGCTCTATGCCGGCTCGTGCGAGATAGTCATCGATTTCCTGTTTGAACTTGGCCGATCGCTCGTCGGCAAACGCGATGTACTCGGCCAGCCGATCATCTGTCACCAGCACGCCATCCTCGACGCCGATCGAGCGGCCCATCAGTCTCGCCCCGTCCTGCTCCAACTGTTGCAGGCTTACCGTATGGCCATAACGACCGAGACCTGAGATCTGCGGTTGGGTCGCGTACTGGATCGCCGGATCCTCCAGTTCTTCCACCGCCACATCGAGAAAGCCCATGTCCACCCACCACTCCAGTATCTCACGACCGCGGTAGCGACGGGGCAGCCGCGCAACCTTACTGGTGCAGAGATAGACGCTGCGACCTGCGGCCATCAGGTCCTCAACGATCTGACACCCTGACTGACCGCCGCCAACCACGACCACGGCGCCCGACGGAAGCTCGTCCGCCGATCTGTAGTTGGCGGTGTGCAGCTGCCGAATCGTACCGGGGATCTCGGCCTTGAACGACGGGACGTTGGGCGTCTGCATGGCGCCCGAGGCGACGACGACCGCGCGAGTCTCGAGCGTAGACAGTTCAGGATCGTCCGTGTGTACGATGAAGCCGTCACCGTCTTTCGCCGATTCCACCACGGTGACGGTCACCCCGGTGCGAACCGGGAGATCGTGCCTTGCGGCGTAGTCTTGGAAGTACGCGACGAGCTCATCACGATGCCAAAACCCGTCAGGCTCAGGCCCCTCATAATCCTCGCCCGGCAGCGCGTTCGACCAGTTCGGCGTGTTGAGCGCGAACGAATCCCAGCGCTGGGAGAGCCAGGTCTCCCCCACCCTCCCCCGCTCCAGCATCACGAACCGGCGTCCGTCACGCTTCAAGTAGAAGCCCATGCCGAGACCGGCCTGCCCGGCACCGATCACCACCACGTCGAACCTCTTGTCAGCGTCTATAGCGTAAACCTCCACCGAAGGTTCGGGAGGGGACCTTAGCCCACAGGGATCCGCTTGCTAGCATCAACAAAAGGCATCTCGACGACGGTTGCACTCGATTTCGGGCCCTGCACCTGGAGCGGAGCCACGTCCACCTCCCGAATCGTCACGTCCAGATCGGGATACGCGTTCTTCAGTCCGCGAGCGAACAGCAGTGCGTCGCTCGAGGCGAGGGCGAACCAGAACGTCGAATTCGGCCATGCTCGCTTCTCCTGGTTGGGATGGTTCTGATCGCACAAACAGATGAAGATGGGGTTCGAGGGCGCCGATGGGAACCGCGCTGACTGCCCTTCGTTTTAGGCCTTCTTGCGTAGCGCTTCAGCATGGCTGGCGAGTCGACTAGTTACCGTCCCTCACCGCAGGTAGAATATCGCTGTAGAGGAACTCGATCGGGCGCTGCATGTCGGTTCTCGTGCGCGCGCCTGCCGTGACGGTCACGACCATCTGGTGTTCGGGGATCACGAAGATGAACTGGCCCATGAACCCGGCGGCGGCGTAGATGTAGTCACCGCCCGTGCGTGGGTCAGGTGGGAGAATCCACCACAGGTAACCGTAGCCCACGTTCCGGCCTCGGGGCGGGTCGAACGTGACGTGGCGCTGGAACGATTGCTCGACCCAGTCGCGCGGCACGATCTGCCGATCGCCCCACCGTCCGCCCTGAAGGTAGAGCTGGCCGAACCGCGCCATCGCCCGGGAGGTCACCATTAGGCCGCCGCCCATGTGCGGATGCCCCTCGCGGTTCGCGTACCACCTGTCGCCGGCGATCCCCAACGGCCGCATGAGGTACTCCCGGGAAAAGCCGATGACGTGCTCGCCAGTGCGCTGCTTGAACAGGCTAGAGAGCAAGATCACGCCGCCGGAATCGTACTGCCAGTACGTGCCCGGCTCCCGCACCATCGGGCGCTCGAGCCAGAAACGGTCCCAGCCGGTCTGCAACGCGTTCAGCTGATCGTGCGGCGAGCCCGGGAAGCCCTCCCGATAGTCCGTACCGGTTCGCATCGTGAGGATGTCTTCGATGGTGATCCGCCCACGACGCGGATCGCCGTCCAGCGAGTCGACCCATTGCGGGAAGAAGTCGAGCACGCGCTCGTCCACGCCCTCGAACACGCCGCGCTCGATCCCAATGCCGACCAGCGCCGAGGCGAAGCTCTTGCTCACCGACTGCTGCGTGTGGATGCTGTCGGCGGGCCAGCCGTTGAAATATTCCTCCAGCGCCAGCCTCCCGTAGCGGACGATCAGCAAGCTGTGGATGTCGCGGTATTCTCCGGACCGGATCCGCTCAACCAGGAGACCGAGCTGCACGGGATCGAGCCCCACGTCGGCGGGCGCCGCCGCCACCAGCGAATCGACCGGCATATCTTGCGCGTTGACCGCGGTGATCCCCCGGTCGCAGCCGGCCGTCGCCATGAGCGCGATGGCGATGGAGCACAATGCGCGTGGCATCTTCATATCATCTCCAGCAGCTCCATACTATCCCTGCCGTAGTATTTGATGCGTACGGCGCCTGAGAGGTTGCGGGGCCATCCATCAACCGTTGACCGGATTAACGCAAGCGATAACAACTACTCTTGACTCACACTTGTTATGATCCCGCTACGGTAGGAAAGCGTCTACTGGAGGTGAGCCATGAGGTTCCGACGCTTCATAGCGGCAGTGCTTCTGCCGCCCACGTTCTCTCTGGTTACGGGATGCTACACCAACCAGAGAATTCCGCCTGACGAGCTCAGACCGGAGACCCCGCTTCGTTTCGCTGAGCCTGTGAAAGGCGTGGTGACACCGGGCGGTTACGAAGTGCTATTCGATGAGCCGGTCGAGCCGCAGGCCGACACGTTGCACGCCACGGTCAACGGTGAGCCTTACGTGGTCGCTCTAGATCAAGTTGATACGGTCATAGTAAAACGGGAGTTTCCCTCACCCTCCATAACTGGTGGCCTTGTCATCTTCGGCATCATTGCCGGTGTGGCCTTTTTCGCTGCGCTGATAGCCTTAAAGGAGGGTTGGAAATCGTCCGCAGTGCCGTGTTGTTGACGAGACCGCCCTACTCCGCACGGACTTGGCTCCGCCATCTTCCAACCCGATGAGGAGCCAACTAACGCCGCGCCTGCATGACAAACCGGGTCACCCCACTTCCAACTCCTCGGGCTTCGTCCACCGTCGGGTCAACAGGGCGTCCACCGAGTAGCGACCCCCACCCCGGATCATGACGATCAGTCCCAGGGCCAAAGCAAGAAGGTGGAACTCGAATCCCTCCCCGTACTGAGGCTGGTTGTACCAGTTCATGAAGAAGTGGCCCCGGGTCACGAAGACGATGGCCCCGGCCATGACCAGCACGATGGCTGCGGACATGAACCGCGCGAAGAGACCGATGACCAGCGCGATGGCCCCGAGAAACTCCGCGGCAGCCACCAGCACGGTGATGGCATAAGGGAATCCGAACCACTGCTGGAAGGCGTCCATCGTGGCCTGCAGCCCATGGCCGCCCCAAATCCCCAAGACCTTCTGGGCTCCGTGTGGGAAGATCACCAGGCCGAGCCCGATGCGGGCGATCAGGGGGGCAGCGTCATCGTCGGTGTGCAAGAGCTTCTTGATCATATTCACGTGGCGATTTCCTCCCTACCTCGGCTCCGGACGGAACGTCGAAATCGTGCCTGCATACGGCGGAGAATGAGATCAGCGGCCGTCGTCCTATCTCTCTCTGGATTACAGGCGCTTGGGGAAAGTGCCGGGGGCGGGGGTCGAACCCGCACGCCCCGAAGGGCCAGGGATTTTAAGTCCCTTGCGTCTGCCATTCCGCCACCCCGGCAATCCATGCAATATAAGGGTCTTCAGCTCACCACGTGCAGCCGCTGTGGGCTAAACTGTAACGCCAACGTGAGCCGCTAGTTTCTCGATAGCGCCGCGTTTGCCCCGTGTGCCGGGAATTTCCATCTGAAATCGCAATGCGCAGCGCCATCCGCGATGGTTTGTAAACGAACCAAGTCGACGCCCCATGCGCGCGCCGCGCAGTAGTCCAGGTTACACGCCGCATGCGCGGTGAGCTCAGGAACGCCTTGTTTCTTGAAGTAGTTGGCAAGCGGACAAAGGGTAACGTCGAACGCCACGCCCGCCTCCGAGGGGAGATGCCGATGACGGAACGGAGAGGAGAAGAAATACCGGGTTATCATGCCCAGTAGCCATTTGACCCTGGTTTCTCGTTTGGCGCTGCGGAGGCGTGAAAGTTTGAAAAAGGCAGCCGGCACGGGTTGATAAGCGTCCATCATGATCGTCTCGACAAGCGTGCCGGCCTCGGCTTGGCTCATGCCGTGTTCCTGCAAGGCTCGATAGAGTGCGAAACTCCACTCCATATATCGCATCACGAGGTTGACCGAGGCGCTATGGCGGGGGCGGTTGGGCGCCAACCGAGATTGCCAAGTGCGCGTTGAGCGCCA
>JBDHJS010000012.1:0-80708 GCA_039586795.1 Gemmatimonadota bacterium
CCGGGGCATGGTGAGTTCCGCGGTCAGAACCGACCGTCCGGCGCGTTGATCACCTACTCGCTGAACGGCGACGACCTGACGCACCCGAGTGAGGCAACGGCCACGCCGCAGCAGGGCGGGTTTTTCTTCGGCGGTGGCGGCTTCGGGGGCGCTGCGCAGCGGGCCGGTGCCCAACGCCAGCGTGGGCCGCGCGTAGACATCGAAATCACGGACAGCGATG
The DNA here is from genome assembly GCA_039586795.1 of Gemmatimonadota bacterium. GTDB lineage: Bacteria > Gemmatimonadota > Gemmatimonadetes > Palauibacterales > KS3-K002 > Kutchimonas. Next base: position 221 of record JBDHJS010000012.1, read on the forward strand.
GTGATGTGATTCGCACGTTCCGCGGGACGACCAACCTTGGCGTCAACCGCGTCACCTGGAATCTTCGCCACGATGGCTTCCGGCGGCCGGGCGGCCAGCAGCAGGGTGGCTTCCGTCCGAGTGGACCGGAAGCGCTGCCGGGTACCTACGGCATCACTGTGAAGTACGGCGACAACGAGGCTACGGGCTCGGTCACCGTGGTTCCCGACCCCCGCTATGACATCCGGATGGCCGATCGTCAGGAGAAGCTCGACGCGATCATGTACGTCGGGGCGTTGGGTGAGGTCCTGACCGACGCGATCGACCGTATCAACGCGACCCAGGGCGAGATCGACCAGGTCCTGCGGTTGGCCCGGGAATCAGCGCCGGCAACTGATGCGACGAACGGCGGAAGCAATGGCGGGCAGCAGAGGGCCATGGGTGGTAACCGGGAGCTGATGCAGGCGGGTCGCCAGCTGAAGGGTAAGCTGACCGAGGTCGAGAAGATGTTCTGGACGCCGCAGGGGACGTACAAAGGCATCCGGCGCGAGATCACGGCATCGACGGTGCTGGGGTACGTAGGCGGATCGCTGGGGTCGTCGTGGGATGCGCCGACCCAGGCACAGACCATCTATATGACTCATGCGGAGACGATGCTGCAGGAGGCGGTGGGTGCGCTGAACGCGGTCTTCGCGGAGGATGTGGCGGCGTTCAGGACGATGGCGGCGGATGTCGAGGCGAAGTTCCTCGAGCCGGTAGAACCGCTTTCGCTGCCGCAGCGGTAGAGGAAACAGCTTCGCTGTTACTATTTTCGACAGCGGACAGCCGACAGCCGGCGCTCGACGACCGAGTCCTGTTCGGCTGTCGACGCCCGACTCTCGATGTACGTCGTTCGACGTAGTCGGGGGTCGGGCGTTTTGTATGGACTGACCTTGGGAGGGACGTAGCGTGAAGAATACGGCCTTCATGGTTTCAGCTGTTGTGGCGCTCGTCTTGATTGGATCCGAGTTGCCCGCTCAGGTGCCTACGCCGGCCTCGGTGCTCGGGTATGAGCTTGGCGAGTGGGTCACTGACTACTACGGGATGGAGCGGTACTTGTCGGTGTTGGCTGACGCCTCTCCCAGGGTAGTGTTTGGGTCTTATGGGACCGATTACGAGCATCGGGAACTGCGGTACGTGGTGATCTCGAGCCCGGAGAACATAGGGAACCTCGATGCGATTCGGTGGTCAGCGGCGCAGCTCGCGGATCCTCGGAGTTTGGATGCGGCAGCCAGCGCGGGATTGATCGACGAGACACCGATCATCATCTGGCTGAACTACAGCACCGATGGCAACGAGACGGCGGGGCTCGAGTCGGCGTTGATGATGGCGCACCATCTGGCGGCGTCCGAGGACGCGACGACGGGGCGAATCCTCGATGAAGCGGTCATCATCATCACGCCGATCATGAACCCCTCGTCTCACGAGCGCTGGGCCAGTTGGTCCAACTCGTTCGCGGCGCTGGGCGGCAACGCCGACCCGCGTGCGATGGAGCACAATCCGCCGTGGGCGGTGCTGACCAACCTGAATCACTACCTGGTCGACCTGAACCGGGAGTCGGTGTGGGGCACGCAGCGCGAGTCGGCGGCGCTCCGGGCGTTCTACTACGAGTGGAATCCCGTGATCTTCGTGGATCACCACGGCGAGTACGACAACTTCACGGGGCCGGGTTACGAGGAGCCGCTCAATCCTTTCTTCACCGAGGCGCAGCGGAGTTGGCTGACGCGGCTGGGCCATGCGATCGGCGAACGGTTCGGCGAACGGGCGTGGTCGTACTGGCCCTGGGAGACGGGCACCTTCTATCCCGGCTACTGGGAATCGATCGGTCTGCTGAACGGCGCCATCAGCTTCACGTACGAAACCATCGGAGGTGGCAGCAAGGGTCTCCGCTACCGTCGTGACGATGGCAGCGAGATCACGCTCAAGCTGGCGGCCGAACAACACACCGAGGCGTCGCTCGCCGTAATTGAGGCCGCGGTAGCTTCTCGTCAGGAATTGCTGCGTGATTTCTCGGACTACTTTCACAGCGCATTGACCCTAGACAGGTCGGTGCCGGAGAAGGCCTTCGTAATCGAGCCGACCGGAGATCCTGACCGCACGCGGCATCTCCTCGATGTTCTGATCGCTAATCGAATCGAAGTCTTTAAGGCCGACCACGAGTTCACGATTCGAGACGCGCGCGACTACTTCGGCAACAGTTGGAGCTCGAGGCGCATTCCCGAGGGGAGCTATGTGATTCCGGTCGCGCAACCGCAGGCCCGCATGCTGCTGACGCTGATGCGCAACGACCTGCAGCTTCCGGAAGCGACGCGGGTCGAGGCGCAGGAGTTCCGCGATAAGCAAGAAGTCGCCGGCTACTACAACCCGAACGTCGGAATGACGACGTATCTCTTCTACGATGTCACGGCGTGGTCGATGCCGCTCACTTACGGCGTTCCAGCGTACTGGACCGGGCGGCCGGTGAGTATCGAGGCGACGCCGCTCACCGAGGCGGCTCCACGTTCGCCATCATTCCCCAGCACGCCCGGTAGCTATGGTTACCTGATCCCCGGCGGCGAGCTGGCCGCGATGGCGGCGCTGGTCGATATGCTGCAAAGAGACCTGGTCGTGAACGTCGCCTACTCCGAGTTCACTATCGACGGGCGCACCTACCCGCGGGGTTCGCTGCTCGTCAGGAACGAGAGGAACCCGGGCGTCGACGTGTTCGCGGTCCTTAGTAGAGTCGCGATGCGGAATCGCGTGGATCTGTTCGCCGTGAATTCGCCGCACTCAGATTCCGGACCCAGCCTGGGCTCAGACCAGTTCATCTTCGTCGAGCGGCCGCGTATCGCCGTGCTGGGCGGCGATCCTGTTCGCACGACGTCGTTCGGTGGTCTCTGGTTCAACCTGGAGAGGCTCTACGAACAGAAGTTCACCGCTATCTATAAGGAGGACCTGAATTCCGCGGCGTTGGACGACTACACCGTGCTGGTTCTGCCCGACGGGCGGTACAGCGGCCGAACGTTTTCGCCAGCTTTCGTCGAGGCGTTGGAAAGCTGGATCTCTCGGGGCGGCACGTTGATCTGCATAAGAGGCGCGGCGAGCTGGGCGGCCGGCCAGGAGGCAATATCATCGGCCAGCATGCGGCCGGCCGAATGGCCGCTAGAAGATGGCCGAGAGACGGTGGCCGTGCCCGGCGCCATCCTCAGCGCGACGGCGGATCCCCACCACTACCTGACGTTTGGATACAGCGGCTCTACGCCCGTACTGGTCCGGTCGAATTATGCCTTCGAGCCGGATCCGGAGCTGGCCGCACCGTTTGCTTTCTCCCAAACGGACGACATCCGCCTCGCCGGCTTTGCTTACGATGACTCGATCGAGCGTCTTGCGGGGACTCCGTTTGTGATCGTCGAGCGGGTCGGGCGGGGGAAGGTGATACTATTCCTCGAGGATCCGAATTTTAGGGTTTATTGGTTTGGATTGCATCGGCTGTTTTTGAACGCGGTTGTGCTCGCACCGAGTTTGTAGGCGACTCTCGACGGCCGACGGTCGAGGCTCGTCGTTCGATGATCGGACTATTTCGACAGCCGACAGCCTACAGCCGCCGCTCGACGACCGAGTCCTGTTGGGCGACCGACGCTCGACGACCGACTCACATATAGCGACGGTCGCACGACGAACATCGGGCGTCGATCGCCGAATTGTCCTCGGTCGTCGAGCGGCGGCTGTCCGCTGTCGGCTGTCGAAATAGACAACGACCGATGTCCGTCGATTGTCGGCTGTCGAACGTCGACTGTCTCGTTCCCCAATTCCGATTCCCTCGCTGGCCGTTAATCACCCCATGCTGTAACTTGTTCGCGCCCCGAACATAGAATCATTCCCCTAAAGCGTTGGAGGAATCTCATGCTCCGTCGTCTCGTTTCTGTGGGTATGGCCACGACTGTACTGGCCGTGATGGTCGTGCCGCTCCACGCCCAGATCGATCCCGATCTGCTCGCCGGAATGGAGGCGCGCTCGATCGGCCCGGCCGGCATGAGCGGCCGGATCGGCGACATCAGGGCCGTGGAATCGAATCCCGACATCATCTATGTCGGTGCCGCCACGGGCGGTCTTTGGAAGTCGGTGAACGGGGGTCTCAACTTCGAGCCGATCTTCGATGACCAGCCGGTCGCTGCCATCGGCGCCATCGCCATCTACCAGGCCAGCCCGGACATCGTTTGGGTAGGCACGGGCGAAGGCAACACACGAAACAGCGTGTCGGTGGGCAACGGCATCTACAAGTCGATGGACGGCGGACGCACATGGACGCATCTCGGGTTGGATAAGACCGAGCGCATCCATCGGATCTATCTAGATCCCAACAACCCGGACATCGCCTACGTGGCGGCGATGGGCACGCTGTGGGGCGAGAACCCGGAGCGCGGCGTTTACAAGACGGTGGACGGCGGCGCCACATGGCAGAAGATCCTCTATGTCGACGAGCGGACAGGCGTCGCCGACATGGAGATGGATCCCACCAACCCGAACAAGCTGATCGTGGCGATGTGGGACTATCGGCGCTGGCCCTGGTTCTTCCGGTCAGGCGGCCCGGGCTCCGGCCTCTACATGACCGTCGATGGTGGGCGGAACTGGAAGAAGCTGACTCCGGAGGACGGAATTCCCGAGGGCGACCTGGGGCGTACCGGGCTGGCCATCGCGCCGTCCGATCCGAACATCGTCTACGCTTTAATCGAGGCGAAAGAGAACGCGCTGTACAAATCGACGGACGGTGGCTACACGTGGCGGAAGACGGCCAACGAGGGCAACGTCGGTAACCGCCCGTTCTACTACGCCGACATCCGGGTCGATCCGAAGGACCCGAACCGGGTCTATAGTCTGCACTCCACCGTCACCGTCTCGAACGATGGCGGCGACAGTTTCGAAACTCTGGCCGGCTGGATAATCCATCCGGACCATCACGCCATGTGGATCAACCCCAACGATCCCAACCATATCATCGATGGCAACGACGGCGGCGTCTACATCAGCCGCGACCGTGGCGCGACGTGGCGCTTTGTGACGAATCTGCCGCTGGCCCAGTTCTACCACATCAACGTGGACATGGAGACGCCGTACAACGTGCTGGGCGGCCTGCAGGACAACGGTTCGTGGCGCGGCCCGGCCTACGTCTGGGAGAACGGCGGTATTCGCAACCTGCATTGGGACGAGGTCGGCTTCGGCGATGGCTTCGCCACGCTGGCCATCCCCGGCGATCCACACTCGGGCTACGCCATGAGTCAGGGTGGAAACCTGAGCCGTTGGAACAACTGGACGGGCGAGCGGAAGAGCATCCGCCCCGTGCATCCGGATGATGTGTTCTTGCGCTTCAACTGGAACGCCGGGATCGCCATCGACCCGTTCGATGGCAACACGGTCTACTACGGCAGTCAGTTCGTGCACAAGTCGACGGACCGGGGTGACACGTGGGAGATCATCAGCCCGGACCTGACGACGAACAACCCGGAGTGGCAGAAACAGGATGAGAGCGGTGGCCTGACCTATGACGTGACCGGCGCCGAGAACTTCACGACGATCATGACCATCGCGCCCAGCGCCATCGAGCGTGGCGTGATCTGGGTCGGCACCGACGACGGACGGGTGCACGTGACGCAGGACGGCGGCGCGACGTGGGAGAGCATCGAAGAGCGGGCGCGCGGCGTCCCCGACAACACCTGGGTGCCGCACATCGAGCCGTCGAAGTTCGATCCGGCGGTGGCGTATGTAGTGTTCGACAACCATCGGCGCGCCGACTGGACGCCCTATGTCTTCAAGGTCACGAACTACGGTCGCAACTGGGAGAGCATCGCCACCGACGATCTGTGGGGCTACGCTCTGGCCATCGAGCAGGATCCGGTGAAAGAAGATCTGCTGTTTTTGGGCACCGAGTTCGGGCTCTACTTCTCGCAGAACGGCGGAGAACAGTGGTACAAGTGGGCGCACGGCTTCCCGACGGTGTCAGCGATGGCGCTGGTCGTCCATCCCCGTGAGCACGATCTGGTGATCGGCACGCACGGCCGGGCGGTTTACGTCATCGACAACATCGCGCCGTTGCGCACCATGTCGGCGGAGACGATGGCCGAGGCGATCCACCTGTTCGACATCCCCGACGCGATCCAGTTCCGGATGAAGCAGACTCCCGCCTCCCGCTTCCCGGGCAACGGCGAGTATCGTGGGGATAACCGGTTTGGCGGAGCGATGATCACGTTCTCTGTGAACGGCGATGATCTGCCGCATCCGGACGATGAGATCGAGCGTCAGCGTAAGGCGGCGCGGCGCGAAGCGGGTGAAGAACCGGAGGCCGAGGAGCGGCCCGGCGGCCCGCCAGGACCGGGTGGCTTCGGCGGTCCGGGTCGCGGCGGGCCGCAGGTCGAAGTGGAGATCACGGATGCTGACGGCAACGTCGTGAACAGCTTCGAGCGGCCCATCGAACTGGGCGTGAATCGCATCTTCTGGCCGCTGCGGCACGATGGGTTCGAGCGGCCCCGGGCCGGACGTGGGCCGCAGGGAGGAGGCGGTGGATTCTTTGGCGGCGGCGGCTTCGGACCCGAAGTGCTGCCGGGCACCTATACGGTCACGCTGAAGTACGGCGACAACGAGGTGAGCGGGACGGTGAACGTGTTGCAGGACCCGCGCTACCCGAACGTCACTCTGGCCGAGCGGCAGCAGAAGTTCGACGCGCTCATGCATGCCGGTGCGGTGCAGGAGACGCTGGCGGAAGCGGTCTCGCGTATTCGCACGACCCGTGACGAGATCGATCGTGTCCTCGGCATGGTCAAGAAGGAAGAGGCGACGACCGATGACGAGACGGCGGGCCCGACCAACGGCCAGCAGCGCGGTCGCCAGGGTGGCGGCGAGCTGGCGCAGGATGGCCGTAGCCTGAAGCAGAAGCTCACCGAGTTGGAGGAGTGGCTTTGGGAGGTGCCGGGCACGGGTAAAGGCATAACCGCCGACACGACGGTTTACACTCGTGTGCGTGGTGCCTATTTCTCGATGAGCTCGTCATGGGACGTGCCCACGCAGGGCGAGCAATGGTATCTTGCGCAGGCGGAGGCTCGGGTGGATGAGGCGGTTGTTAGGCTGAACGCGATATTTGCGGAAGACGTGGCGGCGTTCAGGGCGAAGGTTGAAGAGGCGGGGTTTGCGTTCCTCGAAGAGAAGGAGCCGTTGACGTTGCCTGAACGGTAGGTAGATCGACGGGCGACGGCCGGCAACCGACGGCCGTCGTTCGACGCAGGGACTATCTCGACAGCGGACAGCCGACAGCCGTCGCTCGACGGTCGAGTCCTGTTCGACGGTCGACGTGCAACGCCCGACGTTCGTTGAACGACGTCGGGCGTTGTGTGTTCGTACCTGAGGTTGATTGCCTAATTGGCGCCGGAGCCTACTGTGAACAAAATGCCGGCGGTTAGGACGAATTGTTTTCCGCCGCCCCACTCGTAGCGGGCTTCGCCGTAGGGGCTGACGGCGCCGGTCACCACCTTCAGTCCGGCGATCAGGTTGGCACCGGCCTTTGTGGTTGACGTGGTTGAGCCGGAGACCGTCTGCGATAGGCGGGCGATGTTCATCCCGAGCCCGGCGTAGGGGAGGAACATCTCGTGTCTGATCGCGATGTTGTACAGGAGGTTCAGGTTGACCTCCCAATACGACCGGTCATCGGCATTCCCCTCGTCGGGGAAGAATAGATCGAACGCGCCGACGAACTCGATCGCCTGGTCAACCCATGGAGAGCGTCCGGTGATCCGGCCGCCGAAGCCGAGATCGAATTCGTCTCCCCAGCTGACCTGGGCGCCGATGTTGACCTGACTGAAAAGCGAGCCGGGCGCGGTGACCGATGCCAGCAGCGCGACGGCGAGCAGCAGCTTCCTCATGAATCCTCCTTGAGCCCAATCGGGCGGCAAAATGGCGCGGTCAGGTAGCCGGGTCAATACGGGGGAGGGGAGAAACCCTTGACAGGTAGTGGTGATGGCAATATAGTTGGCAGTAGCAACTATTAGGGGAACGGCCTTATGACTCCAGAAACCACACCGACACAGCCTACACGGCGAGCTCCAGGAGCGGGCGGATTGGACGACGACGCGGTCCAGCTCCACCGCGTTCTACTGGAGCTCAAGCGGGCCTACCAGTTCCGTGACCGTGAGTGCATCTGCTGCTACGACATCTCCGTGACCCAGTGCTGGGCGTTGGAAGCGCTGATACGGCGAGCCGGGCTGACGCTGAACGAGCTGGCGGCCGAGCTCTACCTGGAGAAGAGCACGGCAAGCCGGGTGGTGAGCGCGTTGGAGCGGAAGGGTTATGTCGAGCGGGCCCGACATCCGGAAGACGGGCGGGCCATCGTGCTGACCGCCAGCGCGGCGGGGAAGCGACTGTACTCGCGAATCGAGGAAGAGCTGCTGTCCCAGGAACGACGATTGTTGGCGGAGTTCGATCCGGAGGTCAGGCGATCATTGATCCGGCTGCTGGGAAGACTGACGGACGCGGCCAACTCCGGTCTTGTAGCGGAGGGGGGAAAATGCTGTACCGTGACCTAGATCCGATCCACGCGACGTGTGGCGCCACTGACGGATGCAGTGCGGGCGCAGAGCACTCGCGAAGTTCGAGCAGGGTTCTGCAACTGTTCAAGAAGCTGTGTTGCACGGTATTCACCTATCGCTATCACTTCTTCAAGGAGTGGTACCGTACGCGGAGGATTTGAGATGAGCAGTGACACGAAGATCCATGAAGCGGTGCGTGAACGATATGCGGCGGCGGCGAAACAGGCCAGCGAGGCGCAGCAATCCAGTTGTTGCGGGCCCGTCGAGTCGAGCTGTTGCGGCGGTGAGGAGAAGACAGTAATCACGCGTGATCTTTATTCGGCTGAAGAACTGGCGCAGGTCACAGACACGGCGGCGTTGGCATCACTCGGTTGCGGCAACCCGACGGCGCTGGCACAGCTGAAGGAAGGAGAGGACGTGCTCGACCTGGGGTCGGGCGGGGGGATCGACGTCTTGCTTTCGGCGCAGCGTGTGGGTCCAACGGGCAAAGCGTACGGGCTGGACATGACGGACGAGATGCTGGAGTTGGCCCGGCGTAATCAGCGGGAGCTGGGGATCGAGAACGCCGAGTTCTTCAAGGGGAACATCGAAAACGTGCCGCTACCCGACGAGAGCGTCGACGTGATTATCTCGAACTGCGTGATCAACTTGTCGCCGGACAAGGACAAGGTTCTTGAGGAAGCCTATCGGGTCCTGCGGCCGGGCGGCCGCTTCGCGGTGTCCGACATGGTCTTTCAGGGAGCGATTCCGGAGGAGATCCGAAAGAGCCTCGAGGCATGGAGCGGCTGCGTCGCCGGCGCCTTGCACGAAGACGATTATCGGGCGAAACTCGCGGATGCCGGTTTCGTAGATATCGGTGTGGAGGTCACCCGGGTCTATGAGGATGAAGAGCTGCGACAGCTTGGCCGAGAGTTCGGAATCGAGGTCGAGGATGCCTGGCTGGAGAACGGTCGGTTCTGTTCGGCGTTCATTCGCGCCAGCCGACCGGCCTGAGCCGAACGGCGCTGTCGCCGTTGACAACCCGGGGCGACCGATGTTTGATCTCCCCGGGTTTTCGCATCATGGCGCCGTACCACGACTTGACCTGAACTCGAGGGCGTTTGCATAACGATCGCAGTCTTGGGGCTTTCTTCTCTCTGACCGCACCGCGAACAGCATCTCTGCTCGCGGTTCTCGCGCTGTGGGCGACCGGCCCGGCACGGGGCCTGGCCCAGGAGCCGCGTGACACAGTCCAGCGAGATACCGTCCCCTTCGATACCATCTACAACATGGAGCCGATCAAGGTGCGCGTGGCCCGTCCCGTGGCCACGGCGGGCGGCGCGGCGGCGGTCACCACACCCCTCGACTCGCTGCGCACCATCCCGGCTCCGACGTTGGCCGACGTGCTCCGCCAGCTACCGCTGATCCAGATCCGTGAGAACTCTCGCGGAGAAGCCCAGCCGGCCATCCGGGGGATGGGGTCGCGCCGCGTGGCCGTCTTGGTGGACGGTGTCCCGATCACGTTGGGTTGGGACAACCGGACCGATCTTTCGGTCGTGCCGGTCACCGCAGCACGGGAGATCACGCTGGTGCGGGGCCTGTCCTCGGTGTTGTACGGACCAAACGCGCTTGGCGGGGCCGTGCTGGTCGCGGTCGGCGAAGCTAACGGCAACGTTCCTCCGCCATCGCCGTTCCAGTTCAACGTCGGCGTCGATAACCTGGGTAACGCGGCGGCGGCACTCGGTCTGTCGACGATCATCCCGACTTCGTCCGGAGAGGTGACGTTGCGCGGCGGTGGCGGCTACCGAAACCGTTCGGCCTGGCCGCTGCCCGCCGACGTTCCGCCGGCCGACCCACAGCTATCGGAAAATCGGCTGAACAGCGACATGGAGCATGGCAACGCCTTCGTGTCGGCTCGTTACGAGGCGGAGAGCGGCCGCTGGTTGTCGCTCACGTCGTTCGGGTTCAAGGCCGAGCGAGGCGTACCGCCGGAGCGGCACACGGTCGATCCGCGGCTCTGGCGTTATCCGGATCAGTGGCGCTGGGTGACGGCGCTATCGGCGGGTACAGGTTGGCGACAGACGCCGTGGGGCGAAGGCGACCTGGAAGCGAGCGTCGGGCTCGATTTCGGCGAGACCTTCATCGATACGTACTCGGATATTGCCTACGATTCGGTAACGGGCGGCGAGTCGGGCGACGACCGGACCCTCTCCATCAGGATGTTGGGCGACCACACGCTGGGGATCGGGATTCTGCGCGGCGCGCTCACGGCGGCGGAAACGCGCCATGTCGAGGTCATCGATGATGCCAATCCGGAAACCTACAAGCAGTGGCTGTTCAGCCTCGGCCTCGAGGTCGACCAACCGCTGCTGCCCGATCTGGATGCTTCCCGCGCCCGGGTGAGCGTCGGAGTCAGCGTCGATGGCGCGGGAACCCCGGTGACGGGACCGGCGGATCCCCGCGCCCCGATATGGACCTGGGGCGCTCGCGCGGGTGGGACGGTGGCGATCGGCGATGGATCGGTCGTGCTCAACGGCGGGCTCAGCCGGCGCGTGCGATTTCCGGCGCTGCGCGAGCTGTATTCCGGCGCGTTGGGCCGTTTCGTCGTCAACCCGGAGCTCGATCCCGAGGTGCTGGGTGTGGCCGAACTGGGTGCGACCTACCGGGTGGGACGCTTCGGCGGACAGGCCGTGGCGTTCTATCAGCGGCTCACCGATGCGATCGTTCGTGTCTCCGTTGGCGATGGGAAGCTCCAGCGGCAGAATCGCGACAAGATCACGAGTCTCGGGCTGGAGCTGTTGATCGACGCGCTATTCGGGCCGTTGACCGTCGCGGCGGACGCCACGATCCAAAACGTCACCCTTACGGATCCGTCGGCGCCGGACGATCAGCGGAATCCGGAATACCAGCCGTGGTTCAACGGCGGAATCTTCGGAACGCTCCGGCTGCCCAGGGGGTTCTGGACGACCGCCAGCGTCCGGCACCAGGCGCCACGCTATTGCGTCCACCCCGACTTCGATTCGGAGGTGAAGCTCGCCTCGAATACCTGGTTCGATCTGGAGTTGGGAAAGAGCTTCGGTTTGGGCGGCTCCGGAAGACGTCGACTCGATGCGGTCGTCGCTTTCGATAACCTGTCCGACTCTTCCGTGTTTGATCAGTGCGGCCTACCGCGGCCGGGTCGACTGGTCCGCTTCCAGATGCAGATCTTCTAAGACTCCTCAAAGCAACCGGAACAAGCCACGGCCTGAGGTGTTAGCAGTAGCCTGTCCGGATCCCTGGGCCCCAAAAGTAATCCTCGAGCGAAAGGAACTCTGGATGGATCGACGTAGCGTGGGATATTTGACTGTTCTGTTGAGCGCTATCGCGATATCGGGATGCTCGGAGGATTCCACGGAGCCGATCGTGCCAGTCACGGGGCTGGCGGCGGAAGTCGTGGTGGGCGGTTTCAGCAACCCCGCCTTCTTGGCGACGCCGCCGGGTGATTCGCGCCTATTCGTCAGCGACCTGGACGGCAGGGTCTGGATCATCGAGAATGGTGAGCGACTTGCTACTCCGTTCCTCGACATCAGCGATGATGTTCGTAGTGGCGGCGAACAGGGCCTATTGGGCTTTGCCTTTCACCCCGACTACAACACCAACGGTTACTTCTACGTCAGTTACTCGGTAGAGCCTGACGGCGATACGCAGATCGAGCGATACAGCGTGAGCGGTGACCCGAACGTCGCCCAACCCAATCCCGACCGAGTGATCTTCACGCTGGATCAGCCGTCCTCCAACCACAACGGCGGCCAGATCACATTCGGGCCGGACGGCATGTTCTATATCGCGCTGGGCGATGGAGGTGGTGGCGGCGACCCGGGCGGAAATGGGCAAAACCCGAACACGCTTCTCGGCTCGCTGCTGCGGATCGATGTCGACGGAGGTAACCCTTACTCCGTGCCAGCGAACAATCCGTTCGTCGGATCGGCGGGCATGGACGAGATCTGGGCGTACGGGCTTCGTAACCCGTGGCGCTTTTCGTTCGACCGGGTGGACGGATACATCTATATAGCGGACGTCGGTCAGAACACGTGGGAGGAAGTGAACGCGGTGGCGTCGTCGACTGGTGGAATCAACTACGGTTGGAACACCATGGAGGGCATGCACTGCTTTGGTGCCGGCACCTGCGACATGTCGGGCCTGACGTTGCCGGTCTTGGAGTACGATCACCTTGATGGGTGTTCCGTAACCGGAGGCTATGTGTATCGTGGCGCCGCAATGCTCGCGCTGCAGGGCCACTACTTCTATTCGGACTGGTGCGCCGGCTTTTTGAGGAGTTTCAGGCTGGCTGGCGCGGCAGCGACCGATCAGCGTGAGTGGGATGTCGGGGATATCGGTCGGGTGCTCTCGTTTGGCGAGGATGATGACGGCGAGCTGTATGTTCTCTCCGGAAACGGCAACGTGTATCGAATCGTTGCGGACGAGTCGTGAGCGATACGGTACCGTACCCGCCACAAGAAAAGGGCCGGCGTGTGGCGGCCCTTTTTGTTCGTCTCTTCGAGGTGTTCTAGAGTCTCTGGACGTATCCGATGAGGATCTGGATCACTCGGTTTCTTATTTCAGGCGCGGCGGGCGTGTCGTTGATGTTGCCGAGGCCCAGGTCGTATACGAAGTCGATAGAAAATCCGCTGTTGCCTCTCATCAAGTCGAGACCGAGGCCGATCGTCAGGCCATAGTCAATACTCGCCGTCTGGGGTGCTATACCTGTTTCGGCACCTTCTTCGCAAGTCGATGTCTCAACTCCCGTCGGGTCCTCGAGCGTGACATCGCAGCCAAGCTCGTAGGCGATGTAGGGACCGATGTACGCCCGAGGTGCGAGGTTCTCATTGGCCAGGGGCGGCATCAGTACAGCCGGAACCTGCAGCTCGACGTACGGGATCTTTATTTTCCGCGTGAATGCGCCCTGGGTGCTCGTTCCTTCGTCCTTCGCCCCCTTCTGCGTGTAGGAGACGATCGCGTGGACGGCCCACTGCGGGTGGAACCTGTAGCCAGCGAGGGCGCCCGCGGCGAATCCTGTCCGTGCATCGAAGTCCACGCCTGGAAAATCGATGTCGGCTAGGTTGAGGCCACCGCGGATACCTGCCAACCAGCCCTTCTCCGGCTCTTGTGCCAATCCCTGGTGTGCCATGATCAGGCCGACGAGGATCGCAACGCCAAGTGCACTAATACGTTTCATAGATGGGAACTCCCGATTAGGTGCCGTGGGCGATAATGGGAGTCGCCGCGTGGCCAGTCAAGAGCGGGCGGTGCCGAAATGGCAGGGGGTACTCAGTTACGTCTACTCGTATCGCAGAGACTCTACGGGATCGAGCTTGGCGGCACGGCGCGCCGGTAGTACGCCGGCGATCAAGCCGATAGCGATCAACACGCCCACGCAGATAAGGGCGATGGGAATCGACAGCTTGGGATTGGCCAGGTAGACCGCGGCGCCGTCCTCTGCCGGCAGACTGTCGACGAAGAGCACCACCGCGCTCGAGAATCCGAGTCCGATCCCGCCGCCGATCAGCGTCAGCGCCAACGCCTCGAACACGAACTGGCTCATGATGTGATGTCGCTTGGCGCCAATGGCGAGCTTGATGCCGATTTCCTTTGTGCGCTCCCTGACGACCACGTACATGATGTTGGCGACACCGACGCCGGCCACCAGCAGCGTGAAGGCGCCGACCAGCCCCAAAAAGATCTCGATGCCCAACGCGATCTGGTTGCTCAGCTTCTCGTCTTCGATGAAATCCCACATCGGCAGGGCACGCTCGTCCTCCGGGTCGAACTTGTAGCGGGCGCCGAGCACGCGGTTGAGCTCCGCTTTCACATACTCTGCCCGGCCAGGGTCACGCGGCCGCAGCAGCAAGTGATTGACGTAGCGGTAGCCGTAGATGCTCTTGAAGGTCGATGCGGGAATGATCGCTCGTCGTGAGTCGGGGCCGTTATTCATGCTGTCCTGGAACTTGCTCTGCATCACCCCGATGACGGTGTAAGGCAAGTCGTCGAGCATGATGGTCTTGCCGACGGGCTCTTCGGTCCCGAACAGCTCCTCGGCGATCTCGTCGCCCAGGAAGAGCACGCGGCGTCGCTCGTCGAGGTCGCGCTGGTTGATGAAGCGGCTGCCGGCGTCCGGGAACGTGCGGCGCATATCCTCGAATGCCGGGTATACGCCCTCCATGTAGGTGGTCGTCTTGTTGTCGCCGTATTCCAACGTGACACCCCAACGGCCGTAGGAGGGGCTGACCAGGTCGATCTCTTCGATGGAGCGCTGGATGAGGTCGAGGTCTTCCTCGGAGAGTCGGATGCGGCGCCCCCTCGGCAAACCTTCGAACTCTCGGGACGTCGTACCGCCATAGACCATGAAGATGCGCTCGCCGGCGTTGAGCAACCCCTTAACGATCGAATGGCGAAGTCCTTCCCCGAATGCCAGAAGCAGCACGACGGCGATCGTACCCCAGGTGATGGCGAATGTGGTGAGCAGTACACGAGTCTTCTGCTCTTTCAGGTCGCCCAAAAATTCACCCAGAAGTATCCGCCACATATGTTACCGTCTACCGTTTAAAGCCTACTGCTCCACCTAGTACCTCAGGCACTCCACAGGATCCAGATTCGCCGCACGGCGTGCTGGGAAGAAGCCGGCAAACAGCGCTACCAGAGTCAGGAGCGTTACGGTCGCGATCGCGACCACCGGCGAGATGGTCGGCACGCCGATGAACTCGCGGAGCGGCATCCACTGGCCCAGCTTCACGAGGCCCCACGAGATGAGGAAACCAAGAAACGCCCCCGTCCCCACCACCACGAACGTCTGGCCGAGGAACTGGAGCATGATGTCTTTCTTGCGGGCTCCGATCGAGCGGCGGACGCCGATCTCCTTGGTCCGCTCGCGAACGACGATGTACATGATATTGGCGACGCCGATGCCGCCCACAGTGAGCGTGAAGGCGCCGACGATGCCAAGAAAGATGTTCATGCCCAGGAAGATCGCGGTCAGAATCTCCTCGAACTCGCTGGTGTCCCATTCCCAGATCGCGTCTTCGTCGGTCGGGTCGAAGCGATACTTGCGGCCCAACACCTCGTTGACGCGGCGCTCGACGGGCTCGATCACCGCCGGACTGCTGGTCCTGTAGATAATGTTGTTTATGTAGCGGTCGCCGAAGATCGCCCGGTAGGTGCTGGATGGGATGAAGATGCGGTCCCGATCACGCGAGTTGTACGATGAGTTCTGCTGCTTCTCCTTCAAGACCCCGATCACAATGAACGGCACATCGCCGACGAAGACGACCTTGCCGATCGCCTCTTCGTCCTCGAACAGGAGGTTGCGGAGCTCGTTGCCCAGGAAGGCGACGCGCCGTCGCTCATCGATATCCGCTTGAGTGATGAAACGCCCGCCCCAGTCGGCGATCACGTTCCGCATGTCGCTATAGATGGGGTAAACACCCGTGATGTTGGGGAAAGCGCTGGCGCGGCCGCGACGCACGGGCACGCGGCGCGTGCTGTACTCCGGGCTGATCTCTACGATGTCCGGGATCTCCTGCTGAAGCAGGTGGACATCTTCTTCCTGGAACCGAATCCAGCGCCCTTCCGGAAAACCGGCGAAGGACTTGGTCGTTCGATTCCCGAACAGGATGACGATACGCTCACCCAGCCCATGCATCCGTTTCCGCGTCTGCTTCTCCATCCCCACACCAAACGCCAGCAAGACGACAACCGCCACGGTACCCCAGGTGATCCCCATGATCGTCAACAACGTCCGCAACCGCTGGGTCCGGATGTCGTTGAAGAAGTCCTTGAAGCTCCCGAATACTCTCATGGATTCACCGTGGCATCACCGTCTACCGTCTACCGTCTACCGTCTACTCTATCTCCCGCGGCGGCGGCTCCACGATCTTGTCACCCTCCGCTAGGCCCTCGATTACCTCGATGTTGATCGCATCGCTGAGGCCGGTCTTGATGATCCGCTCCTCCTGCGTTCCGTCTTCCAGCAGTAGCGTGACCTTGCTCGTGTCGCCGCTCACCGTCACTAGTCGCTCGGGGATCATCAGGACGTCTGAGCGCCGGTCGATGATCACGTCTGCGTTAGCCGAATAGCCGGCGCGCAGCGTGACGTCGGATTCGTCCAGGGTGATTTCGATCGGAAAGACCGTCGAGTTGTCCTCGTTGCGAGCCTTGAGGGAGATCTTGTAGAGCGTTCCGGTGACGTTGGCGGTGGGCAGCGCGCCGATCTTGATCTCGACGTTCATGCCTTCGCTCAAGCGGCCGACGTCGATCTCATCCACCGTGCCCCGGAAGATGAGCGAGCTCATCTCCGCCATCGTCATGATCACCGTACCCTCTTGGTACGGGTTGAGCGGGACGACCGGGTCGCCGATCTCCACGTTCTTCTCGAGGATGAATCCGTCGATGGGCGACTTGACGATCGCGTCGACGCTCTGGTCGGCCATGGTGACCTTTCCCTCCTCGAGTAGCGCCAACCGCTCGCCCGCTAGCTTGACGTTCAGCTCCGCCTCGCTGAAAGCACGCTGCGCCAGCTCGTACTCGTTGTCGGAGATCAGGCCCTGCTCCAGAAGGCTGCGTTTCCGGTCGAGTTCTCTTTGCTGATTATCGAGCTCGAGTTGCCGAAGCTCCAGCTGCCGTCGCGTCTCCACCAGCTCCAGCGGCGTCGGCGTGGGCTTGATCTCCAGGAGCGGAGCACCGGCCCGTACGAATTCACCCACGTCGGCGAACTCCTGGCTCACCACGCCGGAGATCTTCGATTTCACGCTGATCTCGATCTCGGGCTCGACCCGCCCAACGGCAAGGGCCTTGTCGACGATCTCGCCGCGCTCGACCTCAAAGGTTCGCACTTCCTCGTTATCGCCGTTGCGGTTGTTGACGGCGGCAAAACCGACACCGCCGACAGCCAGAACGCCTATGACGCCGAGGATCACCTTGGTCCGTCGTTTCATGGTGCTGCTCCGTCTAAACTGTCCCGTCTTCTGGACCGGTTCATTTGTTTGTGGGCTGCCCGCTGTGTCCCCTGAACCCGCAGTATCTGTGGCTCTTCTCCCAGTAGGACAGCTGAACTCGAGCCGCGGTTGCTAGGGGGTCTAGATCTCACTACGAGGGCCGAAACCCTGTGTTTCAGGCGGGGTTCCGGCGGATCTGTGGTGGTCGGATCAGCGCGAGCGGCCTATAGGAGGCCTCTCACGTAACCTCCATCGATCTGAATCGTCGTTCCGTTGACGTAAGCGGCGCGCTCCGAGGCGAGAAACGCCACCAGGTCGCCCAGCTCTTTTGGATCTCCCATGCGGCCAGCCGGGATATTGGCCACCATACTCTCCATCACCGCCTCTACACTCGAGCCGGCCTCCTTGGCGCGGTGCTCCGCCAGCTGGGTGACGCGGTCCGTGGCCATGTAGCCGGGGCAGATCACGTTGACGGTGATGCCGTCCTGGGCAAACTCGTCGGCGATCGTCTTCGCGTAGCCGACGACGCCGGGACGCACAGTGTTGGACAGGACCATGCCAGGCAACGGTGACTTTACCGAGACTGAAGTGATGCAGACGATCCGGCCCCAACCGCTTCTCCGCATGTAGGGTATCGCTGCCTGCGCCATTCGAACCGTGCTCAGCAGGTTCAACTCCAGCGCCTCGCTCCACGCGTCCGGCGGGGTCTTCGAGCTGATCGTCGCTGGTGGGCCGCCGGCGTTGGCCACCAGGATGTCGATCTTGCCCAGGTGTTTGACCGTGTTCTGGACGAAATCCTCGGGGCCCGACGAGGTGGCCAGGTCGCAGGCGAAGGGTAAGACCTGCCGACCGGACGCCCGGTTGATGGCCTGCGCGGTGCGCTCCAGCCGCTCGGAATCACGGGCGCAGATCGCCACACGGGCGCCTTCACGAGCCAACGACCAGGCGACGGCTTTCCCGAGTCCCGTGCTCGCACCGCCAACCGCCGCGACTTTGCCTTCGATGCCCAGATCCATGATCACGCCTCCACAAACCGGTAGGTCCGCCGGCACGTTCGTTCGCTTTGTTGTCTGCTGGTAGTCCGCGAAGCTAGGGGCGTGCGACGGACGCGCAAGACCGTCTTCGCCGTCCAGTCAAATGCCTGCGCAGGAGTGGTAGAGCGGCGTGTCGTGGTCGCGGCGTTGGAGAATCTCGTGCACCATCTCGTGCTTGACCCCGGCTGTGAAGAGCAGCTTGTCGGACCTGACGTAGATGGTATGCGGTGGCAGCCAGGCACCTGCGTGGTTCGTTCCCTCTTGTTTGTTAACCAGTTGTTCGGCCTGGTACCATGTGACGCGCTCGAATGTGGCGGCGGTGCCGATGCATGATTCGACTTCAGACCACCAGGCGCGGTAGACCTCGGGCGGGTCGAGCCGCTGTGGAGCAACGGGCTCGAAGTTCGACTCCGCGCAACTCAGGGACAGCGCGGCAGCCAGGGAGATAAATAAACAGTGCCTTGGGGAGGGCATGCCATTCAACCTGTTCTAGTGTCTGAGACAGGTTCAGCATGCCGCGTGCCAGGGGCTCAGTCAAGGCGGTTCGTCTAAGTTGTTGCTACACTTACCGCTTCAGAACAGGCTCTTCTGAACGAATCGCATGCGGCGAATCACCTTGATGCATCTTTCCTACTGTTCTGTTGGAAGATTCGCTCTTCACAAACTCAGCGTAGGGAATTCCGCCAAGGTCTTCGACACCCAACTCGAGATCGGCCATCCCCGGTGCGAGTACTCGGTCGTAGCGCGCGACGCCGCTCGAGGATGAAGTAGTGCGGGCCGGTTCCCGGGCGACGAGAACAGATGTACAGAGCGGCAGGAGCAACGAGACGGCTAAGGCTCTTCGTCAGACCTTCCTCCGACTATGTCCAGAGAATGACGCTTTGACTCGCGACGAGTTACTGGAACACTACCGCTTAAAGACGGGCTGGCCGAGCATTTCCGCCGCCGCTTGCCTGGAAGCAACACCTAGCAGATTCGTGCACGCCACGGGACTCAACAGTTCCCTGTTGTCCGCCACTATCCGTAGGGCGCGTGATCGACTGGCGTTCCAGACACGCCAGTCCCCTTCATCCTCCAGCGACCAGCGGGTCAACAGCCGGTCTGAGAGTATGCAGCGGTCTTCATGACTCAAAGTGTCGAAGGCACCGACCAGGGTAGGTAAGGCATCAGCACTGAGCGAGGCGGCGTAGTGGGCGTCGAACTCGTTTCCTTCCAATGCCCGAGTCGTGTTCACTCGAGCTATGAGTGCATCCGGGTTCAGTATGTTAAGGGCCGCGATGAGACAGAAGCCGGCCAACGCCGCGCCGGTGGCGAAGTATTGGCGGCGGTCCTTGAGCACCGTGACCGCGAGCCAGATCAGCACGATCCCCAGCCAGGCCATGAACGCCGTCGTGTAGAGCCGCAGCTCCGTGAGGCCATAGACGCTCTGATAGAGATGCATGCGCTTCAGAGCTGAGATCACGATCAGCAAAAGCAGGATCAACATCAGGCTCGCCAGGCCGCGAAAGATCGCAAGCGACCGTCGATTGGTGCCGGCTAGCAACCAGTCGGCCGTCAGCAGGACGGGAAGTACCAACGCCGCCACAGTGACGAGCTCGAAGAATCCGCGGCGCGCGTATTCGGCGTACGTCATGCCGACCGTTTCCTGCACCAAGGAACTGTCGCCAAACAGATAGCGCAGCTGCACGATGACGAAGACGAGAAAGAGAAGGTTGATGAGACCCAGCGGCACGCCGATCTCTATGATACCCACCTTGGGTCGCTCCACCGCCAGCGAGTCGCCGACTTTAGGTTTGCTGATCTCGAAGACTGCCAGGAAGAACCCACAAACGATCCAGGCAAAAAACGCGGTCAATATTGCGTGTGAGGCCAGCTGCTCGAAGTCGATGTCGAGGGCGGTCGTCACCATCTGGTCGAAGACGGCGTCCGCTGCCATCAGCAACCCACCAAAGATGAACACAAGAGGGAATGCGATCAGCAGTCCCACGGCCGCGGCCCTCGCGTGTCGCCAGCGCTCGGATCGTGGAGGAGCTGCTACCGGTATCTTCCGAACGGCAATGGGCGCCGCACCCTGTGCCGCCGCGAAACCGGTGTTCACGACACCGCGCACGTAATCGAGGATGCTGCAAACAGGAATCCGCACGCGGTCCAGGCTCAAGCTCCAAATCGACAGCAACAGGCCGACTGCGAAGAGGTCGATGAACTTCAGAAACGGCGAGTCGTGCCAGCTGAATCCGGCGGCGAATAGCAGGGCGGGGGCGAGCAACCAGGCAGTGTCTCTTGGCCATTCGATGTCATGGCGAGCGGCCAGCATCAGCACTCCGGCCAACACGGCTGCGACCCACAGCGTCAAGTTCAGGCTCCAGGGGCCCGTTCGCAGAAGCGAATCTCCCGCAATTCCCAGCAACAGTGCGACGATCAGTACGTCACGTGCGAGTTTCGATGTGTCGTTCATGGTTTCGAGTCCACTCATTCACCGCGCGTCGCGCGGATCAGTTCCTCCATGCGGTCCAGATAGCGTTCGAGAGTTTCGCGCCCCACGGGCGTCAGCCGGTATTCCGTCTTTGGGATCCGCCCCTCGAACGATTTGACGCACTCCACGTAGCCGGCCTCCTCTAACTTTCGAGCATGAACGCTCAAATTGCCGTCGGTTATTTCGAGCAGGGCCTTCAGGTCGTTGAAGGCCAGAGACTCGTTCACCGCCAGCGCGCTCATGATCGCGAGTCGAACTCGCTGGTGAATGAGTCGGTCGAGGTCGGTCGGTACGCCTTTATCCGCCATAGCTGCGGGCGATGATCGCGCCGAAGAGGATGTTCAAGCCTCCGAACCCGGCGGCAAGGAACGCGTCACCCCACATCGGCGGCGCGGCGAACGCCGCCACGCCGAGGACCATGAAACCGAGACCCATGATGGGAACGGCTCTTACAGAAAACGCGCCTCCCGTCATCACTCCCGTCCCGTAGAGCAGTAGCCAGGTCCCCGGGAGGGCCACGGCCAACTCCGCCGCAAAGAGCACGACGGTGAGCACCGCACCGGCGACGAGGGGTGGGGTGTAGCTGAAGGCGAAACGGGCGCCGGATCCGCGGAGCAGGGGAGTGCCCTGCTTGCGGGCTTTGCGGACCATGGCCGTCACGCCGATCGTCACGGCGAGCAGGGCCTCCCCTAGCCAGACGAGGAGCCATCCCGCATCCGTGTACTGCCGACTCGCCACGATTGCGGTCGCCAGAGCGGTCAGGCCGATGATGACGGTCCCCCATCCCGGAACCGCGGTGAAGGAGACGGCCCGCTCCATGGTTCTTCGGATCTGGCGGAGGTCCTCTAGTGCCTCGTCAGGAGAGAAGGGAGGAGGCAGATCGGTGTTAGCAGGTTGGTTATCCATGGGGGTAAGATGTGAGGCGGGCCTAGCTCTGTCAAGTACTTTAGGAAACAAAGTATTGAGCTCTAGGCTTGATGGCCGGCTGAACCGGTCATTTGCCAAGTCCAAAGCTTCAAGAGTTCAAGATGCGCAGCTCCAGCCGATCAAGTGGGCCTGGGCGCGAGTTTTCAACTGATGATTGAGGGATGGGCGGTTGGAGGCATTGGCATTTTCCCTTGTACCTTAAGTCGTTGATTCGCTGAACCTTAGCGATTCGATTCTCCCTCTTGCGCTCCCCTGATCTTCGGTATATATTCGGTACCCCAGGGCGGAAGGAAATAATACCCCACTCCCCCCTTCTTCGAAGCTGGCCTTCCGCCCTGGTCCCCACCTCTTCGGTAGGTGGGCTTTTTTTGTCGCCAGGACTTACGGGTTTTGTTCGGGTACGCCATGTCCTCTTACGCCGAGCTTCACTGCCACTCCGCTTTCTCTCTGCTTGATGGGGCCTCGACACCGGAAGTTCTGGTGCGGCAGGCGGTTGAACTGGGCATCGAGGCGCTGGCGCTCACCGATCACGACGATCTGGGCGGGATCGTTCGGTTCAGCCAGGCGGCGCGTGGGTCGGGTCTGGAGGCGATCGTTGGGGTCGAACTGACGATGGCGCCGGCGGAGGCTGGGGCCCCGGCCAGCCATCTCACGCTGCTGGCGCGTACGGCGGAAGGCTACGCCAACCTATCGGAGTTGGTGACCCGGTCTCGCATGCTGCGGCCGCGGGGCCGGCCGCGGATCAGCTGGGAGGAACTGGGCGAGCGAGGCAAAGGGCTGCTGGCGTTGACGGGCTGCCCGCAGGGCGAGCTGGCACGGCGGGTGAGGGCGGGGGACGGGAAGGGCGCCCGTGAACTGCTCGAGTTCCTGCGCAGCGCCTGCGACGGGTATGTGGCGGTGGAGGTGTGGGATCATGCGTTGCCGGAGGAGCGTAAGCTAGCGGAGCGGTTGTTGGAGCTGGCGGACCGGCGCGGTCTGATGGCGGTGGCGACGAACGATGTGCACTACGCGCTGCCATCGGGCCGGATCGTGCACGATGTGCTCACCTGTCTGCGTCATCAGACGACGCTGGATGAGGCAGGCACCCGTCTTCGCCCCAACGGCGAGTGGTACCTGAAGCCGCCGTCGGTGGTGTGGCGGCGCTGGCGACATCGCCCCGATGTCGTCGAGAACACCCTCGCTCTGGCAGCGGAGTGCCCGTTCCGGCTCGCCGATCTATCGCCGGCGATGCCGGGGTTCAAAGTGCCTCCCGAGATGACGAGGCAGGAATTCCTCGAGCGTCTGGTTTGGCGCGGCGCCAAGGAGCGGTACGCCGGCGTGGGTCAGAAGCGGAACGGCGATCCGATCCGCGTCGCGGGGCCGGTAGAGGCGCACCGTCCACCGTCTACCGTCTACCGTCCACCATCTACCGGGCTGACCCAACGGGTGCGTCGTCAAATTCGGCACGAGCTCGCGGTGATCGCCCGGCTCGACCTGGCCGGGTACTTCCTGACGGTCTGGGATGTCGTGCGGTTCGCGCGGCGGCGCGGGATCCTGTTGCAGGGGCGCGGCTCGGCGGCGAACTCGTGTGTCTGCTATTGCCTGGGGATCACGGCGGTGGATCCTATCAAGTTCGAGTTGCTGTTCGAGCGCTTTCTGTCGGAAGAGCGCGGCGGCGCGCCCGACATCGATGTCGATATCGAGCACGAGCGACGCGAGGAGGTGCTCCAGTACGTCTACAGCAAGTACGGTCGCGACCGGTCGGCGATGGTGTGCGAGACGATCACCTACCGTGGCAAATCCGCCGTGCGCGATGCGGCGCGCGTCCTCGGCTTCTCGGTGGATGTGGCCGATCATTTGTCGGGCGAAGCGGATCGCCGGGAGGCGGCGGACGCCGCCGACGGGTTGGAGAACGGAGGGTTGGCCGCCTGCGGACTCGACATGTCGGACAAGCGCGTCCGCGCACTAATCCACGTGGTCCGCGGGATGGATCAGCTGCCGCGTCATCGTTCGATCCATGTGGGTGGCTTCGTGCTCAGTCAGGATGCGCTGGCCCGCTCCGCACCTATCGAGCCGGCGTCGATGCCGGACCGCACGGTGATCCAGTGGGACAAGGACGACCTCGATTTCGTCGGCTTGATCAAGATCGACTTGCTCGGGTTGGGCATGCTAACCTGTTTGGCGAAGACGATCCGCTACATACGGGAAGCGCGCGGCATCTCTATCGACCTGGCGCAACTGCCGGCCAGCGATCCCGAGGTCTACGGGATGATCCAGGCGGCGGACACGGTGGGTCTGTTTCAAATCGAGAGCCGGGCGCAGATGAACTCGCTGCCACGACTCAAGCCGCAGAATTTCTACGACCTGGTGGTGCAGGTGGCGCTCATCCGGCCGGGCCCTATCCAGGGTGACATGGTGCACCCGTACGTGCGGCGCCGGCGCGGCGAAGAGCCGGTGACCTACCTGCACCCGGACCTGAAGCCGATCCTCAAGCGGACGTTAGGCGTACCTCTCTTTCAAGAGCAGGGGATGAAGGTGGCGGTGGCGCTAGCCGGCTTCACGCCGGGACAAGCCGACGCGCTGCGCCGGGCCATGGGGTTCAAGCGCTCGAGGGAGGCGATGGCGTTGATCGAGCCGGCGTTGCGCGAGGGGATGACGAAGCGCGGCATAGCACCCGAGGTGCAGGACCAGCTCGTCAAGCAGCTCACCGCCTTCGCCAACTACGGTTTCCCCGAGAGCCACTCGGCCTCGTTCGCGCTGCTGGTCTACGCGTCCGCATATCTGAAGCGCTACTACGCGCCCGAGTTTTTCGCCGGACTCCTCAACTCACAACCCATGGGCTTCTACGCCCCTGGCACCCTGGTCCACGATGCGCGCCGCCACGGTGTCGAAGTGCGCCCCGTCGACCTCGCGCTTTCCAGCTGGGACTGCACCCTCGAGCCAAGAAACATCGACTGCCCGGCGCCCGCGATGAGAGTCGGTTTGCGCTACGTGCGTGGCCTCGCCTCGAAAGCCGAAGAACAGCTGAAGACGGCCTGGGAGACCGGTGGACCATTCGAATCGGTGGAAGATGTGGTACGGCGTTCAGGGCTCGGGTTACCGGCGCTCAAGACGCTGGCTGAGGCCGGCGCCTTCGACACGCTGTGGGGTAAGGGTCGCCGCTCCGCGTTGTGGGAAGTGCTGGGCCGATACGCCCAGGAGCCGTTGGCGCCGGTGGAATCGATGCGGCGGCCGAAGCTCAAGGAGATGGAGCGGATCGAGATCGTCGCCGCCGACTACATGACGACCGGACTCTGTACGCACGGGCATCCCATGGAATATCTGCGCGGTGTGTTGCGCGAGCGAGGAATACTATCGGCAGAAGAATTGCCGCAGGCGAAGAACCGATCGTTGGTGAAGGTGGCGGGCGTGGTGATCTGTCGGCAACGGCCGGGCACCGCCAAGGGCGTCTGCTTCATCACGCTGGAAGACGAGACCGGCTTTTCCAACTTCATCGTCTACGCCGACCTGTTCCAGCGCTACCGCCGCACCATCGTGCGGTCACCCGTCTTGCTCATCGAGGGGATGGTACAGAACGAGCAAGACGTGGTGAACGTGCAGGCATGTCACATCGAAGCGATCGTCCCGCAAGCCGGCGCCGATGTCATCGAAAGTCACGACTTCCACTGAGCACTCCGAAAAGGTCTGACATCGCCAGCCGTTGGAACGCGGATCTGGGCGTCAGATAAAACGAGAACCAGAATTACTATCGACTTCATTTAAGCTTGATGTCCTCAATTGTCACAGGTGGGACGTTGTGCCACCAGCGGCGGTGCCCGATGCCGTCACCGCTTGTGGCTGGACACGGCGATCAAAGGCGACGAAAGCCCGCATGTAACGCATAGAAACAATCCTTAGCCTGATGGGGCACCAAAATTGCTCCTCACGCAGGGCTGGAGCCGTGAGTCCTCCCGGCTCTCTCACCGAAAAAAGGCGGAGGTGTCACTCGGCCCATGTGGAAACCACCTTCATTCCAGGGGAGCAAGGTCCCACAACAGGTTCCCCGTCTCGTAATCGCCATCGCTGCTGCCGTGATCGCCCTTGTCGTGGCCAGGTCCATTTTGGTGCCGGACACGTTCGGCGAACTCGGGCATTATCGGGCGGCGGCGATTGACGCGGTCGTAGCGCGCGAGAAGTCGTTTGCAGGTCAGCAGGAGTGCGCGATGTGCCACTTCCCCATCATGCAGGCGCGGTTGGAGGGGAACCACCGAGGTGTGTCGTGCGAGTCATGCCACGGTCCGGCGGCGGCTCATGTCGCGAACCCTGCGGAGACGAAGCCGACGATCCCGGATGTGCGCGAATTCTGTCCGCGCTGTCACTCGTACAACATGTCACGGCCCACGGGTTTTGCTCAGATCGATCCGGTGGCTCACAATCCCCGCGTGCCGTGCATGCAATGTCATGATCCGCACGCGCCGGTGCCGCCGGTTACGCCCGAAGAGTGCAGCGCCTGCCACGGTCAGATCGCATCACAGAAAGCGGTCTCGCATCACGCCGGCCTCGAATGCACGACGTGCCACGTGGCGACCGATGAGCACAAGATGTTACCTCACAGAGTGCGGCCCAGCAAACCGGAGGACCGCAGCTTCTGTGGCGGCTGCCACGCAGAGGATTCTTCGAGCCCAGGCTATATACCGCGGATCAACTTGAGGATGCATAACCCCCGCTATCTCTGCTGGCAGTGCCATTATCCGCATTTCCCGGAGACTTCATGATGCCAGAAGAAACGCGCAATTCAGCCTGCAGCCCCAAACCAGAGCCGGACCCGGATCGTCGAGAGTTTCTGAGGAAGTGCGGCCTGGCAGCTCCGGTTCTGTTAGGCGTGATAGGCGTGCCGCTGATAGCCGCTCAGGACTCGGAGTCTGACGACTACGATGCAACCGAGCACCTGTATGGCATGGGGGTCGACATCTCGAAGTGCATCGGCTGTAGCCAATGCGTCGCCGCCTGCAAGATCGAAAATGATGTTCCGAGCGAACCGCATTTCTTCAACACCTGGGTCGAGCGTTACATCATCGAAATGGACGGCGAGGTCCAGGTGGACAGCCCGAACGGGGGCATGGATGGATTCCCGCCCACGGAGAATGGCGATGTCCGGCGGACGTTCTTCGTTCCAAAGCTGTGCAACCAGTGCGACGAGCCACCTTGCGTTCAAGTCTGTCCTGTGGGGGCGACATTCAAAACGCAGGACGGCGTCATCCTCGTCGACGATGATTACTGCATCGGGTGTCGATACTGCGTGCAAGCGTGTCCGTACGGCGCCCGGTGGGTCCACCCAGAGAAGCATGTGGCGGCGAAATGCACGTTTTGCTACCACCGTCTTGTTGAGGGATTGGTACCCGCCTGCGTCGAAGTCTGTCCGACGGGTGCGCGGATCTTTGGCGAGGTCGAGAAACGCGCCACCCCGCTAGCGCGCTTCATGCGCTTCAACGACATACAGGTCTTAAAGCCGCAGATGAATACGAAGCCGAAGGTCTATTACGCTAATCTCGACGGCGAGGTGAGGTAGCCATGCAGGGTTACATCTACCCCAATGAGTTCGAGCTCCATTGGAGCCTCCTCGTCGTGGTCTATCCGTACATAACGGGGCTGGTAGCCGGCGCCTTCATCCTGGCGTCGCTGGAGCGGGTCTTTAATGTCAAAGAAGTGCAGCCGACTTATCGCTTGGCCTTGCTGACGGCGCTCGCGTTTCTGCTCATCGCACCGCTTCCACTGTGGATCCATCTGGGCCACCCACTGCGATCGTACGAGATCTTCTTGACGCCGAACAAGCAATCGGCGATGGCGATGTTCGGGTTTGTGTACGCCTGGTACCTGATGGTCGTGTTGCTGCTCGAGATCTGGTTCGACTATCGGAAAGATCTGGTACTCTGGTATCGGAACGAAAAGGGATGGCGACGCTGGGTGCACTACGCGTTGACACTGGGCGCTACCGATCTTTCGGCGCGGGCCCTGAAGTTCGATGACAAGGCCGGGCGTTGGATCACGATCATTGGTATCCCGTCGGCGTTCCTGCTTCACGGCTATGTCGGGTTCATCTTCGGATCGATCAAGGCGAATCCATGGTGGAGCAGCGTCTTGATGCCCGTCGTGTTCCTGTTTTCGGCCATCGTTTCGGGCATCGCGCTGGTACTCGTCATCTACATGATCTCCTGCATGTTCCGTTGGAAGCCTGTGGATATGAAGGCCGTGAACAAGCTGGCGGCATTCCTGTTCTACGCGATGGTCGTCGACGTCTCGCTCGAGGCGCTCGACTTCATCCACAGACTTTACGAATCAGAAGAGTCGATCGAAATCCTGACTCGGCTGGTCGAGAGCCGGCTCTTCATAAGTCTGATCGTGCTTCAGCTAGTGATCGGGACCTTGATCCCGTTGATCACGTTAGGCCTGACAGCACCGGCACTGAGCAAGGAGCCAGTGCTCAAGGTGCCCGATGAACTCAAGCGCCTGCTATTCCTCGTCTGCGGAGTACTGGTACAGATCGGCATCTTTTCCATACGCTGGAATGTTGTGATCGGCGGTCAGCTGTTTTCCAAGAGCCTCCGCGGCCTGACCGTCTACAAGGCTGAGCTTTTGGGGATCGAAGGCCTGCTGATGGCAATGGCGATGTTGATACTGCCTTTGATTGTCCTATGGGTACTGGTCAAGATTCTGCCTCCCTGGCCGGAAGCGGAAGCAGTGCTACCGGATGATGGCGGTGAGCATCCACATACCGCGGAGGTTAGTGGCTAACGCAACAGCCGCCTGCTTGACACGACTACTGCCCCCTGGGCATCGGCCCAGGGGGCAGTAGTCGTCTTGGCAAGCAGGCGTTTTCCTAAACCGTGGGATCCGCTGTATACCCTAGATATGTCAGCACTATGATGTAGATGATCACGGCGATGACCATCCAGGTGAACCATCGGCTTCGCTCGCCACGATCGGCGCGGCGGTCGATGAACGGTACGACGAACAGGGCGAGCCCGAGCAAACCGAAGGCAAGGATGCCGACAACCTCACCTTCGAACCACAGGATGTGAGCCGGCAGGTACTTCAGCGTCTGGAACATGAACATGAAGTACCATTCTGGCTTGATGCCGGCAGGCGCTGGGGCGAAGGGATCCGCTTTTTCACCGAGTTCTGCCGGGAAGTAGGCCGCAAGAGCGGCGAGTATCGCCAACGCGGTGAGCCAGCCGACCAGGTCCCGAAGCAGGAAGTTCGGGAAGAAAGGCATCTTCTCTTTCGATCCGCCCTCCTGCTCCACATCGAGTGGTTCGCTCATTCCCTGCTTCTGCACTAGGAACAGGTGGAGAAACAGTAGGAAAGTGACCATCATCGGCAAGACCGCCACGTGAATAGCGTAGAACCGCGTCAAAGTAGCGCCTGAGACGTCGCTGCCTCCGCGGAGCACCGTGGCGAGGAACGCGCCGGCGACTGGAACCGCCTCCATGATCTGTGTTCCAACGCGCGTCGCGAAATAGGCGAGCTCGTTCCAGGGCAACAAGTATCCGGTGAATCCAAAGGCCATCGAGATGCCGAGCAGCAGGACTCCCGACATCCAGGTCACCTCCCGCGGCCGGCGGTAGGCTTTCAGCAGCATAACGCTGAACAGGTGAAGGAACGCCGTGAAGATCATCAGGTTGGCCGACCAGTGATGGATCGAACGGATTAGCCAACCGAATTCTACCTCCGCCATTAGGAATTGAATGGACTCGTACGCGTCCTCGGCGCTCGGGCGGTAGTAGAAGAGCAAGAGAATCCCGGTCGCAACCTGTACGCAGAAGAGAAACAGGGTCATGCCGCCGAGATAATACCAGATCGTGTGCTTGTGGACAGGGACGTCCTTTTTCTTCGCCATCTGTCCGGCAACACTCAGGCTCAACCTGTCGTCGAGCCAGCGGTATAGGCTATCGAAATGTTCTCGGAGTTTCCCCATATCAGGCATCCCTGCTCACGACGATTTCGTCGGCGCGCTCGTTCACCACGAACACCTCGAGCGGCCCCGGCGGCGGACCCTGAACGACTCGGCCGTTCAGATCGAAGTGACCGTTGTGACATGCGCACCAGACGCGGCTGAGATCATCTCGGTATTGAACGATGCACCCAAGGTGCGGGCAGGCGGCGGAAAAGGCGCGCAACTCGCCGGATGGCGTGCGGACGAGAATGCCCGGCTGGCTGCCGAACCTGAAGATCTGCCCCGAATTCGGCGGGACGTCTTCGGGTCTTATGGAGAGCGTGACCGTTGCCGATGCTGACTCTCCCGCAGCAGGCGGAATAAGGTACCGTGTCACTGGATAGAGGACGGACAGCACGAGACCACCCAGACTGGTTCCGAGTAGCCAATTAATGAAGCCACGCCGGCTGTGCTGCCGCGTCGGTTGATTCCTTGAAGCCATCGCTTACTCTCCCCCTCTCACACTCTGACCGGCGTCCAGCCGGGGCGTACTCTCCAACTGTTTGATCTTGAGCACCAGCCCTACGATAAGCAGCAGTATGACGCCTACCGATACGGCCAGTCCCATGCGGCGGAATTGCAGTTCCTCCAGCGCTCGCTGGCCCTGGGCATGAGCCTGAGATGTGGTCTCCAGCCCGGCCTCGACCTCTTCGGAAACCATATCGAGCGAAAAGCTGTGCACGGCCGTGCGTGCGCTAATCAGAGCGGTGCGCGCGTCGCCCAAGGCGAACAGAGCCTCGCTAACCTCCATGCCGGCGTTCTCTGCTCTGTCGAGTATCGAGTCGGCCGTCTCGAATGCCGTCACCAAGGAATCGATTTGGCTGCGCATCAGGGAGGCAACGGCGCCACCGGCGCTCGTCTCTGAGTGACACATTCGACAGGCAGCGCCCTCGGTGAGTCCCAAGAGTTCGTCGCCCGCCGGTTCGATGTCATGGTTCTCATGGCACGTCGCACAGCCAGGCCGCCCCATCATCGCGAAGATCGGCGAGTGAAAGCTTTCGGCAAACAGCTCGCTCATCACCGTGTGGCACTGTCCACACACGTTACCAACCCAGGAGATTCCAGGCGGCGCTGCTCCATGGTTGCCGTGACAGTCGTTGCACGTCGGTGCCGACAGGTCGCCTACTTCGGAAAGCATGCGCCAGTGGTAGCTCAGCTCGTACTTCTCACGCTGATCTGTCGGGATGCCGTAGGGCTCCATGTAGTCCGCATCCGAATGACACGAACCGCACGTTCCTGCGACATTCAACGGGTGTACGCTCGAGCTCGGATCGCCCGGAGGTTTTATCGAGTGTGCCGGATGGCAGCTTATGCAGGTGGCGACTTTTTGATCGCCGAACTGCGCGAGGCGGGTGCCGTGCACGGATGTTCGGTATTCAGCAACCTGGTCGACGCGCAGCGAGGGATTGAACTGCCTCATGAACTGTGCATCGGAGTGGCAGCGACCACACACCAGTTCGACCTCATGAGGCTCCGGCACGCCGACATACCCACGCGCCGGGTCCATCGACGCCATGCTCATCATCGAGCCGTCGCCTCCGTGGCACGCCACGCAGCCGAAACTGGCGTCTGCATGAACGTCGTCCGCCAGCAGCTCCACCGGGTTGGAAAGCCTCTCGTCTCCGAGGGCGGCATGGCAAGTGATGCAGCTTTCTTCCTCCTGCTGCGCGAGTCCGGGCGAGGGCTGCGCGAGGAATGCAGCCATCAGAATCGCTGCAGAAACGAAGAGTCGAGTTGTTCTTATCACTGGTTCGATCACCTCATCTGAAGGAAAGCCATTATGTCAGCGATCTCTTGGTCGCTCAGTCTCGGCCAGGACATAGCCTGGGTCATGACCTCGGTCTCCATCGGAAGCGAGTGGTTCCACAGCGACGCCAATACAGCCGCCGGCGAGTCGTGACCCACCACCTCTTCCAGATCGCTCGCTGTCGCACCGCCTCTACCCGCAAGCGAGTGACATGCTAGACATCCTTTGGTAGAGAGGAGACTGCGTCCGTCTTCGGCATCGCCCGCGTCCGCGAAGTATTGCACCGAGTAGAGATAGGCAACGATATCAGCCATCTCGCCGGACCCGAGACGCGGAATCTCGATTCTCCTCGCGCTCATCACTTCAGCCATCGCTGGCGCCTTGTTCCACATCGCTGTGGCAAAATCGGTCAGGCCTTGGTATAGCCCCTTCGCGGCGAGGTCAGGTCCGACGTTTCCGCCAAATCCGGCGACGCTGTGACATTCGACGCAGCTCTTCTCGGTGAAGACGACTTCTCCCTCATCAGGATCGCCCGGTAGCACGTAGAGCGGACCCTGTAAGGGTTCAGGCGCAACAGATTCGAGATACGAGACGAGGTCGAGCAACTCGCTGCCCTGAAAGGTCGGACGGACGATACCTCTCGACGCCATTAACTCCGACATAGCCGGTCCGTGATTCCATAGGGCCGCAGCAACGAGGATCGGAGAGCCGTATTGACTGAGATGATCGAGGCTTGGTCCAATCACACCGCCGTAGAGCCCGATCTGGTGACAGACCACGCATTGCTTCTCGGTGAAGAGCCTCTTGCCGGCCTCGACGTCGCCAGGCGGATCGAAGTAGTCTAGAGTGAAGAGGAACGCTGTGAGATCAGCAGCTTCACGGGGTGACATCGGTGACCGCTCGATTCCGTACTCCGTCATTCGTTGAGTCATGCCGGGAACATGGTTCCACATCGTGGCGGCCAATTCGTAGAACGATCCTGCTTGTGAGATGCCTCCCAGATCGGGCCCGACCGTGCCTCCCAATCCGTTGATCGAGTGACATTTCACGCATCCCTTCTCGCCGAAAACCCGCGAGCCAGCCAACGGGTTCTCCGCCATGTGCATATGTTCTTGGCCCAGTAATGTTCCGGGTATTCCGCCAAGCATCGAAGCGACTGCCAACAGAAATAGTCGGCTACGGCATACGGACTGGAAACGATTACAGAACATGATCTCCCTCTACCGTATTAGCTTCGAGTGCATAGGCGCATGCGGGGCCAAACTGATATTGTCTCCAGAAGGCGGCCCCTGTCAGTTCCCACCTAACGACGGAATGTCTCTATGGCAGAGCGCGCAGTCCGCTGGAGCGTTGTGTTCCACCATATCCGCATGGCATACCGTGCAGACCTGTCGCGACCATTCGGTGATCCACTCAGCCCGGTCCTGGTGACACATGGTGCAACCGTTGTGCGCGATCGGCATGTGCTTTTCCTTGACGCCGCCGCGGTGGCAGGCGAGACAGTTGTTGTCCGGTTGATGATGTAGCGTGTGGCATCCCTGGCACGGTAGCTCACCAGCGCCCATGCCTGGCGATTCGTGACAGAGAGCGCAGGCCAGGCCAGCATCGCGATGCAGCTGATGCGGGAAGTCGCCAAGATCGGTTGCCACAGGACGCGTTGGGGCGCCGCCGGGCCCGTCGTGACAGTCCGAGCAGTTGTCCGGCTGGGCCGCAGCATGGTGACACGTATTGCACGTGGCTCGCCCGGTGACGAACGTTTCGCCGTGATCTTCCAACGACGAGTGACAGGAAGAGCAGGGAAGCCCTGCGCGCTGTGTATGGTAGCTGTGGTTGAACCGGGTCCCGGCAAAGGAAATGGACTGCGTACCGATCTCCACGTGGCACTGCAAGCATACGTTCCGCGATATGGGCGGGCCTAGCTGCAGGTCGGGTACCGAGTAGGGGAGGGGGCCTTCCTCCACAGCCTCCTCCACCAGGCCGACGGAGGCGCGCAGCAGCTCATCTGCGTAAGCGACGTTATGAGCGCCCTTGCCTCGCTCTACGAAGTCGATGTTCTCTTCCGCCAGCGTCAACAGGCTATCGACGGTCGCGCGGGTACGAACGGGTACGGCTCCCGTCGTGCTTCGCGCGCCGCTCACCAGCGATGCGACTTGCTGGAGTTTTCGGTCGAGCTCACGTTGCCAGGCGGGCAAGATGTTGGCGTAGCGGATGCCATGGCATGACATGCAAGTCGCTTCGCCGGCGAGCTTTACCTCTTCATGACCCGGGACTTCTCCGGGCAATCCGTGGCAGCTCTGGCAGGAAACGCGGGCGAGGAACATGGAGCTGGGCATAT
Organism: Gemmatimonadota bacterium; assembly: GCA_039586795.1. GTDB lineage: Bacteria > Gemmatimonadota > Gemmatimonadetes > Palauibacterales > KS3-K002 > Kutchimonas. The sequence continues at coordinate 34,200 of JBDHJS010000012.1, forward strand.
CGTCGCTTCCGTGTCCGCCCATGCCGGCGTACATCTGCCTTTGTTCCTCATGTACGCGCTGATGACACGAGGCACAATCGAGTTCGAACGTCTCGGCAAGCGAGACCACGCGGTGCAATATGGGCTGGTGGCACTGGGTGCACTCTACGTTGTGCTCCGCGATGTGGATTCGATGCACTAAGGTCGTGTTCTCGAACTCCGCAATCCGCTCCGGCTCGTTATGGCAGTTGAAGCAGCGGCGCTGGCCGGCCTCTCCGGTGCCGCCGGTTACGTCCTCATGGCAACTGACGCAGGACACCATCTCTTCAACATACGTCGGATGATCGACGACGAAGCCAGCCGGCGAGCGGAAGCGAGGCGGTGAATGGTGGCAGCCGGTGCAACCGGCGAGCGGCTCGCCTGCCGGGCGATCTTTGAAGTGACACAGGTAACACGTCACAGCCGTCACCCGAAGGTGAGCGGCGCCAATCTCGACGCCCTGGTAATCAACACCCTCGTTACCCTGCACTATTTGTGAGTGACAACTGGTGCACCGAAGTCTCTTGCCGCGACGCAGCTCACCCAGGTGCTGCGTATGATCGAAGCCGATGCCTTGATAGTTAACCTGACCTTCCAGCGCGCGCTCCGTATGACAACCCGAACGCAGGCAAGCCGCGTCTTCGATTTCAGCCCACGGTTTCGTTCCGTAGGCGCCGGTAACGTATTTCACGACCTGGTTGGCGGCCTGCAGCTTGCCCATCGCCTCCGCTTTGATCCCGGGCGCGTAGTGACAGCTGATACACTTCACGTTGTTGTGCGACGAAGTGGCCCACGAATCATAGTAGGGCTGCATGAGGTGACAGTTGGTGCAGAAACTGGGCTGCGCACTGTACTCGATGAACCCTACAGTCGCCACGGCCATCAGGATGACCCCGAGGATGGCGACCTGGATGCCGATCTTGATCGGCCGCGAAAATCGATTTAGAAAGCTTCCCACTAGCGTCATGCCGGTTCCTACCTCCTCCTCTCGATCCCGCGCAGCTTGAACCAGGCCAGGGTGATGGCCGAAAGTGCCAGAAACCAAACGGGGACTAGCAGGAGTTTGTGCTCCCACTGATGCTCGGCCGCGACCTCAGCGGTAGCGCGAATGTCAGCCGATACCGAGGCGACTTGCCGTGTAAGATCTTCCAGTACCTCCAAGTCGAGGCTGTGCTGAGTCTGAGAGACCTGCAGATACGCTGATTGAGCCGAGTGGAGGCGAAGGCTCACATCATCTACGCGGTGGCCCGCTCCTCGAAGCTCAGAGATAGCCTCTTCCGCGCTGTGAAGTTCCTCAATCGCGCGTATCACTTGTTGTTGGATCTCTATGCCACCCAGTGCAGCCGGGCTGTCGGCATCGTGACAGACGGTGCACGTCGATGCGATTCTGTCCGGCGGTATGCGTTCGGTTCCGTGGTTAGAGTGGCATGCTGTGCAGCCTGGCAGCAAGCCGTTCCTGGCGGCGACTCCGTGAGGGCCAGCGTCGAGAGCCCGTCGTACTAGCACGTGGCAGTGCCCGCAAACATCGGTTATCTGATTTACGTTGGGCGGAAGAGCCGCGTGGGAGCCGTGGCATCCCGTGCAGGTCGGCGCTGCGAAGTTCAGCTTATCGTAGAGGGCCACGCCGTGGGCACTGCTACGGTGCGTTGAAATCTGGTCGATCCCCAGCCCGTATTCGCCCATTAACGCAGCATCTTCATGACAATCGGAGCAAGTGTGCACGATATTCGTCGGGTAGACGTTGCTGCGCGCGTCGTTAGCCGGGAGAATCGTGTGCGCATCGTGGCAGTCGGTGCAGGTCGGTGCGTTGTTGTCTCCTTGATTGAGGAGCAGCATCCCATGTCGGCTCGTCCTGAACTCAGCTAGTTGATCCGCTGGCAACCCGTACTGCCTCATTTGATCAGGATCGGAGTGGCACTCCGAACACAGTTCAACCGTTCCCATCTTACCGGGGCTCCCAACGAAATCAGAACCGGTATGCGCAGTTGCCGTCTCTAAACCGCGGGGGTTTCCACCATGACAATCGTGACAGCGGATACCACGCTCCGAGTGAACGCCGAGCTGGAACGCCCTGCGTTTTTCCGTGTGACAGACGACGCAGCTGTACTCGGGGTCCACCGTCACGCCTTGCTGTAGTGGGGCGATCGAAAGATCCGACTGAGCGGCAGCGTCAGGCGCAACGCTGTAGCCCAGCAATAGCCCGACGGCCAGAATCCATCTGCGAGATCTCACTATTGGCCCTCCCCTCCGCTGGCGCCCTCGTCAGCTTCGATGGGTTCCGTTTCCGCCGACTCCTCCGGAGGGTTGAAGCGCTCGACCGCCTCGTCGAGCCGGAGGTGGCTGCTTGGAGGCACCGACTCGAGTTGTCGCCCTGCGAACCACAATACGAGGAAGCCACCAAAATAGAGGATTCCCAACGCCAGGACGATTGGGCGCCGCCGCAGTCGTCGTTCGGGCTCTCGGTCAAACAGTGGCAGAAGCATCATAGCTACTGCCAGCAACACGTAGCCCGAGAATCCCCACACGCCAAGATATCGGATCAGAGCGAGCGATACGTCGATCACCACCCAGGTGGAGACGAGTCTTTCCGGTAACACGAAGGGGTCCGCGGGGTCGCCGATCGGCCGCGGAAAGAGCGCCGCCAGGCTGAATGCCAACGCCAACGTCAGAGTTCCAACAATGAAGGCACGCAGCAGGTGATTGGGGTAGAACGGTCTTCCAAGTCTGGCATCGGACTCTGCTCCAGGAGGTGGCGTGATCCCGTGCCTTCTCAGCAGCGAGAAGTGAAAGAGCAGTAGAGCGAGCGCTGCCCACGGCAAAATGATGACATGCCAGGCGAAGAAGCGGCTAAGCGTCGCTCCGGATACGATTTCGTCCCCACGCAACACGGATGCGATGATGCTTAGCAACGGGATTCGCGACATCGTCTCCAGGACTTCGGTCGTGGTCCAGTACGACCACTGATCCCAAGGCAGTAGATACCCAGTCGCGCCAAAGGCGACGATCGCCAACAGCAACAATAGGCCCGCGACCCAGTTGGTTTCGCGGGGTGGCTTGTAGGCGCCGCTGAAGAACACGCGGGCCATGTGCGCGAGGGCTGCAACGACAAGTAGGTTAGCGGACCACACATGCAGACCGCGGACCAGCCACCCCAGCGGGACTTCAGTGGTGATGTACTGGATGCTTGGGTATGCCTCCTGTACCGACGGTCGGTAGTAGAACGATAGGAGTACGCCGGTGACGATCAGCACGATGAACAGCAAGTACGTGATGCCTCCCAGCGCGTGACGCCATCCGACGTGGGCAGGCAACCGACGGCTGAGGGACGAGCGCAGCGCCTGGTCGATCGGTGCTTGCCGATCGATCGGCCCATAAAGAAGGCCGAAAAACCGGCCCACGCCGAGCAGTCCGGGGTCGGTGCTGGACTTGATGTCTGCCCAGATCTGCGCCCACCACCTAGAGCGTGGTTTCTTCTCTTGATCGTTCACCCTGTTCCTTCCGAAACGTAGACGACACCATCTCTAATCGAGACCCTGTAACGTTTGAGAGCCTGAGTCGTCAGGCCGGCGACAACATCTCCGCGGAGGTCGTACACCATGTATCTGCAAGGTGAGAATACAGTAGACGAGTCCGGATCCCAACGGAGGAGGCAGCCATCGACGGGGGAGTCTCCCTGCACCGCAAAGTAGCTCAGGGAATCGAGTCGAACGATTAGCACGACTTCTTCACCCCAGTTGCGGACACGACTGGCGCCCACGGGAAAATCTGTCTCTCTGGCGACGCGCACGACGGGTTGAATCTCGGGGATGTTCAGATTCTCCGATGGGTTAACGTAGAAGACCGCGGCCATCGTCCCGAGCGTAAGCATCAGCAGTATCACGCCACCCAGCAGAAGCTCGGTAAAGCCGAGTCCTGAACTCCAGCTGTCTTTGCTCATTGGGACTCCTGCGGTCTTTGCCGGCACAAGGGAAGGTCTGCTCCAGCCGACATCCCCTGGTTCGCCGGGGTAATACGACTCGTTTGCTAGATGCCGCGGGGCTAGGCGGTCGCACTATCGATAGGCCTTGGTCTGCTACATTGAGGGAAGGCATCGAGCCGCGCAAGGCCTGGCAACCCTTGGTGGTAAGGTGTCATGGTCCTGCTTTCGGTGAGTGTTTGAACGGTTATCTTTAAACTATGAAGCTGAGAAACCTATCTTTGGTCGTCCTGCTAGCTCTGGCGGTCGCCGCCTGTGCCGATGAAAAAGCTACTGGCAACGTCGCCGGCCCGCTCGTCGGGCCGCGGATCATCGAGTCGCAGCTGGCACTCGAGGTGATCGATGGCGCCCCGGCTGGAATAACGGACATCTTCGCTCTGGAAGAGTTCGTCAATCTATGGATCCACTGGGGCGGCCTGGAGCCGCCACACGAGGTGGAAGCGGTCTGGTGGGATCCTCTGGACAACAACGTATCGACAACGCTGGATATCACTGAGGATGCTCCAGAACAGGTTACTGTTTTCACATTGGAGTTGGTGCAATTCTCGGTGACCGGGCGTTGGGAAGTGGAGGTCTATCTCGACGGCGTGTTCATGCGGAGCATCTTGTTTAACGTCGTTAGCGATCTTTGAGCCAGGAGATTAACCGCCCGTTCGTCCCGCCCAGCGTATATCTGTCCTGTTCTTCTAGTGATTGACAACGGCGACGTACTTCCGGCACTTTGTTTGTAGACGCGCCGGCGTCCCCTACCGAAAACTCAGCGTGGAACTGTATGACCGTCTCTCAGTGGTTCGGCATCGCGGCAACACTTCTCTTCCTGGCACTGCTTGTGGCGGCGGGTGTCGTGGTCCTGTTGCGGCGTCGGCGGGCGGAGTCGCCGCCCCAGGCCGGCTGGATGACCGATCAGATGGTGCATCAAATTATCCGTCAGGGCACGCTGAGCGCGCGCTACGTGCCCGAAGAGGCGCTCGATATGGAGGAAATCGAAAAGGAGGAAGAGCGCTTCTGGTCCGAGACCTGGGATGAAAGCGAACCCTATTGGGAATAGGGGTTACGGGGTCTGTCGGCTTAGCCAGCAACCGCCTCGAATACTTCTTCGTCTTCCGGAAACCGCCCCGCTTGCAGTTTTGAAAAGACCAGCTCACCGTCACGGCGTATCTCGAAAGCGCCACCCCCGCTCTCGATCAGCTCGGTCTCGATGTCCTCGAAACGCTCTCGAAGTACGTCCGCCAACCTGGCGGCGCGTGGTTGGTAGTTTCAAACGACGCAGTATTCGATGCTTACGTGCATTGTCTCTCACTCCGTAGTTCTAACTTGCACTCTAATATGCTCGGTTGACCGTCCGTATGGGCGAGTCTAATTTGAACGTCGAACTTCCATCGTCGCAAGGCGCGCAAGATCCGGTCCTCACGATCGGCTGTGCAGAGTCTGTCAAAGTGGGAGCTTATCGCCCAGCATGATGCGATTCATCAAGAAGATCCTCAAAGGTCCTGAAAAGCCGGATAGCGCTGGTGACGCGTCCGCGATTATGGCCAGTGAGGACCTGGAGCGCATCGAGCAGGAGCTGAAGAAGGTGGGCCACGGCTACGAGGCTGCGCGGCTGCTCAACCGGGCCGGCGACCTCTACCTTGTGAAGTCGGACCGGGAGCGAGCGTTGAAGCGGTATGGAGAGGCCATCGACGCTTACTTGCAGTCGGGTGAGTACGATAACGCCATGGCGGTCTGCCGGAAGATCATCCGGGTCGTCCCGGAGGTGATCCGGACCCGCCGTACATTGGCCTGGCTGTGCCTCGGCAAAGGGTTTCTGGAGATCGCTCGGGAGCATATCGAAGCCTACGTACACGCGTCAAAGGAAGCGGCGCTCGAGTTGCTGGCCGTGCAACATCTGCTGCTGATGAGTCAGTACGTCGATCGTGCCGATTTCCGGGAGTTCCTTGCCGGACAGCTGATCGAGCTTGGCGATGAGAAGGCAGCAGGTCGAGTGCGTGAGGGGAAGGCCCGGGACGGAGTTCGCGCCGCCGGCTGGACTCCGGTCGTGTTCGCCGCCATGCTGACGCCGGACGACTTGCGGCATGCGGCCGAAAAGGGGGTCGAAATCAAGGCACCGACCGACGCTGGCGGTGCCAACGAGGTCAGCATTAAAGGTTTCGAAGCTCTCCTGATCGATCCCGACGCCGCCGCGGCGCTGGAGGAAGCGGCGGCCGCGCGCGAGGCAGTGGCGGAAGTAGATGGGAATGATCTCGATGAGGGACCCGAAAGGTCGACCGAAGGTGACGAACGAGAGGGAAGCGACAGCCATAACTAGCCGCCGACCGACACCTGCTGTTAGTTAGATCCTCCCAGTATGATCACCCCATGAGATTGACCATCCCGAACGACCGGTGCCCGCCGCGGCGTTGGCTATTATGATGAGCGACATGAACCGACGCGACGGCCTGAAGGCCGAGGTGTTGAGCTACATGCGGCGTGGCATAGACGCACCGAAAGACGAAGACGGTTTCCTTCGGCTGGCGCTGGCGGTTTTCGAATACCAGTTCACGGAGAATGAGCCCTACCGTCGGTACTGCGAGCGGCGACGCGTGACGCCGGACAAAGTCACCGACTGGCGGCGAATCCCGGCCGTGCCGACCGCCGCATTCAAAGAAGCGGGCTTGATTTGCGGGGGGACTGACAAGGCCGAAATCGTCTTTCGGACCAGCGGCACCAGCCAGGGTCGAGAGCGGCGCGGCGCCCACTACGTCCGGGACCTCGAGTTATATGAGGCATCCGCGCTCCCAAACTTCGCCGCGCATCTGCTTCCCGATGGTGCGCATCTCCGCACGTTGGTGCTGGGCCCTAGCTCGAACCTGGCGCAGGATTCATCGCTGTCCTGGATGCTCGATTTGGTACGGTGCACCTATGGAACGGCGGGAAGCGCCCACTATGTGGATGAGGAAGGATTGCAGGTCGAACGGCTGTTAGGCGAGCTCGAGGGCTGTGAGAAGCAGGGTCGGCCGGTCATGCTGCTAGGCACGGCCGCGGCATTCGTTCACGTGCTAGACGCGCTGGAGGCACGCCAGCGAACGCTACGCCTTGCTCCGGGCACCCGCTTGATGGAGACTGGCGGCACCAAGGGGATAGATCATGAGATGCGTCGAGATGAGCTTTACCGCGCGTTGACCAGCCGCCTTGGAGTCTCCGGTCTGTACTGCATCGCCGAGTATGGTATGACGGAGATGTGCTCGCAGTTCTACGACAACGTTTTGCGCGAGCGGGCGCGAGCTCGACCGGTGTGGAAGCGCTACAAGACGATACCACCGTGGGTACGCACGCAAGTGGTCGACGCAGAGTCGCTCGAGCCGGTCGACGACGGAAACGTCGGACTTCTGCGCCATCTCGACCTCGCCAATTTCGATTCGGTGATGGCGATCTTGACCGAAGATATTGGCGTTACAGGTAACGGTGGTTTCGAGATCCTCGGCCGAGCGGCCGGCGCTGAGTTGCGTGGCTGCTCGTTGGCAATGTCCCAATGGGTGAAGACGCAAGAATAGAGTTCTATTGGCCGCCCGAGTGGCCGGGCGGCCCGACGAAGCCCGCGCTCCGGTTCGAAGAGCGAGGATTTGGACCCGATCGTGTCGTGGGTCGGTTCCCACTGCTCGCGACGGAGAGCCTGACTCAGCTGCTCAGCGCGCTCCGGACTCGTGGCGTCGATACATTGCGCCGCTTCACTGTTAGGGAGATCACCGAGGCGATCGAAGCGGCAACGCGCGAGTTGGTCGAGCCCGGTAAACTGCATCGTCAGGAGCTCGTTGAAACGCTTCCTCGACTTACGGGCTACTCGCCGCGGATGATCGAAATCGGGCTCGAGCGGATGGGCGCCAACTGGACCTCGATCGCGCTCCGCGAAGCGCTCGTCAGGGAGTTCGGTAGTCTGGAGGTGCTGGATGATTTTCAGCCGTGCGGTCAGGGCCGGCACCAGAAAGCCTTCGGCCCCGGGCTCACCGTCCACATCTTTAGCGGCAATATTCCCGGCGTGGCGGTGACCAGTCTGATCCGGGCTCTCTGTGTGAAGTCGCCGAGTTTTGGAAAAACGGCGGCAGGAGAACCGTATTCAGCCGTGTGCTTCGCTAGAGCATTGGCGAGCGTGAGCGCGGACCTGGCGAGTTGTCTTGCGGTTACCTATTGGCCGGGCGGATCGAAGGAATTGGAACGTGCTGCTTTCGCCGCCGCCGATGCGGTCGTTGCTTACGGGAGCGACGATACCATAGATGAGATTAGCGGTCTCGTACCGTCACATTGTCGGCTTCTCCGGTACCCGAACCGCTTCGGAGTTGCGGTCATCTCGGGGAAGGCTCTGTCGGAAGGGAGCCCGGCGGAGCTAGCTCTGGCCGTCGCGAAAGATGTCTCGACTTTCGATCAGCAGGGATGTGTGTCGCCTCATGCCGTGTTCGTCGAAGAGGGAGGAGATGTATCCGCCGTCGACTTCGGCAGGCTGCTGGCCGATGCGATGGAAAGTGTGGCGAAAGAGGTACCGCGAGGAGCGGCGCGTGTGGAGGAATCGTCTCTCATCCACCAGGTTCGGGGCCAGGCAGAGATGCGTGGCGCCGAGGTGATCACCAGCCACAAGGGGACAGAGTGGACGGTGATCGTGGAGCGCCGCGACCGGTTCGAGCCGTCGCCGCTCAATCGAGTGATTCACGTCACGGCTGTCGGTGAACTGAACGAAGCGCTGACCGCTCTGGAGAGCGTGGGCCGCCATCTGCAAACCGTGGCTATCGGCGCGGTGCCGGGGGAAATCGAGGCGCTGGCGGAAAGGCTCGGTTCCATAGGGGCCACTCGGCTGGTGCCGGTGGGAGAAGCCGCCTGGCCAGCGGCGGACTGGCGTCACGACGGTCGCTACCAGTTTGCCGATCTGGTTCGCTTCGTCGATCTCGAAATATAGCTGGCCGCCGCGGCCCTCATTCCGCCGGATACTGAGGCGCGGTGCGTTCCACGCGAGCCAGGCGGACCGTGACGGTGCCGGCGATGATGGCCGCAGCGCCCACCATCTGCAGCCAGTTCGGGGTCTCTCCTAGCGTCATCCAGGCGATCACCAACGCTACCACAGGTATCAGGTTCGAGTAGACGGCCGTGCGAGTATTGCCGATCTGTCGGATGCTGAAGTACCAGATGAGATAGGCTAGGGCGATGGCGAACGCTCCGCTGTAGAACAACGCGAGCCATGAGATCGGTCGCACGATCGCCCAGTCTTGCTGCAGGAAGGCGGGCACAGACGCCGCCACCAGCCCAATACAACCGGTCCACATTGTCACGGCGGTGACCGGTAATGGGCCGTATCGTCGGACGAATGGGTTCGAGCCCACCGTATAAGCGGACCAGGCGGCGGAGGCGGTCAGCATCGTCAGGTCGCCACGCACCGTGCTGGCGCCAAAACTGACGGCCGTCGTCCCCCCCCACACGACGAGACCGATCCCGACGAACGATATGACGACTCCAAGCCAGGCAGCGGGACCGATCTGTTCCTGGCGAAACGTCACTGACAACAGGGTCGTGAAGATCGGCGTCGTTGCCAGCATCAGGCTGGCGTTGCCTGCCAGGGTCCAGTCGATGCCGTAGATGAAGAGGATCTGATAGACAGTGTTGCCGAGAACACCGAGACCGATCAACGCTGGCCAGTGTCGACGGTCGATGGGCGCCGTTCGTTTTCCCAGCGTCACGACCAGCCACAGCAAGCTCGACGCCAGCAGGAACCGAATACCGTTAAACGCCAGCGGGTCGAAATCGCGCAGAGCGTACTTGACCACCGAGAAGTTCGAGGCCCAAACGAAGATCAGCACCGCCAATGCCCCATAGGTAAAGGCGTGTGAAGATCCTTCTCTAGGCGGCTGTCGATTCGTCACCATTCACCCGATATTACGGTCGGCCAGCGCCGGTCTGGCGGTCAACGTTCATGCGATGAACCAAAATAAGCTCATGACTGTAGATACAGTCCCCTACGACGTTCGCGCGCTCAGGCGTTCCGAGTTCCCCGTCTTCGAAGAAAGCGGAGCCGTCTACCTCAACTCGGCTTCGGTGGGTCCGCTGCCGGCGCGGACCCGCCTGGCCCTTCAGGAGTTTGCCGAGCAGGCTGGAGCGCCGGATCACCGCGTTCACGACTACGTCATCGAGATCCCGGGAACCGCCAGGAGACTAGCTGCTCAGCTCATCGGTGCACAGCCCCACGAGATCGCGCTGGGATCAAACACCACGTTCGGGCTCGCGCTCGCGGCGACCGCGTTGCCGATCGAACCCGGCGACACGGTATTGCTGCTGGACGGTGAGTTTCCGGCGAACATCTACCCATGGCTCAACCTGGAGCGGCGCGGCATTCGTGTGGAGCTGTTGCCGCGAGACTCGCGTGGACTTCCCAACGAGGAAGCCGCCCTCGAGCGCCTGGCGCGAGGTGACGTTCGCGTCTTCTCCGCCTCGCTTGTGAACTTCTTCTCCGGATTCCGACTCGACCTGGAAACGGTTTCTCGGGAGTGTCGGCGGCACGGAACCTACTTCGTCGTTGATGCAATACAAGCGCTGGGCGCCGTACCGATTGACGTCTCGTCGATTCCGGTCGATATCCTGGCATCGGGCTGTCAGAAATGGCTGCTCAGCCCCAACGGCTCCGGTTTTGTCTACGTTCGCGAGGGGCTGTTCGATACCCTGGACCCGGCCACCGTCGGCTGGCTTTCGTTCAAGCCGTCGCAGGACTTCACAAACCTGACGAACTACTCCTTTGATTTCTTGGACGATGCGAGGCGGTTCGAGCTCGGGTCGCTGTCCTTCTACTGCTTCAAGGGAATGAACTACTCGTTGTCGCTGCTTCTCGAGCTGGGGGTACCGGCGATTCGTGATCATCTTCTGCGAGTCCAGGCTCTCCTGGTCGACTGGGTAGAGTCGTCGGGTCGGGCTGAATGGGTCAGCGATCCCAGCCCTGGCCGCAGATCGGGCATTCTCAGTTTCCGCGTGTCCGATCCGCTCGGGGTCGACAAGAGACTACAGGCGGCTCGTATCACGGCCTCGGTTCGCGAGGGAGCCATTCGTGTGGCGACGCATGCGTTCAATACGGAGGACGAAATCGAGAAGTTGATAACCGCTGTGGAGTCGGCGCGTTGATGTACGGGGGGACCGAGTGAGTACGCATGCCGTAATCCGATCGCCAGTCGTACCGGTGAGGGCTGAGCCCAGTGTGCGGGCCGAAATGGTCTCGCAGGAGGTTTTGGGTTCGGCGGTGAAGGTCCTGGCTCGGGATGGAGAGTGGGCGCGCATTCGTGGGTACGACGGGTACGAGGGGTGGATCAGTACTGGCGGCTTCATCGACTGCGATGCGGATACTGCCGAAGCCTGGTGGGATGAGACCGGCGGCGTGCCGGCGTTGTCACTCGACGCACTCCTCGAGGACGAGAACGGCGGCACCCTCGCCCGCCTGCCCTGGGGCGCGCGAGTCGCCAGAAGCGGTGCGAAGCTCACGTTGCCGGACGGACGTAGCGGTCGTCTCGGTGCCGGAGAGTTGGTCGGCTGGAGCGAACTGGGTGAGCGGTTTCCAGGTGATGGTGCGGCCGTCGTCAGAACGGCGACGGCTTGGGCGGGTGCTCCCTATCTTTGGGGCGGGCGTACGCGCTGGGGCGTCGATTGCTCGGGCTTCGTACAGGCGGTGTATCGTCTCCACGGATTCCTGCTTCCGCGGGACAGTTACCAGCAGCTGGAGTACGGTGAGCCAATCGAAGTGGAGGCGCACTTCGAGGAGCTACGACCCGGCGACCTCGTCTTCTTCAAGGCTACCGATTCGGAGAGGATCGTTCACGTAGCGTTCTCCGCGGGTGGATCCAGGATCATACATGCGGCGTTGGGGAACGGCGTGATCCAGGAGGATGACCTGCGTGAGACGGGCCTCGGGATCGAGCTCGCCGGTCGGGTGGCAGGAGTTCGCCGCTTCTTTGTCTAGCGCCCAAGCATCAGTGTCTTAGAGCAACCACCGAGTATCCGTTCGCGCCGCCCTCCCAGCGCAGTGCCAGCACAGCCGGACGGCCCACGCGCTCTCCGTTTCGCCAGGCCTCCACCGTCATCGTCGCCGTGTACTCCGAATAGGTCACACCAGCCAGATCTTCTCTGAGCCCATCGAGGCCAACGCGTAGGGTCTGCCGCGCGCCGTTAATCGCATCGCTGTCCCCGCTGAGCTCGATTCCTTGATAGGTGTCTTGTAGCTCCCAGCTGTAGCGGGTTTGTCCCGGCGTCCACACGCCAGCATCCAGGCCGAGATCATCGAACGTCAACTCCAGGAATGGCGCGTCCGATCCGACGACCCTGACGACCGGCCTCTCGAGCGGCGTCACCTCACCGTACCAATACGCAATGATCTTGTCGCGGCGCCCGATCAGCAGCGTCGTAAGAATCTCTTCCGGCTCGGCTGACGGTAGGCCGCCCGTACGCACTGCGGCACGGATGTGATCGTCGCTGAACTTCGCGATGATCTTTGCGCCCCAGTAGCCGTCCGCTGGTGTCTTGAGGTTGAATGCCTTGTTAGGCCAGTTGGCGTTCCAGGTGCCAGGATCGAAGCTCTCGGACTGGAACCATCCGATAGACGAGTGATACTGGGAGAACTCGACGTCTTCCCAGCCCCTCTTGTAGAAGCCAAGGGTCATGATGCGCCCCAGCGATGGCCACAACGCGAAATTGTATTCACTCCCTTCGCGCGGGTTGTGTGAGCGAATGGTCCCGCTACCCAACGACGCGGCGAAGTCGATCAGGTAGTGACGGACGAAGCCCGGTGGATCGATGAACGCGTCGAGAGTATTCGCGTACCGCATGTCGACATGATTGAGCCAGGACGACACGACGTACAGGCCGCGGAGCTCGCGGCGGTATTCGTGATGGTAATAGTCGTTCGGATCATCACCGCGAACACCCGAGAAGTAGAAAGGTCCGATAGGTTCACCGGGGACAAACTTGCTGGCCAGAGCTAGATAGCGACCGCCTGAAAGAGTGTCCGTGAGGAAGAGGATGTCTTTGATGTCCTCCTCCGTCATCGTGCGCTCAACCCCCGAGACTGTGATCTCGGCGCTGGGATCCAGCACCAGCCGTGCCGAATCGAATACCACGATATAGTCCTCGGGAGTGTGGTATCCGGCGGCGTAAAATAGCCGATTGGCAATCACACCCGCCGCGCTGGCGAGGTGCTGGTTGCCCCTGGGGTCGAACTTGAAAAGGTAGCGGTCACCGCGCGCATCCTGGATGGTAAAACCGGGCGAGATGCCCGCGGCTTTCCCCCCTATGACCCGGAGCTCGCGAGCAGTGTCGGGTCCGACGGTCGTCGGCCCGCGAGCGACGTCCTCGGGCGTCATGTTCCCGAGATCGATTCGGTGCTCGTACCAGGCGGAGTTCAGAACGTCGTCGAAGCGAGTGATGTTCAGCGCCTCGTGGTCCTTACCGACCCAGCGACGCAGGCTGAGCCCGTAGCCTAGCTCGCCTCCCACCGATACGGTGAGTAGCCGTTTGACTTCGTTGATTTCCCGGTTGCCGGGGCGAGCGCTGGGCAATGTGTCCGCATAAGCGATCGGCTCGAGGGGGAGCGGGCTTGTGGTCTTTGTAGAGCCGCACGCCGTCAAGATGACTGCGCCGACGGCCAGTACCAGTCGACCCGGGTGGCGGTGACCGCGACGTACGTTCCCCATCAGAAGGCCGTCCCGAAGGACACGCGGAGCCGGAAGCCTTCGTTGCCGAACGCGATGTAGTTGACCAGCGCACCTCCCTGGAGTGTAGACAGACTCCAACCGAAGCCGATACTCCGTCGCATGCCTTTGAGTTGAATCTCAAACACACGCGGCGCGATAGAGCCAGAGTCGTAGAAGACAAAGGCTTCAACGCGTGACCTTTCGTGAAGCTCGCGCCAGATCTCCCACCTCCATTCGAGCATGAACGCGGCCATCGCCTGGTCTCGGAAGCGAAGCTGGTGATACGCGCGACCGCCTTGCTCGCTTCCCACGGTAGCCAGGTAGTAGAAGGGTACGCCTTCGCCACCCAGGCTCGTGTTCGATTCCATCGTTAGCCGAAACGCCAGCTGCTGCCGCGGGTTCAAAGGCATGTAGCCAAACAGATTAGCAGATGCACGTCCGAAATCGGAATCCGTTTCATCTATGCCGCCGAAGTATTCATAGCCGGCTTCTATATAAAGGCCGCGTGGCTGCAGACCGCGGGTGTATGTAAGGTCGAGGCCGACTGATCCTCCTACACGGACGTACTTCACCCGCTCGTTCACCCCATAGAGCTGGGAGGATCGAGGGTCGTCCTGAATTGTCGGCACTTTCTTCGACTTGCCGCGGCCGATGCTGTTGTCCTCCCACGCCAGCTTGCCTGAAACGACGAGTGTCGCGGCCCGATCGACCGGCCGACGGGCCGATCCAGTCAGCGAGATGGTCCACTGATCCCAGAGAAAGTTGACCCGCTCGTCCTCTCTGGTGTCCAGACCGATGCCGTAGAAGTAGGGCTGGGCGTTCCGCCAGAACGTGGCCGCGGCTTCCAGCGTTCGACCGTTTGATCCCTGCCACAGGAAACCCGCTCGGTAGCGCTGCGAGAGCCGAATTGAAAACGCGCCTTCGACGAAGAACGGCCGTAGGCCTTCATAGCCAAGACGCACGGATACGCCGCTGCGCGGACCGATCGTGCCGAAACCTCCCCTTACACCGGCGGCCTTGAGCGTTTCGACGATCGGGATCGGTTTGGGGTCCGGCTTGACGACAAAGCCGGCTAGCTCGGCGAACCCGAGGCCCAGAAGTCGCAAAGGCAGAATGATGATCTTGAAGGGAAGGGCGACCGCGTCGACTGCATCGAAAGGTGGTTTCGCCGGTGGACGTTGGAGTGTATCGCGGATTGAATCTGCTACGGCCGGCTTGATTGGCCCATCATTCTGCTGAGCTTGAGCTGAGCTGATCGGGACGAGAAAGCTCGCCAGGACGATTGCAGCCACCCATATCCCGGGTGTGCCAATCAATCCTTGTCTCCCTTGTCCTCAAGGAGGTCCTTCAACGCTTCCCTGTGTGTCGCGTCACCGAACAGCGTCGCGCCGGTCTTCATGAGGTCCGACACGACATCGTCGAGGGGTCTCAGCGATTTCTCACGCTGATACTCGCTTACGTCACCGATGAACGGCCAGAGTCTCTTTCGCACGTCGGCTGGCAAAGCTTGCTCGAGGTACTCTAGAGAGAAGCTCTTCAGGTTTTCATCGTCGAGCATCACGCCATTGAACGCGGCCCGCGCAACCTCCGGCTCCATGACCAGGCTCAAGAGACGGAACGTATGTTCGAGGCTCAGCTCTCCGCGCACGCCGACTCGCTCGGCGACCAGCTCATCTTTCTCGGCAGCATCCAGTAGTTTCTGCATCTCCCAGACAGCGCGGCCTCTGCCGATTTCGGCGCGCACCGCTTCCCAGATCACCGCGTCACTCCAACGCGGCGATCGGGGCATATCATGTCGGCGGCGACGTACGATGGCGATGGCGGCACGGTAGCGCACCTCGAAACGGTTGGCTGCCAGCGCATCGATCAGCGCGTCGTCTGCTTCCTCGCCTCCCATTCGCCCGAGCACCCTTGGAATTCTGCGGCGAATGACGAAGTCGGTGTGCTCGCTACGAAGCAGCTTCGCCAAGTGTGGAACAGCGATCTCGCCAGCGTCGAGCAAGGAGACGATTGTGCGGTCGACAAGCTGATCACGGGCGAGCAAACGCGTCAGCGGCGCGACGTGCTCTTCTTGCCAGTCGGTGCCGATATCGAGGACTTGGTTCAGCGCCTTCAGGTCCCCGGACATCAGCGTCGCCTTGATCGCATCGGCGGCCATGGGTCTCTCGGCGCTTACAGGCGCTTGATCAGCCTCCGTCTCTTGGGTTAGAGCGCCCTCACGGACCAGTGAGCGAACATCGATGCGGGTAAACGTTCCGCTCAAAAGATCCCTGCTCTCGAGTCGCGCACCAGAGTCTTTGGCCTGTACTCGCGTCCCGCTTTCCTGCAACTGTTCGGTTACGGTTGCGAAGTACTGACTTCCCATCCTTCGACTGAGGTAGACCAGGGCTAAAGAGAACGCGATGATGAACAGGGAAAGGAAGCGCGAATGGAGACCGAGCAACGTGACCACTCCGAACACGATGCCAGCACCGAGACCTTCGCCGACCGAATCAACCACCGAATCGATGAACGTCTTCGTCTTTCGACGAACGATCGACGGGATCGGGACGTAGACCACCTCTAGTGCGGAGCGATACAGCGACTTTCGGAGCGCTGCGTCGGCTCCGCGGACGGCTGTGATCAGGAACAGACTGGGGGCGACCAGCATACCGACAGAGCCCGTCAGGAGCACTGCTGGCAGCACTGCAAGAGTCCAGGCGATGCCGGCAAGCGCGAGGAAACGGGATACGAGCAGCAGTTGGATCACCAACGACACGCCACCTACCCAGCCGTAGAAGGCGCCGAAGAAGCTCGCCATTCCTTCCTGCGTGGTGAAGCTGTTCTGGGCGAACTCCT
Source organism: Gemmatimonadota bacterium (assembly GCA_039586795.1). Classification (GTDB taxonomy): domain Bacteria; phylum Gemmatimonadota; class Gemmatimonadetes; order Palauibacterales; family KS3-K002; genus Kutchimonas. The sequence continues at coordinate 50,712 of JBDHJS010000012.1, forward strand.
TGAATTGATAGTCGAGTAAGGTCGTGGCTATCGCGACGGCGAACACGATCGCGGCCAGCGTCCGTAGATGTGGTGTGTCCCAGGTCAACTTGAGGCTCTCGGGAATCGATGTCCTCGCTTTGTCGTCACCTTCGTGTCCGGCGCCTGTAAGCGGAGGAAGCAGACTCTGCGCAATGAAGAACAGTCCGATGATCGCGATGAGGAGAATGACCAACCAAGGGAGATCGAGTCGCCGCGTCAGCCAGACCAGCGAATTGCCCGTCACCATTGTACCCGCTGTGCCACCGGCGCCGATCAACCCGAATAGACGCTTGGCACCACGTACGGCGAAGTACTCGGAGATCACCACCCAAAATCCAGAAGTGAGGAGTAGGGTTCCGAGCGCCGTCAACAAATAGAACGCAACGACTTCTGCTCCCGGCACATTGCTGCGACCGAGGAACGGCCAGATAAGCGCGAGCCCAGCGGAGAGCGCGATCTGAACTGCCATCACGACCTTGCGTGGCGAGTAGCGCAAGAGCAGCCGCGCAAACAGCCCCACGGTCGGTACGCTGATGACCGCCACGGCCGCGATGATGTATGGGAGCGTCTTTACGTCGTAGGCAGTAAGGTAAAGCGCCTCGCGCATCGCCCGTGCCAGGATGGCGAAGCTCATGACAAGAAAGGCGCCCCAAAACGCGAGCGTCACGTTGCGAACTTCGTTCGGGCGTACGTCGAGCCAGGCGGAAAGTCGCTGGAGCACGGTCACGCGTGGTACTCCCCGCGTCGCGCGTCAAGTCGAGCAGACGAACCGCCTGCCTTGCCAGCGCTTCTCACGCCGCATTCCTCGAGGCATGAGAAGGCCCTATTCCCGACTACTAGGCTCTTAAGCATTGGGTCGAATGAATAGCAGAAACGGCGCGGCTGAGCTATAGCCTGCCGAACGACGGGCGCGTTAGATGGAGGGCCCCAAGGGAGACGCCGACGGATTAGACGCACTCAAGGGGGTCTCTTCCTCAGGCCGGATTTCGGGCTCGGGAAACATGCACTGGTCATCCTGGGCCTGCGACTCCACGATGCCATGAAGGTCCCACCACTCTTCGGCTCGATCGCTATTCCAGGCATTGGCTACCGGTACCGCCTCGAGCGCGAGGCGCATCTGTCGAGCGGTCTGAAAACGGTCTCCCGGCTTCTTTTCGAGACACTTCATCACGATTTCTTCCAACGCCGGCGGAACGGCGGTCTCGGTCACTTCGGACAACGGTTTAGGGGCGGTCTTAACATGGTCGACCACAACCTCCAGACTCGATTCTGAGACGAAGGGCGGTCGACCGGCTAGCATCCAGTAGGCGACGCCGCCAAGACAGTAGAGGTCGGCTCGCCCGTCCACCTGCTCCGTCCCGTACACGGTCTCGGGTGCCAGGAACCGCGGGGTCCCGAACAAGATGCCTGTCTTGGTCACTGCGGCTGCCGTGTCAGCACCGATCTGTTTGGCCAGACCGAAGTCGAGAACCTTGACGAAATCATACAGCCCGCCACGCCGAGTCAGAAAGATGTTGGATGGCTTGATATCGCGATGAATGATATTGCGGTCGTGGGCTTCGCTCAGAGAGCCGCATACCTGTCTCAGGATGTAGATTGTCCGAGCTGGCGAAACGGGCCCGTACGTGTCCACCAGCTTCTGGAGATCCAAGCCCAACAGGTACTCCATTGCATAATAGAGACCGTAGTCTGGCGTGCGACCGACGTCGTAGATCGTGATCGTGTTCGGGTGCGTCAGCGTCGCCGACAGCTTCACCTCACGTTCGAAACGGGCCAGTGCCGTGTGACTCCCATCTTCTGCTGCGGTCATCACCTTTACGGCCGTCGGTCGACACATCAGCGCGTGTTGAGCAAAGTACACCACCCCCATTCCGCCCTTGCCGATCTCGTCATGGATGATGTACTTGCCCAGCCTCCTCGCTCGGTGCGCGGTCTTCGTCAGGTTGTAAAGCGTGTGGCTCACGAACGCCGAGGCACCGCCCAGCATCGCGATTCCGATCAGTCCCCAGATCATATTGTCGCGCGCAGCGTCAGCACCGCCCAGCTTCGCCCAGAAGGCCTGATACTCAGGCAGGGCGGAATAAAGCGTGCCGTGGAGCAGCAGATAGAAAACCGCCGCCAGCGCGGCCAGCGACCACTGATGGGACGGCCGCCAGGGAACGAACGCTGCCGTGAGAAACAGCAGCAACGACACCCCAAGGTCGGGCTGGCCGGCAGGATTGAATGCACCCTGGTTGTAGATGACGAGCAGAATGTTGAACGCGATCGTACCAAAGGCGATGGTGTGCAGAAACCGATAGCTGCTCCTACAGACCGAATAGAGCAAGCCGAGAGCGATCGCGAAGGATATGGTGTGTGCCAATGCACCGGTCAGCCACCGGTAACCATCGAGCGTGCTTCCTAGCTCGAGACTCTGCTGTGGGAAGAGAACATTCAAGATCAGAGCGATCGAAGCGATCACCAGGCCGCTGATGAAGAGCAGGCGGCAACGCTCCCACAGCAATCGCAGTCGTTCGTCTTCGAAGGAGCCGGAAGTCGAGAAGGGCCCGGATAGCGCGCGCTCAATGACCTGACTGGGCGTGGCCATTCTTGTTATCTCGGTGCAGATGCAATTCCCAGCACGGCGGTCCGCTCTACGGTTCGTAGATGAACTGGGACAATCCTCGGTTCGACATGCCGTCGTCGTCTACCGATGGGGCTGCCGGCGGACCTTCCGTCGCCAACCCGTGCAGCTCCCACCATTCGTGGGCTCGTTTCTGTGACCACCGCTCCGAGAACGGGATGCCTTTCAGCGCCTCCTCCAGTTCGGCCGCCGACTGGAAGCGTTTCTCCGGCTCCTTTTCCAGGCAGCGCATGATGGCGCTCTCCAAATCGGGATGTACGGGGAGCTCGGTGACGCTGGACGGACGAGTCGGGATGGCCTTCATGTGGTCGATGAGCAACTCGACGGAAGACGTGGAGTCGAACACGGGGCGGCCGGTGGTGATGAAATACATGACCGCACCGAGGCAGTAAATGTCGGATCGTCCGTCGACTTCCAGCCCCTGAACTGCTTCCGGCGAAATGTATCGCGGCGTGCCCACGGCCATCCCGGTCTTGGTCAGGCTCACGGCCTCGGGGGCGGTAACCTGCTTGGCCAGCCCGAAGTCCAGGACCTTTACGTAGTCGAACAGGCCGCCCCGGTGAGTCAAGTAGATGTTGCCCGGCTTGATATCGCGGTGGATGATCCCTCGCTCGTGGGCTTCGCTGAGCGCGCTGCACGCTTGGGCGATGACGTACGCCGTGCGCTCGGAGCTTATCGGTCCGAAGCGATCCACCAGTTCCTGCAGGTCGAGGCCGTCGAGGAACTCCATCACATAGTAGAACTTGTTGTCGGGAGTATGGCCGAAATCGTAGATCGTGATGGTGTTTGGGTGCGTCAGCGTCGCCGATAGCTGAACCTCGCGCTCGAAGCGTCGGATCGCTGATGCCTCCTCCTCGCCGGACGCTTGCATCACCTTGACCGCGGTCGGGCGACGGATCAGGGAGTGCCGGGCACGAAACACCTGGCCCATGCCTCCACTTCCCAGTTCTTCCTCGACCACGTAGTTGCCGAGTCGACTGGCCTCGTGGGTCTTCACGCGCAGGCGGTACAAGGTCCGGCTCGCGACATAGGCAACGAATCCGAGCATCATGATGCCCGTCGTTCCCACTATGATATGATTGCGCAACGCCGCCAGTTCGCTGATCCCGATGACGCCACCAACGTCCGACCAGAACGTTCGGGCATCGGGGACAAGGATATACGTAACGGTCGCCGATACAACGAACGCGGCGACGGCCAGGACTCCCAGCATGACAGGGTAGTGAGCGGGCGACGGGATGAAGACTGCGTAGATGAACAGCGCCAGGGCCGCAGCCAGGTAAGGCTCCTCCGCGGTCGCGGTCGAGGCAAGCATGAACGTGCTGATTACGAGGGCCGAGGCGATGATCCAGAACGCCAGCTGCTGCAGCTGGCGTGCACTGCCCTGCAGCAACCACGTCAGGCCGAGCCCGACGAGAAAGATCGCGATCTGAGCCAGGCGGATCTTGGGTTCGTGGACGGTCAGGCCAGCATCTGGCAGCGTCGCGGGTATCTGCAGGAAACGATCGAACAGGAAGTTGCCGGCAACCAGCAGCAGGACGATCACGAGCGCCAGGCGCGTCCTGTACAACAACAGGTCGCGCAGCTCTTTGTCGAACGAACTGCTGGTCAGCACCGACTCCGGGGTCGCGACTGCGAAATTGGTGTTCATTTGCTGCGAATATAGCGAACGGCGTCAACGCTCGCACAGAGCCGGGGGAAGTCGAGGACATGCGGTCGCGCTTCGCTTTGCCACAGCGTAAGTTGTCAGGCACAATCACAACGTTGCAGACGTTCTCACCAGCAAGGCACAGCGGCCGACTCGTGAGACGATCCAGGTCTCACAGAGTCACAAAGTGACCAACCAGGTTAGGAATGAGTGAAATCATGCGCAGGGGAAGTCTCCAAATTGTCTTGAGTCTTGTCATACTTGCTCTGATTGCGCCGTCCCATGCCAATGCCCAGAGTCGCGACAGGGCGTTGGAAGCGCTTGCGGGGCTCAGCGCGTCCTTCGAGGCGCTCTCCGAGAAAGTGAATCCCGCCGTCGTGCAAATCCTTGCCAGGGGCTATGCGCCGTTGCAGGCGACGGATGCGCCAGGCGGGGGCTTGATAACCCGACGCAGCGTTGGCGGTTCGGGCGTCATACTGGACCCCGACGGATACATCGTCACCAACCTCCACGTGATCGAAGGCGCCACCAACATCCAGGTCCGACTGGCCACGCCGGCCGAAGACGCACCGCCCGGCGAATCCGTCCTCAAACCGGCAGGGAAACTGGTGGGTGCCTCAGTTGTGGGCATCGACCGCGAGACCGACCTGGCGGTGCTCAAGGTGAACGAACGGAATCTGGCCTTCTTGCCGCTGGGAGACTCGGAGGAGATTCGGAAAGGTCAGTTGGTGTTCGCATTTGGCAGTCCGCTCGGGCTGGAGAACTCGGTCTCGATGGGTGTTGTCAGTGCGGTGGCCCGGCAGCTGCGGTCCGAAGACCCGATGATCTATATCCAGACCGATGCGCCGATAAACCCGGGGAACAGCGGAGGTCCGCTGGTCGATCCGCAAGGCAGTGTAGTCGGTATCAACACGATGATCATCTCGCAGTCGGGTGGCAGCGAGGGACTCGGGTTCGCCGCGCCGGCCAATATCGTTCGGAACGTCTTCAACCAGATCAGGAACACGGGGTACGTCAGGCGCGGCGAGATTGGGGTACACAGCCAGACGCTGACCCCGACTCTCGCGGCCGGGCTCGGGCTCAGCCGCGATTGGGGTGTGGTTCTGGGAGATGTCTATCCGAACAGCCCGGCGGAGCAGGCCGGCCTGCTCGTTGGTGACATCATCTTGACGATGGACGGCAAGGTGATGGAGAACGGCCGTCAGATGCGAGTCAATCTGTACGGTCGGCCCGTTGGTGAGCGAGTCGTGCTCGAGGTGTTGCGTGGCCAGGAGAGACTGACCATCAACGTCACGGTCTACGAGCGTGAGAACGATGCGAATCGGTTCACGACGCTCGTGACTCCGGAAGAGAACCTCGTGGAGCGACTCGGCATCCTGGGGGTAGATCTGAATCCGCAAATCGCGACGATGCTTCCGGGGCTGCGGACGCCCAACGGTGTCGTGGTGGCTGCCCGGGCTCCCGATTCGACCTCAGGTCAGGTTGGACTGCAGCCGGGCGATGTCATCCACGCTGTTAACGGCCAACCTGTGACGACGCTGGCCGAACTCCGTCGGATCTTGAACAGCTTCGCCGTAGGTGAAGCAACCGTGCTTCAGGTCGGGCGGCAGGGAAGATTGATGTTCGTCGCGTTCGCGATGGAGTAGTCTGGCCTATCGATCACCGGGTGTTGACGCGGTCTTGGAAGGCCACAGCCATCGTCGGCGCGAGCTTCCCGGAATCGCTGGCGCTAGAGTCGCGCCTGGCGTCGATATCCTCAAACTTCGCCGGATGAGAGTCCCACCACATCCGAGCCTCTGTAACGCCCCAGTTGCCAGCGTCGGAGCAGGCGGCCAAAGCATCGGCCAGCGCCTGCGCCGTCGCCGGGCGCTTCCCTCTATCCTTCTCGAGGCACGTCAGGACCAGTTGCTCCAGGTCTCCCGATACCGCGCGGTCTATGCGACTCGAGGGGGTGTCCGGCACGCTGGTGAGGTGGTGGCTAAAGACTTCGAGCGGAGTGTCTCCGTCAAAAACGTGGCTTCCGGTGAGTAGATAGTAGCCGACGGCGCCAAGACAGTAGAGATCGCTTCGCGCATCCGCGTCATCCGGTGTCTTTATCGATTCGGGTGCAACGTAGAGCGGAGTACCCGTCACCGAGCCGACAGCCGTTATCGACAGGTCGGAGCCCTCGCCGACTTCCTTGACGAGGCCGAAATCCAGAACCTTGACTACATCGAAGACGCCGCCGCGTTCGCACAACATGATGTTCGACGGCTTGACGTCTCGATGAATGATACCGGCATCGTGAGCCTCGGCGAGCGATGCACACGCTTGCCCGAGTATGTGGATGACACGCGCCTCGGGCTGCGGGCCGTGCTGCAGGACCAGGCGGTCGAGCGTGTAGCCGGGGAGATATTCCATCGCGTAGTAGAAGATCCCGTCCGGCGTTCTCCCGAAATCGTAGATCTCGATCGTGTTGGGGTGGGTTAGCTCGCTGGTCGCCTGGACCTCGCGCTCGAATCGAGCGACCGCCTCCTCGCTCGAGGCCTCTTCGGGCAACAGTTTGACCGCGGTCGGTCGACGAAGCATGGCGTGACTGGCGCGGTAGACCGATCCCATCCCGCCCTGACCGATCTTCTTCTGTAGCGTGTATTGGCCGAGTCGCTCGGCGCGGTCGGCCGTCTTCCGCAGATTCCGAATGATGAAGTACGAGGTGAGGATTCCGAAAGCGCTGATCGCGAGAGCGGAGATCAGGATGAGGAACGCGCGCTTCAGTGCGTTCAGCGTCGCGTACGCTTCTTCGGCGTCGACTTCTGTGGCCACGCCGAATCCATATTCGGGTAGCCAGGTCCACGCTCCAACGACTGGTACGCCGCGGTAGTCGTTGTATCCGTCGACGTCGACGCCGGATTCCCCTTGCACGGCGGACGCTGCCATTCTCGTTAACGGTTGCGCACCCCGGAATGTCGTCGGGTGATGGCCCCGCACCATGTTTCCGCCAGGGTCGCGAATATGCACGCGAAGTATCGACTTGGAGTTGGGATCGTCAGCGATCAACCCGATGGCCCGGAGTTCATCGTCGAAGCGGCTTTCTGATATCAGGAGTCCGTCGGAGTTGAACGCGTAAGTTTCTCCGCTCTCTCCGTAGCGTGCCGTGCGCAGGATCTCCGTGAACTGCTCTTCTGGGTCGATTCTGAACGCCAGCCCGGCGATGATGTTGCCCTCTTCATCGCGCACCGGCGCTCCAACCACCATCGTCGATGCGCCCGGCTGCACCACTCCGTCCCGGTCTCTTAGCGGCACTTCAGAGATGTACGGTTGAGAAATCCCGGCCACGCCAGAGTTGAACCACGTGTTGAATAGTGACAGCAGGTTGGTAACATGTAGCCCGACGGCATCATCGTAGCGAGCGGCGACGACCGTTCCTGTCAGATCGATCACTCCATAACCGATGTAACGATTGGCCTGTACCAGCGGATCGATGTGCTCCCGTAACGCTTCCAGTGCAGGCGCCGAGACCAGCGCGTCGGTAGAGACGGGGCGGCGCTGGGCTTCGGCGACCAGCGCGGATACGTACTCGCGAACGTGTCCCTCCTCGACAGCTACGCTGGCCACGTTGATCTGTGATTCGAGGAAGACCCTGAGCGCCGTGACGTCTGCGTCCAGTATGGTCTGCAGGTCCTCAGCAATAGCCGTCTTCAGCGAGTCATTGAGAGTCTTGTAGGCCCACCAGCCGATGGCGCCCTGCAAGGGGATCGCCAGGGCGAGTATGGTCGCGATGACGACCGGTCGCGACCAGGCGGTCCTGCTCTTGTGTCTTCGACTCATGTAGCGCCTCGAGATGGAGAGTGCCGGAAAAGAGAAGCTATCACGAGGCGTGAGTGATCATCAAGCGTGGGACGGAATGCGGCGCCGTAAACAGATGTTTGAACGGCGCTCGCTTCGCCCGACCACTCGCCCCATTATTGCTCATTCTCGTACAGACATTCTCGACGACGCCGCACCCCGCACCCCGCTCTCGCGGCGCGCCGAAGCCAACTCGTCCCGGGAGGAACCATGTCACTCGTATCCCTCTGGCTGCCGACTCTCGTCTCGGCGGTGATCGTTTTCTTCGCCGCTTTCGTGGCCTGGACCATTCTGCCTCACCATCGCTCCGATTGGGTCTCTATCCCGAATGAGGAGTCGCTGCTGAGCGCCATCCGCAGCCTGGGGTTGGGCCGCGGCCAGTACGTCTTCCCCCACGCGATGACGCCCGAAGGCCAGAAGGCGGAAGGCGCGAAAGAGAAGATCGAGGAAGGCCCGGTGGGCTCGTTGATCATTCGGCCGGCGCCCAACATGGGACGAAGTCTCATGCAGTACTTCGTATTCTGCCTCGGCGTGTCTCTCATGGTCGGCTACGTCGGGTATGTGGCGATCGAACCCGGCGCCGAATACCTGCACGTCTTCAGGTTGCTGGGTACGGTCGCGTTCCTGGCGTACAGCGCGGCCGCGATACCGGCGGGGATCTGGTTCGGCCACACGTGGAGCAGCGTCTGGAAGAGCGTGATCGACGGCCTCGTGTTTGGGCTGCTTACCGGCGGCGTATTCGGTTGGCTCTGGCCGTAGCGCTGGGCGCAACACCGCTGGCGGAGCGCCTGGTGGGCGCGTACGATTAGCCCGCTCCAGTCAGCACAATGCCATTACTCTACGGAGGGACTGTTATGAGGATCCCGCGTTCCGTGCGCATCGCGCTTGCGTTGGCGTTCATCGCACCGCTCGTGCTCATGGATTCGAGCTCCGCTCTGGCACAGAGCTACGACGAGAGCATGTACGATGCTTTGCAGTGGCGGTCGATCGGCCCGTTCCGTGGTGGTCGCTCGGTTGCCGTCGCTGGTGTGCCAAGTGAGCCCTACGTCTACTACATGGGCGCCACCGGCGGAGGCGTCTGGAAGACCGTCGACGGCGGCATGACCTGGCTTCCGGTCGCCGATGAGTACTTGGGAGCGGGATCGATCGGCAGCATCGCCGTCGCGCCGAGTGACCCGAACGTGGTGTATGTGGGCACCGGCGAGACGTGCATTCGCGGTAACACGTCGCCGGGCGATGGCATGTACAGGTCCCTCGATGCGGGTAAGACCTGGGTGCGGATTGGCCTCGAGGATGGTGGCCAGATCGGAGAGCTGCGCGTGCATCCATCGAATCCGGATCTGGTGTATGCGGCGGTGTTCGGCCACGCCTTCGGTGCGAACGAAACGCGCGGCGTGTATCGCTCGAAGGACGGTGGTGCCACGTGGGAGCGAGTGCTTTATCGGGATGAGAACAGCGGGGCCATCGATATCGCCCTCGATCCGAACAATCCGCGCATCATCTACGCGGCGCTCTGGCAGGCGCGCCGTATGGCCTGGGGGATGGAGAGTGGCGGCCCTGGCAGCGGCCTTTTCAAGTCCACCGACGGCGGCGATACGTGGGAAGAGATCAGCCGCAACCGTGGGCTGCCGAAAGGGACCCTGGGCAAGATCGGCGTCACGGTCTCGCCGGTGAATTCCGAGCGCGTGTGGGCGATCGTCGAGGCTGAAGATGGCGGTGTCTTCCGGTCCGATGACGCCGGCGAGACGTGGAGCAAGGTCAACGATGACCGCAGCCTGAGGCAGCGCGCCTGGTACTACACCCACATCAACGCCGATCCGCAGAACGAGAACACGGTCTACGTGCAAAACGTCCGGTTCTGGAAGTCGACCGACGGCGGTCGAACCTATGAGCAGATCGGCACGCCGCACGGTGACAACCACGACCTGTGGATCGATCCGGACAATCCGCTCCGCATGGTGCAGGCGAACGATGGCGGCGCCAACGTGACCTACAACGGTGGGATGACCTGGACGCAACAGAACCAGCAGCCGACCGCGCAGTTCTACCATGTCACGACGACGGAGCACTTCCCGTATCACGTGTGCGGCGCCCAGCAGGACAACAGCACGCTGTGCACCGCCAGTCGGACGAACGGCTTCGGGATCACGCAGCAGGACTGGTATCGCGTCGGCGGTTGCGAGAGCGGCTACATAGCGGTGCGGCCGGACAACCCCAATGTGTCGTATGCGGGCTGTTACGGCGGCAACATTAGCCGCTACGATCGTGTAACGGGACAGAACCGTGCCATCCACGCCTGGCCGGACAACCCGATGGGCTGGGGCGCCGCCGATCTCAAGTACCGATTCCAATGGACGTTTCCGATCGTACTTTCACCGTTCGACCCTGACGAACTCTATATCACGGCGAACGTGGTCTTCCGTTCACGGGATGAAGGCGGAAGCTGGGAAGTCATCAGCCCCGACCTGACGCGCAACGACAAAAGCAAGCAGGTATCCTCGGGCGGACCCATCACTAAAGACAACACGAGCGTCGAGTACTACAACACGATCTTCACGCTTGTACCGTCACAGCACGATCGCAACACGATCTGGGCTGGAACCGATGATGGTCTCGTCCACATCACTCGGGATGCCGGCGCGACTTGGGAAGACATCACGCCCAACGATATGCCCGATTGGGGGCTGGTGAGCATTCTGGAGGAGTCATCACACGAGGCGGGCGTGGCATACATCGCCGTCAACCGGTACAAGATGGATGACTTCACACCCTACATCTTCAAGACCGGCGACTACGGGCGAAGCTGGCGCAGAGTCGTTCGCGGCATCCCCGAAAACCACTTCATCAGAGTGGTCCGGGAAGACCCGGCCCGTCGAGGCTTGCTCTACGCCGGCGGTGAGTTCGGCGTCTACGTCTCGTTTGATGACGGCGCGAACTGGAGCTCGCTGCAGCTCAACCTGCCCGTCACACCGATACGCGACATGGTCGTCAAGAACAACGATCTGGTGCTGGGCACGCACGGCCGGTCGTTCTGGATTCTCGATGATCTAACACCGCTGCACCAGCTCACGGACGCCGTCGCGAGCGCTGGTGTCCATCTCTATGAGCCGCGCGATGTATATCGCATGGGCGGCTTCGGTGGCTTCGGTGGCTTCATTCCCGGTGTGGGCGCGAACCCGCCGAGCGGTGTTGTCGTGTACTATCACCTGGGCTCCGAGCCGGAAGGCGAAGTGAAGCTCGAGTTCCTGGAAGCAGACGGAAGTCTCATCAAAGAGTACACCAGCACGCCACAGCGCGGGCGGGAGGAAGGGGACGTCTCGATAGAGACCGGCATGAATCGTTTCGTCTGGAACCTGCGCTATCCGGACGCCAGTCGGTTTCCCGGCATGATCATGTGGGCGGGCGGCACAACCGGGCCGCGCGCCGCGCCGGGATCGTACCAGGTGCGCCTGACGGTGGGTGAGCAGTCGTTCACTCAGCCGTTCGAGTTGATGAAGGACCCACGCGTCGAAGTGAGCCAGGCGGATCTGGACGAGCAGTTCGAGTTCCTGATCCGCATTCGCGACCGCGTGACCGAGGCGAACGATGCGGTTGCGAGGATTCGCAATGTCCGCAGTCAGATCGACGACGCCGTCGGTCGGGCCGCGGGTGAGGACTACCAGGAAGAGATCTCGGCCAGCGCCAAGGAGATCAAGACCGCTCTCTCCGAGGTGGAGAACGCGATCTACCAGACCAAGAACCGTAGCCGACAGGACCCGCTGAACTACCCGATCAGGCTGAACAACAAGATCGCGGCGCTGTCCGGCACCGTAGCCAGCGCCGACGCGAAACCGACCCAGCAGTCGTACGCCGTGTTCGACGAGCTATCGGGCCAGCTGCAGGTCCAGCTCGATCGCCTGCAGGAGATCATCGATACGGAGATCCCGGCGTTCAATGAGTTGGTTGCGGGGCACGCGGTTCCGGCGGTGATCGTTAGGGAGGAGGGCGGCGGGTAGGACGACGCCGTAGGGGGTAGGGTGTGGGGGGTAGAGCGTGGACGATTAGTCGCCCTACCCCCCACCCTCAACCCTCTACGCCCTACCTCTCTCCCGCCCTTGCCCCATCCCCCGCCTCGACCTAAAGTCCGCCGTGCGCCGGCACTCCCAACGCCCGCCAGAACTGATAGATTTGCATGCAGCCAGGGCCCGTCGGTACGAGTGAAGGCGCCGGTCAGGCGTTCCTAGCAAAGTCGATCTGAGCAATTGGAAAACGACCCCAACCAGACCCCACCCCCGGAGCTACGCAAAGACGCGGGCGATGAGCTCGAGGAGTTGCTCCGCAAAGAGCTAGCGCCCGAGCTACACGTCGTCAGACGTCTGGGCCTGGGCTCTATGGGAAGCGTGTATCTGGCGCGCGAGGAGGCGCTCAAGCGACTGGTCGCGGTGAAGGTTCTATCGCCGCGTCTCGCCCGGGACGAGCAGGCACGGGCTCGCTTCGAGCGAGAAGGACAGTCGTCCGCAGCCCTATCCCACCCGAACATTGTGGCCGTCTACCGCGTTGGCCGACTCTCGAACGACCTCCCGTACATGGTCATGCAGTACGTGAAGGGGACGACTTTGGGCAACCGCTTGCAGGCGCAGGGCCCGCTCGGCGTCGAGGATGCCCGGCGCGTCATCTCGGAGGTCGCGTCGGCGCTGGCAGCGGCACACAAGCGTGGGATCGTGCACCGTGATATTCGGCCGGACAACGTCTTGTACGAAGAGGACTCGGACCGGGCGTTGCTGACGGACTTCGGTATCGCGGCGATCCTCGCGCGTGGGGATAGCGGTTCACCTACCAGAATCACCAGGACCGGCGAACTGGTGGGTAACCCGAACTACATGAGCCCCGAGCAGTTGATGGGCAGCGAAATCACCGAGCGGAGCGATATCTACGCGCTCGGTCTACTCGGGTTCGAGCTGTTGACCGGCCGCAGTCCATACGATGCGAGCTCGAAGCGGGAAATGTTCACGGCCCACGTCCACCAGGAGCCGCGCAAAGTGTCCGAGCTTCGCGATGGAGTGGACATCGAGATAGAGAAGATACTGGACGCCTGCCTCAACAAGGAACCGGAGAACCGGCCCAGTGCTTCCGACGTGTATAAACGCCTGGCCGGCCTGAGCTCCAGCGATATGACGCCGGTTCCGGCGCTCGCCTCGAAGGCTCCTGCGCAAAGCGTTTCGGAGTCAGGCCTGTTCGGTAAGCTGAAGGAACGATACCTGCCGCAGATTATGCTGGTCTACGCTGCGATCGCCTGGGGCGCGCTGGAAGTTTCGTCACAGCTTGTCGATATGGAAGTGCTTCCCGACGTCATGTACAAGCTCGTCCTAGTCGCCGTGCTCACCGGCCTACCTGCGGTGTTCGCGGGAGCGTGGTTCCACGGCAAGAAGGGCCGTCAGCGATTCCAGCCCATCGAGTACTGGCTGTTCGGAGGTCTGGTCGTAATCTGGCTGGTGGTGAGCTCCCTGATCATCGTCGGCTGGGTTTCGAACTGACTGCGTCCCTCTTCTACGAGAGTTCCTTCGTCACATTGCCAATCGCCCAGCGCAGTCCCCTGGGCAGCCCAAGATTCTTCAGAGCTCTGAGCTGAACGGATCGGAGTCTCTGGTCCGACCACCATTCGTCCCTGCGTTCGAGGTTCTGCTCAAAGACCTGTATCAGGGGACCCCCATCCGGGTGCTTTCGGGCGAACTCGATCTGTGATTTGATGCAGAGTCGCTCGACGCGCGGCCGCACATCTTCGTCGAAGGCGATACCGGTGCGGGCCAGGCGCGCGTGAGTAGCCTCGTGCACGATGATCGCCGCGAGATAGGCGACCGACACGGCATCGTGCCCGACGAAATCATCCCTCAGCATGCAGAGGCGGAGTTGATCGACCCACTGACCCCGGGCGTAGTGCGGGACGGGGCCGACCCAAATCCGCGGCACGTGTCGGAGTATGTGGAAGTAGCGGGGCCGGTCGTATTCCGCGATAGCCTGAAGCGCCTGGTCTACCTTCTCGAATGAGCGCTCGACGTCATGCGCGCCGACCGGCGAGGAGCCAACGGTGATGCCGTGCATCCGTCGCTTCACGGAAAGCGCAAAGACCAACGCATAGAACCAGTGACCGAGGCTCCAATCGTACGGGTCAAAGTCGTGGTCCGGCGCGGGCCGTTCGGCCAGGCAGATCATCTCTTGAGTAAGGTCCGGAAGCGCGGGGGCAGGCGGCTGGTGCCGGCCTAATGCTCAACACCTAATACTCCACACCCAATCATCAGTTTCACCCGATAAATGAGGGCCAAGAAACGCCGCTTGTGATTGAGGATCAGGTGTTAGGTCTTGATGATTAGCAGCTCGAAGAGCTGCTTATATATCCTCGGGTTCCCCGCCACAAATGCCCCATGCTTCACGACATCTTCGTCCCCATCCAGGTCGGTGATCACTCCTCCGGCTTCCCGGAGAATCAAGACTCCGGCGGCGACATCCCACGGCGCCAGGTGAAGCTCCCAGAACCCGTCGAGTCGACCCACCGCGAGATCGCAGAGATCGATCGCCGCCGACCCCGTGCGCCGCACTCCGCTGGTCTTCGGCAGGATGGCCCGGAATTGAGACAGGTACTCGTCGAGCAGCTCTTCCTTCTTGAAGGGAAACCCGGTGCCGATGAGCGCCAGCTTCAGGTCGTCGACGCTCGACACCGAGATCGGGTGTCCGTCCATCTTGGCGCCGTCGCCGCGCATCGCTGCGAACGTCTCCCAGCGACCTGAGTTGATGACGACCGAAGCGGCCAGGCCCTGATCGTCGATGGCGGCGATGGCGACGGAGTGGTAGGGGTAACCGTGCAGGTAATTGGTCGTCCCATCGAGCGGGTCGATGTACCAGGTCACCTCCGCTTCCGCCGGCGGCGGACCGCCCCAATCGCCTTCTTCGGCCGCGATGGCGTGATCCGGGAACGTCCCGCGGATCTCGGCGACCGCCGCCTCCTCGGCGGCGTGATCGACCTCGCTGACCCAATCGGCGCGCCCCTTTTCGGTCCAGGCCGAAGGGCGAAGCGTGTGGGCCCGTCTCCGGTGAATCTCGGCAGCGACCGTTGCGGCGTTATGTGCGGCGTGTAGAAGGTCTTCGAGCGATTTCATAGCTTGATTAGGTTATTGTCGTACGGTAACTTAAGCCGCCGTTCGTCCGGCCACTAGCGGAACGCGCGGCCGAAATTCCAAACCGTACCTACCCACACGACGCGCAGCGAATGTCGAGCAAGAAGAAACGCGTATTCAGCGGAATACAGCCATCCGGTGAGCTTCACATCGGCAACTACCTCGGCGCGGTGAAGAATTGGGTCGAGTTACAGGATCAGTACGAATGCTTCTTCAGCATCGTCGACCTCCACGCGATCACGCAGCCGTTCGAGCCGAAGGAGTTGCCACAGCGCGTGTTCGACATGGCGCTGACGCTGCTGGCAGCGGGCCTCGACCCTGACAAGTGCACGATCTTCGTGCAGTCGCACGTGCCCGAGCACACCGAGCTGCAGTGGGTATTCAACACGGTGACGCCGCTGGGCGACCTGGAGCGGATGACGCAGTACAAGGACAAGTCATCGCGTCAGGAGTCGGTGTTGGCCGGGCTGCTGAACTACCCGATCTTACAGGCGGCGGACATTCTGTTGTACCTGGCCGAGTACGTGCCGGTCGGCGAAGACCAGGTCCAGCATGTCGAGCTGACTCGCGAGATCGCCCGCAAGTGGAACGCGCGTTACGGTGAGTACTTCCCGGAGGCGGAGGCGCTGGTCGGAAAGGTGCGGCGCGTTCTGGGTCTGGATGGCCAGGCGAAGATGTCGAAATCGATCGGCAATACTGTCGGTCTGCTCGAGTCGGATGACGAGATCTGGTCGAAGATTCGGGTGGCGCTCACCGACCCGCAACGCAAGCGCCGTGATGACCCGGGCAATCCGGATGTCTGCAACGTCTTCAGCCTGCATCGCCAGTTTTCGAGTGACGCGGATCTGGCGTGGGCCGAGGAAGGGTGCCGGACGGCGGGTATCGGCTGCGTCGAATGCAAGCGACGGTTGGCCGACAATGTCATCGTCGAACTGTCGCCGATCCGCGAGCGCGCCGCGGACCTGAAGCAGAGGCCGGAGTACGTGAGAGAGGTGTTGGCGAGTGGTGCGGCGCACTGTCGGGAAATCGCCGGTGAGACGATGCGAGTCGTGCGTGAGCGGATGGGCTTGGCGCAGTAGATTCGGGGATTCGGGGATTCGGGGATTCTGGGATTACGCGTGTCGGGGATTGGTCGTTGACGCGGTCGGCAGCGTCACTCCCTGAAGCCCCGACTCTCGTAATCACCAAATCAAGAACGATGCCCGATCAGACAACCGAGGTGGCCGATGGATTGGCTCGACCTTCAAATCATCCAGTCGTTGCGGCTCGATTTACTCGGCCGCCTGGCGCTGGCGGTGTTGCTGGGCGGTGTGGTCGGGTTAGAGCGGGAATTCCACGGCAAGCCGGCCGGCCTCAGAACCAACATATTGATCTGCGTTGGCGCGGCGCTGCTGATGGAGCTGTCGCGGGCCGTTGCGGCGACGGCGACGGTAGGACCGGCGGATCCGGGTCGCATCGCGGCGCAGGTCGTGTCCGGGATCGGGTTCATCGGTGCGGGCACGATCCTCGTCTTACGGGGAAGCGTCGTGGGACTGACGACGGCGGCGACGCTCTGGGTGGTGGCGGCGATCGGACTCGCCGTCGGCGCGCGAGCCTATGTGCCAGCGATAGGCACGACGGTTCTCGTGGTGATCACGCTGGTGTTTCTCGGATCGATCGAAGACTTCATCTTCTCGCGCCGCACCGCCGTAGATCTGGAGGTGACGACGGATCCGAGCGCCGAGGTGCTAGAGTCCGTCGTGACGCGTCTCGAAGAAGAGGGGCTAAAGGTTCGCCCGCTCAAGGTGGAGAAACAGCGGGAACGGTTCCGAGCTGCCTACGAAGTGGTCGGCGGTCGTGAGAAGCGTGACGCAGCGTTCCACAAGCTGGCGACCCTGGCGGGCGTGCGGAGAATCACGGCTCAGTGATCGCGACGCTCCCCATTTGGCGGTCGCTGACATTATAATAGGAGCAGCGATTCTGACGGGTATTCGCTCATGATCCCCCCTGCCACCCGCCGATTCGTCATTGACATGTACTCCTCCCGGTATCCCCTCTGGTCGATGCCAGAGGAGCACTGCGAGAGGATCCGAGCCGTGCTGCCCCCGGATTGGCAGTTGATCCGGGTGTTCGAGGAGGCGGATGGCTCAGGGGACGGAGCACCGCGGAACTCGGCGGCGTTGCTGGAGGCACTCGAGGGCGCGGAAGTCTACGTCGGGTTCGGCATTCCGCGCGAAGTGTTCCAGCTGAGCGATCGCATTCGTTGGGTTCACTCGGGTGCTGCGGGTGTAGGGGGCTCGCTCTTTCCAGCGATGATGGAGAGCGACGTCGTATTCACGAACTCGGCAGGCACGCATGGCGTTCCGATGGCCGAGCACGCGATCGCGATGATGTTCTACCTTGCCCGGGCGTTGGACTATGCAGAGACGGGGCGCCGGGAACGACGCTGGAACCGGGATCCGATCGCGACGTCACCGAGCCCGGTTCGCGAGCTCACCGACTCGGTGGTCGGCATTCTCGGCTACGGCGGCATTGGCCGGGAAGTCGGACGCCGGGCGAAGGGGCTCGGCATGCGCGTGTGGGCCGTAAAGCGGAATCCCGCCGGGGATTATCCGGAGGTCGAACGGCTGCTGGGCCCGGCGGACCTTCGCGAGGTGCTTGCGGGTAGCGATTACGTGGTCGTGACGGTTCCTCATACCCGTGAGACGGAAGGCCTGATCGGGGAAGAGGAATTGGCCTGCATGAAGCCCGACGCGGTGCTGGTCAACGTAGCACGGGGGAGCATCGTCGATGAGGCGGCGCTGATCGCGGCGCTCGAGTCACGTTCGATCAGGGGGGCGGGCCTCGATGTTTACGCTGACGAACCGCTGTCCGCCTCGAGCCGGCTGTGGGACCTGGAGAATGTTTGTCTCACGCCGCATATCGGTGGCGTCAGCCCGCGGTTCTGGGAACGCGAGACGGAGCTCATCATCGAGAACACCAGGCGGTACCTGGCGGGAGAGTCACTCCTCAACGTGGTGAACAAGCAGGCGGGGTACTAGGAGCGCGACATGGAGAAGATCCTCAGGACGGCGATCGAGCGAGGCGCCAGCGACCTGCATATCAAGGCGGGCGACGTGTTCCGGGCGCGGATCCACGGCGAGCTGGTCCCGATGACCAAACAGCTGCTGACGCCGGATCAAACGCGCGAAGTGGCGATGCGGTTGATCCCGAACGAGCGCGACCGGAACAACATCGATCGTATCACCGACTATGACTGCGCCTGGGGCGTGCCGGGGCTCGGGCGGTTCCGAGTCAACATCCTGAAGCAGCGCGGCAGCTTCATGATCGTGCTCCGTATCATCCCGGTGGAGATACCGAAGTTCGACGAGCTCGGTCTGCCGGAGGTGCTCGGCGAGATCGCCGCATTGCCCCGCGGCCTGGCGCTGGTGACCGGAGTGACTGGCGCCGGTAAGACGACTTCACAGGCGGCGATGATCAACCACATCAACCAGAACTTCCGCAAGCACGTCATCACGCTGGAGAATCCGATCGAGTACCTGCACCGCGATATCAACTGCTCGATCACCCAGCGCGAGATCGGCACCGACACCAGCTCGTTCCAAACCGGACTGCGAGCCGCGCTGCGTGAAGACCCGGATGTGATATTGATCGGTGAGATGCGCGATACCGAAACGATCGACACGGCGATCAAGGCGACCGAGACCGGGCACCTGGTGATCTCGACCCTTCATACCCCCGATGCGGCCACCACGATCAGCAGGACGATCTCGGTGTTCCCACCGGAAGAGCAGGAGATGCTGCGCGTCCGACTCGCCGAATCGCTGGTCGCGGTCATCTCGCAGCGACTGTTGCCGAAGGCGGATGATACGGGGCGGGTCCTGGCCTGCGAGATCATGCGGGTGACAGGCGCCGTTCGCGACTGTATTCTCGACCCGGAGAAGTTGAGCGAGATCCGCGAGCTGATGGAGGAAGGCAAGCAGTACGGGATGCAGACCTTCGATCAGCACCTGATGGATCTCGTGAAGTTGAACCTGGTGGACTACGATACGGCGAAGTATGCGGCAACGAATCCTGCGGACTTCGAGCTCCGCATGAAGACGCTGGCTGATGACCAACTGGTCCAGGAGCTGATTTGAGACTGGAAGGCGTCCTACTTCCGGTCACCACGCCGTTTGATCCGAAGACCGGCGACATCGCTCCCGTTTCCTTCAGGGAGAACCTCCGCGCCTGGCTGGATACAGGCATCCATGGCTTTGTCATCGCCGGGTCCACCGGGGAAGCGCCGCTGCTCGATGAGTCCGAGGTCGTCCAGCTCGTCGAGCTCGCCCACGACGTCGTTCCACCCGAACTGACACTTGTCGCCGGTACCGGCGCCGAATCGACACGGGCCGTGGTTCGCATGGGCCGCGCCGTGGCCGCTGCCGGCGCGGATGCGGTACTTGTCCGACCGCCCGCCTACTACCGCGGGCGAATGGACGCGGAAACGGTTCGCCGGCACTACGAAACGGTGGCGGACTCGGTCCCGGTTCCGGTCATCCTCTACAACGTGCCACAGTTCGTACCCGTAGATATCACGCCGGGATTGTTAGCCGAGCTCGGTGCCCACGCCAACGTTGCCGGCATTAAGGACTCCACGGGCGACCTCAAGAACCTGGGCGCGCTTCTGGATGCGGCGCCGGACGAGTGTGCCGTGCTGGTCGGCGCCGGATCGAAGCTCTACGCCGCGTTGGAGATGGGAGCTGCCGGCGGCATCATCGCGGTTGGCTGCATCGCGCCTCGGGAGGCCGCCGATGTGTACACCAAGTTCCGCGAAGGCGAGATGGGGCCCGCTGGCGCCGTTCAGGGACGGATTTCCGCACCGCATACCAAGATCGTCCGGGATATCGGGGTGGCCGGCGTGAAGTACGCCCTCGACCTCTTGGGCTACGTCGGCGGTTTGCCAAGAGCGCCTTTGCGACCGTTGGACGACAAGGCCCAGCGCGCGGTGCAGAAGGAGCTCAAGAAGGCCGGCCTCCTGTCAGAAGAGGCGAGTGCTTCGCCGTGACGGTATGGACATTCTGATCTTTGTTCTCCTCATCGTCATATTCCTGGTCGGGTTGATCGTCATCCCGCTGGGACTCCCCGGTCTCTGGCTGATGGTCGTCGCCTTGATCGGTTACGCGTTCATCGATGGTTTCACTCACATCGGCTGGGGAACGATCGCGCTTGTCGTAGTCTTGGCGGGAATCGCCGAAGCGCTGGAGGCGTGGCTCGGTTTCAAATTCGCGCGCCGCTTTGGCGGGTCGAAGCGCGCCGGCTGGGGCGCGTTGGTGGGCGGTCTCGTCGGCGCGATCGTAGGTACGCCGGTCCCGTTGATCGGAAGCGTGATCGGTGCGTTTCTCGGGGCGTTCATTGGTGCCGTGGTCTTCGAGTACATCGGTGGGTCGGAGCAGCGGAAAGCGCTGGGCGCGGGCTTTGGGGCGGTGCTCGGAAAAGCGGCGGGCGCGGCGACGAAGATCGCCGTGGGAATCATCATTGCGGTGATCGGGGTGTATTCGGCGCTTTGGTAAGGTTCGGGATTAGGGGAGCCGAGGGTGGTCGCTCGCTCCGGCCTCCCCGGCCAAACGGGTCCGACGCTATGTCGGGCCGTTTCTTTTGGTCACCCACCGTACTGGCTGAGCGATACGAGCCGGGTCGCTAAAACCAGCTCCGCTCGTCGACCACCCTCGGCTCCCCCTCGCCCCATCCGTGGGCGTATCAGGTTACCGCGAAACCAGGTGTTTCCTCTGGGCGATCTCCATCGCTGGGTGGAGTACCTTGGTGGCCGGGGCTCTGTTGGCGCGACAACGGGAGCGCGGCAGGTCGGGGCCGGGGGACCGACGAGCGGAGCTGCCTTTGCGACCCGGCTCGAATGCCCACGCTACAAGGCAGGTTACCGCAGACGACGGTCCCGACGCAGCGTCGGACCCGGATAGTCGGGGAGGCCGAAGCGAGCGGTCCCCCGGCCCCGACCAATAAACGACGAGCCCGCCAACGACTGCCTTGACACCCCCAAACCACCGATCTAGCTTGCTCCAAAGGAACCACGAAAACGGGCCCCCACTTGGGGGCATTTTTTATGAGGGCCATCGATGTTCAGCGACGATGTCCGTTGTTTGATTGTGGTCGGGTCCCAATGGGGCGATGAAGGCAAAGGGAAACTCGTCGATGTCCTGGCCAAGGACGCCGATTGGATCGCTCGTTTCCAGGGCGGCGCCAACGCCGGGCACACGGTCAGGGTCGGTGAAGACGAGTTCATCCTGCACCAGATACCCTCCGGAATACTGTACGAGGGCAAGCGGTGCGTTCTCGGCAACGGGATGGTGCTGGACCCCATCACGTTCTTCGAGGAGCTCGATGGGCTGATCGCCCGGGGCTACGACGTCGAGGGTCGGATCCACGTTAGCTCCAGGACCCAGCTGGTACTCGCCACGCACAAGCTCCTCGACCAGGCCGAGGAAGAGAGCCGCGGCGCCTCGAAGATCGGGACCACGGGCCGCGGGATCGGCGCGGCATACGCCGACAAGGTCGCCCGGGTGGGTGTTCGCGTCGGGGATCTGGCGGCGCCGGAGCGGCTCGCGGAACTGGTGTCCGCGTCGGTGGACCGCGCCCGAAAGAAACTCCAGATTCTCGGCTCGAGCCGCGAGGTCGATGAGTCGGCGTTGATGGACGAGCTGTTGAGTCGGGCCGAACGGCTGACCGCTATGTCCGCCGACGTGGGAGCGCTCCTCAAGCAGGCACTGGATCGCGGTGAGAAGGCGCTGCTCGAGGGCGCCCAGGGTACGATGCTCGACGTCGATCACGGAACGTACCCGTTCGTCACCTCCTCCAATACAACGGCGGGTGCCGCGACGACCGGGCTGGGCCTCGGTCCCACAACAATCGACGCCGTGCTCGGGGTGGTGAAGGCCTATACGACACGGGTCGGCGCCGGACCGTTCCCCACGGAGCTTCCCGAGGGCGAGGCTGCCCACCTTCGCGAGTTGGGGGCCGAGTATGGTGCGACCACCGGCCGGCCGCGGCGCACGGGGTGGTTCGACGCCGCCGTGGTCCGCTACGCCGGTCGCCTGAACGGGCTCACCGCCCTGGCGATCAGCAAGCTCGACGTCCTGGATACGCTTCCGGAGCTGAAGCTGGGCATCGGCTACCGCCTGGGCGACAAGCTGGTGGAGGAGTTCCCGGCGGACCTTACGGCGGCGTGTGAGATGGAGCCCGTCTATGAGACGATGCCGGGCTGGCAGGAGTCCACCGCCGACGCGACGACGTTGGAGGATCTTCCGGAAGCGGCCCGGGCGTATCTGGACCGGATCGCGGAGCTGACGGCGCTGCCGATTCGCTACGTGTCCGTGGGCACGCGGCGGAAGCAAATCATCGACGCCGCGTCCTGAAGGGCGGGTGGTTGGGCGATACGAGCCGGGTCGCTAAAACCAGCTCCGCTCGTCGGTCCTCCGGCCCCTACCGGAACCTCTCGGAGCCCTAATCTTGTAAGCCCCGAAGCCCCAATCTCGTAATCACCGAATCCCAACAACCCGAATCCCAAGCCCTTGATAGAGTACCTGCGTTGGGGTAACTTTTGCGGCCTTTTAGACAATGGAACAGAGGATTCATGGCGACACGGATTAGACTACGTAGGGTTGGCCGGAAGAAGCAGGCATCCTTCCGGATCGTTGTGGCGGGCAGCATGCACTCCCGGGGCGGTCGCGTGACCGAGACCATCGGGAAGTACAACCCGCGCACCGAGCCGACCTTCATCGAGATCGACGAGAAGCGGGCGATCTATTGGATCGGCAAGGGCGCCCGGCTGAGCGGAAAAGTAGAGTCGCTCTTCAGGCAGACCGGCATCATGCGGAAGGTCGCCGAAGGCGCGGAAGGCGAAGGCGTCGTGACCATCGGAAGCGTGGATGGCAAGACGGTCCGGCCGCCGAAGCCGTCGGAGAAGAAGGCGAAGCAGAAGGCGGAGCCTGAGGCTGCGGCCGAGGTTGCTGCCGCGACCGAAGAGGCGCCAGTCGCTGAGGTCGCCGCGGAGGAGGCCCCGGTTGCCGAGGCCGCTCCCGAGGAGGCCGCTCCGGAGGAGGCGGCACCAGAGGAGGCCGCGCCCGCTGAGGCTGAGGCCGAGGCCGAGGCTCCAGAAGAGAAACAGGACGCAGAATAAAAGCTCGAGAATCTGACAGACCCCGTGATCAGCTTCTGATCGTCGGCGAGATCAGAAAGGCCCACGGGATCAAAGGCGAGTGCTTCGTGATGCCCGCGACGGATGACGTCGTGGGCATCTACGTAGAGGGACGTGAGTTCCGGCTGGGAGACGAAGAGGGCCAGCCCGCCAGCCCGGAGGCCACCTTCACTCTTACCGGCGTCCGGCCCTACAAACGCGGGGTGCTCGCGCGATTCGAGGAGGTCGCCGACCGCAATGGCGCCGAGGCCGTTCGCGGCCGCACTTTGCTTCTGGCCGCCGACGCCGTGCGTCCGCTGGACGAAGACGAGTTCTTTCTTCACGACCTGAGCGGCCTCGAGGTCGAGACCCGCAGCGGCGATCGGATCGGAGTGGTGATCGAGGTCTACGAAGGCGGCCCGGCCTATCTGCTGGCCGTCGATGACGGCGAACGGGAGTTGCTGATCCCGTTCAGCGGCCAGATGGTCGAGCGGGTGGATACTCAACGCGGTGTGATCGTCATCGATCCGCCACCCGGCCTCCTGGATCTCTGAGCGTTTGGCAGCGAGTCGCATGAAGATCAACATCGTCACCATCTTCCCGGGCTTCTTCAACGAGGCGCTGACCCTCGGCATCCCCGGACGAGCCGGCCGGGCCGGCCTGGCCAGCTACCGCACCGTCGATCTGCGCGACTACACCCACGATCGCCACCGCACGGTAGACGACGAGCCCTACGGCGGCGGCGCCGGCATGGTGATGAAGCCCGAGCCGTTCTTCGAGGCGGTGGACGACCTGAAGCCCCAGGGCCCCATCGTTCTTCTCGACGCCCGGGGCAAGGTCTTCCGGCACGAAGACGCCGTTCGCCTGTCGTTGAAGCCCGAGGTCACCTTCCTCTGCGGCCACTACAAGGATGTCGACTGGCGTGTGGCGGAAGGGCTGGCCACCGACGTCTTCTCGCTGGGCAACTTCATACTCTCCGGCGGTGAGCCCGCCGCCCTCTGCCTCGTGGACGCCGTAGTCCGACTGCTCCCCGGCGCCCTGGGCGATCACGAGTCCGCGGCCAACGACTCCTTTTATGAGGAACCCCTCTTAGCGCCACCGGGCTACACCCGCCCCGCCGAATACCGGGGCATGGAGGTGCCCGAGGTCCTGAGGTCCGGTGACCATGCGGCTGTCGAAGCCTGGCGCCGCCAGGAAGCCGAGCGCCTTACTAGGGAAATGCGACCGGACCTCAGGGATTAGGGGATTACGAGATTCGGGGATTCGGGGGTTCTGGGATTGGGACGGTCGACGTCCAATCGCCGAATCTCGTAACCGCCGAATCCCAGAACCCCAGAATCCCTCCCCCGGGTTTGACCTAAAGCGGGACCCGATTACATTAGGGGGCTTCCTAATTACACTACCGTAGTCGTGGGGGGATGTTGGAAATGGACGTACTACAGCAGATCGAGAAAGAGCAGCTGCGGAGCGACATCCCGGACGTCGCCCCCGGCGATACGGTGCGTGTCATGGTCCGCGTCCAGGAGGGCGAGAAGGTCCGTCAGCAGCCGTTCGAGGGTGTGGTGATCGCCCGTCGTGGTGGCGGCATGCGGGAGTCGTTCACCGTGCGTAAGGTGTCGGGCGGCGTCGGCGTCGAGCGGATCTTCCCCTTCAACTCGCCGGCGATCGCGGAGGTCAAGATCCTGCGGCGGGGCAAGGTAAGGCGCGCTAAGCTCTACTATCTGCGCAAGCTCCGGGGCAAGAAAGCTCGCATCAAGGAGAAGCGCGAGAAGTAAGGCCCGGCCCATGGGTC
This sequence comes from Gemmatimonadota bacterium, assembly GCA_039586795.1. Taxonomy (GTDB): domain Bacteria; phylum Gemmatimonadota; class Gemmatimonadetes; order Palauibacterales; family KS3-K002; genus Kutchimonas. The sequence continues at coordinate 75,918 of JBDHJS010000012.1, forward strand.
GCCGGGCCATCGCCCTGACCACCGAGCGCCGCTACTGGCGCGCCGGATTTCCTCACATAGCAGGTGTCGATGAAGTAGGCTGCGGCTGTTTGGCCGGCCCGGTCGTCGCGGCCGCCGTGGTGCTGCCAGTGGAAGGGCGCATCAAGGGCGCCGTCGACTCGAAGCTGCTGAGCGCCCCCCAGCGGAAAGAGATCTCCGAAGCGATACTCGATCGAGCCCTCGCCGTGGGCGTGGGCGCCGCATCGACCCGAGAGATCGAGCGCCTGAACATCCGCCGCGCCTCCGCCCTCGCCATGGAGCGGGCGCTGAAGCAGCTGCCCCTCACCCCCGACACCGTGCTCATCGATGGACGCCCCCAGCCCTCGCTGGGCGATCACCTGGCCATCGTGAAGGGGGATCGGAAGTGCCACTCCATCGCCTGCGCCGCCATCGTCGCCAAAGTCGTCCGTGACCGCCTGATGGCGCGCCTGGCGAGCCGCTACCCGGGCTACGGCTGGGAGCACAACGTCGGGTACTCCACCGAAGACCACCGCACCGGCATCGAACAGCACGGGGTTACTCCTCACCATCGACGCACGTTTTTGGGGGTGCAGTACTCGTTGCAGCTTGATTGAGGGTCTCGACAGTCGTGCGTGACGGCTGACCGACGAAGCGATTGGGAATTATCGAAGCTGATTCAACGATTCCCTCATTCTGGGTTTTGGAACCGCGAACGGCTCTGGACTGGGAGGCGGTTAAGTGATGGTTCTGGGAGGAGCCGGGGGACCGACGAGCGGAGCTGGTTTTAGCGACCCGGCTCGTGTCGCTCAGCAAGTGCGGGCGGTGACCAAAAGGAACGTTCCTTCATAACATCGGACCCGGAAGGCCGGGGAGGCCGGAGCGAGCGGTCCCCCGGCTCCGACCTTCCGGAGCGAGCGGTCCCCCGGCTCCGACCGCGTTCCCCGATGCCGCACGCGATCCCCGTCAAAGACCTCACAACCCGCTTCGCTGCCCGACAAACGATGCCCCCGCATTCCCCATCCGCACGTCGCCTGTCGATTCCAACCCCACTACACCAGTGAACAACGCGGACTTACTGGTCAGGTTCACGCCCAGCTGAAACCCGCCAAAATTGCCGTCGCCGTCCCACTGCGCCTGCGCCAGCACTTCAACGGTCCGCATGATCATGACCGAACCGCCGATGCGGAACGCGCGAAAGTCGCTCTCCCTTGTCCGGTAGTCGCCCTGGATGGAAAGCGAGAACTTGCCCTCGCGGGCTTCGCGGAACGAGATCGCACCTACCACCCGCTCGTCGAGCACCGTGTCGCGGACGACCGGCGAGCCGATGTCCCGCCAGGTCAGTCCGATCGATAGGCCGGACTGGGAAACGAACAGGTAGCCGACGTCCCAGCTGCCCTCCGCACCACCCACCGTGCGCCAGGTACGCGCCGCTCCGACACCATTACCGCGAGCGGCGAAGCCCGCCGACACCGTGTAGTTGTCGCCTTGGGAGAAACCGGTCGTGTCGTGGTACTCGTCGTGGACGTATCCGAATCCCAGGGGACCCCACTGAACGCCGAGCAGCCATTGCCCGACTTCCCAGCCGCTATCTTCCGGTCGATCGAATGTGACGTTGCCGGTCAACAGGGTGGCAGCGAAGAAGCCGGAGGCGCCCGGGTTAACGAAGACTCCGGCGCCGTTGCCCATATCGGAGACGAATCGGTAGGTCTGCGGCGTGGGCACGCGGTACTGCCCGGCCGCCGGCATCGCCAATAGCAAGATGCCCAGGCAAGGACTCAAGAAGGTTCGGAATCGCACTTCCGGTCGGCTCCCCCCGCTGGTAACCACCCCTCACTCGCCCTCTAACCTGCGCGGCTCGGGCCCCCCGGGCAAGGGAGAAATCGCTGCCCGCACTCACCTTGACCAAACGGCCACCACCGTGTATCCCTTGTGGTTCGCAAAAACGCCATCAAGGGAAGTTGAATGACCGATATAGCGGAAGCTGCCGGCCCGGGCCCTGCCTCGCTCGCCAACGGTGAGCCGGTCGTCCAGGCCAGGGAAGTCAGCAAGCGATACGCCCGGAATTGGGCCCTCCGGGCCGTCGACCTGACGGTCGCCAAGGGCGAGCTGGTGTCGCTGTTGGGGCCCAACGGATCGGGGAAGAGCACGCTGCTGCGCGTGGTCACCGGCATCTCGCGGCCCACCTACGGCGAGGTGCAGATCTTCGGTTCGGCGCCCCGCAACGGTGACCGGAAGCACCTGGGCGTCCTGCCCCCACAGTCGTTCCTCTACGGCGAGCTCACGGCGCTGGAGAATCTTCGCTTCGCCGCCGTCATGTACGGCCTGCAGCCGGTTCGCGACGACCTGGTCGAAGCCCTCGCCCACGTCGGATTGGCGCATGCGGCGGAGCAGCAGGTGCGGACGTTCTCCAGCGGCATGCGCAAGCGCTTGGCGCTGTCCCGCGCCACGCTTCACGACCCGGAGCTCGTGCTCCTCGACGAGCCGTACGGCGCCCTCGATGTCGAGGGGATCGGCTGGGTCGATAGCTTCATCGGCGAGCTGCGCGAAGCGGGCAAGACGCTGGTCATCGCGACGCATGAGATCGGTCGCGCGCTGGCGCTCTGCGACCGGGCCGTGTCGCTGCGCGGCGGACGCGTCGTGTTCGATGGGCCGACCAGCGACTACGAAGGCGCGATCTCGGGCGCGACGGAGTCTGTGGATTTGAAGGCGGTGGACGATGGGTGATATCAGACGGACGTTCGCCCTGGTACGCAAAGACTTGTTGATGGAGCGGCGCAGCAAGGCGGCGTTCAACGCCATGGCGTTCTTCGCCGCGATGGTGCTGTTCATCTTCAGTTTCGCGCTGGGCCCGGACGCGCCGGGAATGGCGGCGGGCGCCGGCCAGACGCTTTTGCAGTACCTATGGCCGGGCCTATTGTGGGTGGCGATCTTCTTCACGGGCATTCTGGCCCTGGGCCGATCGTTTCAAGTGGAGATGGAAAGCGGCGGCATGGAGGCGCTGCGGCTCTACCCGGGTGATCGAAAGGCGATCTACGCGGGTAAACTGATCGCAAACCTGGCCATACTGGCGGCGATGGAGGTCATCCTTATCCCCGTCTCCGCCGTGCTCTATAACATAGACTTGATCGCCAAGCTGCCGATGCTGCTGGTCGTGGTCGGGGCGGGTACCCTCGGCTTCGCGGCGGTCGGCACGTTCTACGCGGCGCTAACCGCGAATCTGCGGGCCCGGGACGTGATGCTGCCGGTGCTTCTGTTTCCGATCATGGTGCCGGTGGTGGTGGCAGCGGTGAAAGCGACGACGCTGGTCGTGCGCGGCGATCCGATGGGCGAGCTTTGGGTCTGGCTCCGCATCATCTTGCTGATCGATCTGGTCCTATTGGCTGTCTGCACGATCACGTTCGAGTTCGCCATCGAGGAATAACTGCAGCGCGGAATCTCACATCGAGGACGCTATGCTTGGAAAAATCATTCTTTACGGCGTGGTCACCGCCATCATCGTCGTCGTCATGGGTTATGGCATCCGTCTGGCGAAGGCGCCCAAGGAGGCGGCGCTCCGCGTCGGCACCATCGCCGGTATCGTGGGCCTGGTGTTGCTGGCGGCCGGCCTCTACGGCGGCATGTTCATCGCACCCACCGAGCGCATCATGGGTGACGTCTACCGCATCATGTTCATCCACTTTCCCAGTTGGGTGGGCACGGCGGCGGGCTACCTGACGGCGTTCCTGGCCAGTGTCGCCTACATCAAGACGCGGGATCAGGGCTACGACTACGTGGCGGTGGCCGGCGCCGAGATCGGGCTGCTGTTCAACGTCACCGGTCTGATCACCGGCGCGCTGTGGGGCCGGCCCACGTGGGGCGTGTACTGGACGTGGGATCCGCGGCTGACGACGACGGCGATCATGGCGATCACCTTCGCCGGCTACCTGGTACTGCGCGCCTTCATCGAGGATCCGGAGGCCAGGGCGCGCACCGCCTCGCTGGTGGCGATCGTCGGTTTCGTCAACGTGCCGATCGTCTACTTCTCCGTTCGCTGGTGGCGCACGCTGCACCAGGTGCAGTCCTCGCCGGAGACGGTCGATCCGGCGATGGTCTGGCCGCTTCGCGCTATGATGCTCGCGTTTCTCTTCCTCTTCGTCTTCATGCTGACGCACCGCTACGTGCTGGCGCGCCTGCGCGGCGAAGAGGAGCTGGATTTGGTGAGAATGGAGGTGGCCGGTGGCTAGGTCGGGAATTATCGCAGCTGTGGTAGGAATCTTGGCGGTCCTGCTGGTCATCTTCGCCGCAACGGACCGCGAGATGAGTCAGCCGGAATTCCTCATCGTCTCCTACGCGATTACGGCGGTGGTCATCGTCGGTTACATCGTGTCGCTGACCGGACGGTTGCTGAAAGCACAGCGCGACGAGGAAGCGCGAAAGGGCGGTTCCTAGTTCTCCTCTTCCTGAATGGCGGAGGCGGCGTGGATGCTACGTTCCAGCGAATCCCGCAGTTGGGGCTTGGTCTCGTGGATCGCTGCGGAGTCGCCCGTCGATCGGGCGCGATACAGTTGGCGTACCAGCTCGAGGTGCTTCCCGATCTCGGTTCGCAGCGCCACGTTGGCGCGCTTGTGAAGTAGCCGGCTCGCGAAGTGCCAGTTGGACAGGAGCATCAGGCCCGCACCGATGGCGATGATCAACATGTGCTCCGCGGGTGGTCGGAGAAAAACGATCTCCACGATGACGATCGCCAGGCCGATGAGGGCGACAACCTTGTCGAGCGTACGAGGGTTCATTGAAGCGCTCATCCTCTGTCAT
>JBDHJS010000046.1:0-49001 GCA_039586795.1 Gemmatimonadota bacterium
AGATGGTTCGTGTTGCTGGAGTTGTAACCGCCGATGACGATCATGATGTCGGGCGGTGACTCCATCATGCGGATCACGGCATCCTGCCGGTCCTGGGTGGCGCTGCATAGCGTGTCAAAATGCCGGTAGTGCTCTTCCACGTGTTCGGCGCCGTAGCGTTCGATCATCGCGTTGCGGATCTCCTGCGCGATCTTGGCTGTCTCTGAGGCGAGCATCGTCGTCTGATTCGCCACGCCGATCTTCGTGAGATCGCGGTCTGGATCGAAACCGGCGGAACACGCATGGCCGAAACGCTTCAGGAAAGCTTCCCGATCCGCACCTCGGACGATGTAATCGCAGACGACAGCCACTTCGTTCAGACTACGAACGATCAAATAGGCGCCACCGGCGTGGCGGCTGGCCTGTGAAGCGGTAGCCCTGCTTTCTTCGTGGTTGTACTTGCCGTGAATGATCGCAGTGAAGCCTTCGCGAGCGTAGCTTTCGACACGCTTCCAGACGTTGAGTACCGATCCGCAGGTCGTGTCGACCAGAAGACACCCGATATCGCGCAAGGCTTCGAAATCTTGCCGCGCGACGCCGAAGGCCGGAATGATTACGACGTCTTCCGGCTTGACCTCGCCGAATTCGAAGCGACCATCTACGCCGGGCATCAGGAAAGCGATGCCCATCTCACGCATGCGCGCGTTGACGTGCGGATTGTGAATGATCTCGCCGACGAGAAAGATCCGGCGGTCGGGAAACTTGTGACGGGCCTCGTATGCATACTGAACGGCTCGGTCTACTCCGTAGCAGTAGCCGAACTCCTCGGCCAGGCGGATCGTCACGCCGTCGGTTGAAGCGCGATAGCCCCGCTTCCGCAGTCCGTCGACGACTCGCGAGTCGTAGGCGTCCTCCAGGACGGGGAGCACGGTCTTCTTGAGACCCAAACCGGTTCGGAAGTAGCTCTTCTCGTCAGGCATAGGAAGCCAAGCTTACCCGGAAGCGGGCGATGGCGCAAGCTGTCGTTATCGGAAACCCTTGCAGTATTTGACGTTAAGGGCACGGCAAGTCGGCGGCCAGCCTTAGCAAAACGGCGCCCGCGGAGTTAGTTTTAAGGTCCACCCCAACCACACCTCGGAATATCCCTTCGGAGGTATATATGGTTCGCAAGAAGCAGTACACCCGTAAAGAAATTGGTGACCACAAGCTCCGTCCCGAGAGCTTGATGATGGGCTACGGCTACCGGCCCGAGTGGTCGGAAGGGTCGATCAAGTGCCCTATCTTCCAGACTTCGACCTTCGCGTTCAGAAATGCCGAGGAGGGAAAGGCGTTCTTCGAGCTCGCGTATGGGCTGCGCGAGCAGAAGGTCGGCGAAGGAATGGGTCTGATCTATAGCCGGCTGAACAACCCCGACCTGGAAATTCTTGAGGACCGGCTGACGTTGTGGGACGATGCGGAGGCGGCCGCGGTATGCACGAGCGGCATGGCCGCCATCGCCACGGTCGCCTTCACCTTCCTCCGACCCGGCGATGTGTTGCTACACAGCGAACCGCTTTATGGAGGCACGGAGCATCTCTTCAGGGAGGTATTACCGGAGTTTGGAATCGATGTCCTGAACTTCCCTGCCGGGCCGGAAGGGAAAGCGAAAGCGGAAGAGGCATTGGCGGATCAATCGGTGGCCGATCGACTGAGAATGATCTTCCTCGAGAGTCCGGCTAATCCGACCAATGATCTGGTCGATATCGCCCACGCAGCCGACCTCGCTAAACGATGCTGCGGAGAACGCAAACCGGTTGTGGCGGTGGACAATACTTTCCTCGGGCCCGTGTTTCAGCATCCGTTGAAGTTCGGCGCCGATCTCGCCATCTACTCGGCCACCAAGTTCATAGGCGGACACAGTGATGTGATCGCCGGGGCCGTGCTGGGGTCGGAAGAACTGATCGCTCAGGTGCTGGGGACCCGAACCTTCCTGGGGACGATGTCGGGGCCGTGGACGGGCTGGCTGATCCTGCGGAGCCTCGAGACACTGAAGATGCGGATGACGGCCATGATGAAGAACGCGCAGTATGTAGCGGACTATCTGGCCGAGCATCCCAAGGTCGAGCGGGTGAACTATTTGGGCCACCTGACCGAGGATCACCCGCAATTCGAGCTCTACCGCCGACAGTGTCTGGCGCCCGGATCGATGGTCGCGTTTGACATTCGGGGTGGGGAGGCTGAGGCCTTCAAGTTCTTGAACTCGCTGAAGCTCATCCACCTGGCGGTGAGTCTCGGTGGAACGGAATCGCTGGCCGAACACCCCGGCACGATGACGCACTCGGACATACCAGCGGACGAGCAGCCGCGCATGGGAATCAGGCCGTCGCTGATCAGGCTCTCGATAGGTGTGGAGCACTACGAGGATGTGATTGCCGATCTGGACCAGGCGCTGGCGGAGGTCTGAAGCCCGGCACCGGGCCTAGTCGGGAGTAGAGCTCTGCTGTTCGCGGAGCCAGCGTATCGTGCGCCGGACTCCATCCGCGTAGTCGACCTCCGGCATCCAACCCAGGTCGCTGCGGATCAGTCTGCCGTCGAGAAGTGTCGAGCATTCTTCCAGGTAATACAGATCGCTCAGCTGACGGCGCTCGACGTTTAGAAGGTCCATTGCCCGGGCAACACGGATGCTGATGGAGCGAACGCGAGGCTCCCGGGCGGCGGCTCGGTAGATCAGCGTGACAAACTCGCGCGGGGTCGTGGGGCGATAGCCGGCTGCCGTATAGTCGATCCCTCGTGCCTGCCGGCGACCCAGCGGGGCGATCAACGCTCGAGCAGCGTCAGCCAGATAGAGGAACTCGATCGGCCGGTCGAGATCGCCGTGCAGGTAGGTCTTCTTTCCGGAGAAGGCGCGGTCGAACAGAGCGTGGATGCGGCCTGAACGGACCCCGGGCCCGTAGACATCGGGAAGGTGGACCACGGTGCCGCCTTCCGCCGTGACCGCTTTCTCTAGGTCCGCCCGGATGCGGCCTAGCCGGGATGGGCTGGCCTTGGGGTGGCTTGGACCGACGCGATCGCTCTCCGGGGGTCCGTAGACCCAGAGGTTGCCCGGGAACACGAACTGACCGCCGGGCTTCAAGCCCTCCAACGCGTGCCGCAGAGCATCCCAGTTGTCGGTGTACTGGCTGGGAGGGAAGGCCACGCAATGCAGCACGGCGTCCATCCCTTCAACAGCCTCAGCGACTTCGGCCCGTTCCCGGATGTCGCCTGCGATGACATCGGCGCGTGGGTCGGACACGAGATCGCGAAACCGCTCTTCGCTGCGCACGAACGCGCGCACCCGGTGACCGGCCCGCAGGAGCATCTCGGTGCAGGCCAGCCCAAGCGTGCCGGAAGCGCCCGTGACGGTGACTCTCATGTGCGGCAACTTATCATTGGCCTTGCGGGGCTGGAAAGCCTGCCGCCTTGGCAGGCCGCCGGGGCGGGATGGCACTCCGGTGACCGTATCATGCCAGCCTGGCGCGGCTTACCTGGCACGTACGGTGCATTATTTCGGCCATACCCCATAGATTGGGGGGCGGGAGCCCGGGCCGGGTTCCCGACGTTTTGAGTGAAAAAGGAGATAGACACCTTGACCGATACACAGATTGAGGAACAGGGCGTAAGGGGTGACCGGGAGCAGATGCCGGTCCTACCGCTCAGAGAGACCGTGGTGTTTCCGGGCGTCACGGCGCCGATCGTGGCCGGGCGCGACAAGACGCTGCGGGCCATCGAGCACGCGCTAGAGACCAACGGGGAAAAGAAACGGATCTTCGCCGTGGCTCAGAGGGAGAACGTGGATGAACCTACCTCGGACATCCTCTACAGCATCGGCGTTATCTGTCGTATCGCTCAGATACAGCGTTTCCCGGGCGGCTTGCAGTTGCTGCTGGAAGGCGAGGAGCGGGCCACAGCGCTGCACTACAGCGACAGCAGCGATGGCTTCATGGAAGCGATTGTGACGCCGCTGATCGATCAGGGCCCGCTGAATCTGGAAGACGCCGCGTTCCAGGGCTTGTTCCGCGAAGTCAGCGAGAAGGCCGCCGAGCTTGGGCGCCACCGCGGCGTGCCCGAGGAGATCATCGAGCGATTCATTCGCGCCGTTGATGAGCCGGGCGCGCTGTCCGACCACGTGGCCTACTACATGGAGCTGGACCCGTCGGCCAAGCAGGAATTGCTGGAGACTACATCCGTCGAGCTGAGGCTACGGCGCATTCTGGTTCATCTCTATCGCCAGATCGCCATGCTCGAAGCCCAGGAGCACATCCGCACCCGGGTCCAGGAGGAGCTGGGCGAGCGGCAACGGGAGATCTACCTGCGAGAGCAGCTCAAGGCGATTCGCAAGGAACTGGGCGAAGAGGACACGGACGCCGAGATCGAAGAGCTTCGCGACCGGCTCGAAGAACTGGAGCTACCGGACGAGGCGCGTGAAGAAGTAAATCGGGAGTTGCGGCGCTTGGAGCGCGTCAATCGTGAGTCGGCGGAGGCCCAGGTGATTCGCACTTACCTAGAGTGGATTGCCGATCTACCGTGGAATGAGCGTTCCGAGGACCGACTCGACATCGAGGAGGCGCGGAAGATTCTCGACGAGGACCACTACGGCCTGGGTGACGTGAAGGAGCGCATCCTGGAGTTTCTTGCCGTCGGCAAGATGCGTCGCGAGAAGGCCGAGGACGAGGAGGAAAAGGCGAAGGCGATGGCGTCTGGGCCGATCCTGCTTTTCCTGGGGCCGCCGGGTACGGGCAAGACGTCGGTGGCGAAGTCGATCGCCCGAGCTTTGGGCCGCGAATACGTGCGGGTTTCGTTGGGCGGAGCGCGGGACGAGGCGGACATCCGCGGGCACCGACGCACCTACGTTGGCGCGATGCCGGGTCGCATCATCCAGGGAATGAAACGCGCCGGCACGAAGAATCCGGTCTTCTTGTTGGACGAGATCGACAAGCTGGGCGTTTCGTTCCAGGGCGACCCTTCGGCGGCGTTGCTGGAAACGTTGGACCCGGCTCAGAATAACAGCTTCACCGATCACTATCTGGGCATAGGGTTCGATCTGTCGGAGGTCCTGTTCATCACGACGGCGAACTTCGGGCACCAGATTCCCGGCCCGCTGTTCGACCGCATGGAAGAGACCCAATTCTCCGGCTATACCGAGCTCGAGAAGCTGGAGATCGCCAAGCGATACCTCTTGCCACGTCAGTTGGAGGCTTCCGGATTGACCGCGGATCAGCTCAAGGTCAATGACGATGCGCTGCTTGGCGTGATCAACAAATGGACCCGGGAGGCGGGAGTCCGGCAGCTAGAGCGTGAGTTAGGCAGCCTGGCCCGTAAAGCGACTCGTGAGATCGCCGAGGGCAAAGCCGAGAGCATCGCGGTGGACCGTGACAACCTGAGAGAACTGCTAGGCAAGCCGAAGGCACACCCGGAGAAAATGCTCCCAGAGCCACAGGTGGGTGTGGTCACCGGCATGACTTATACGGCTGTCGGCGGCGACATCATCTTCGTCGAGGCCAGCACTTTCCCAGGCAAGGGATCGCTCGTGCTCACCGGTCAACTCGGCGATGTGATGAAGGAGAGCGCCCGAGCTGGCCTCACTTACGCGACTACACACTACAAGGAGCTGGGCATCTCCGAGGAGCGGTACAAGGACGTGGATGTGCATGTCCACGTCCCGGCCGGCGCGGTTCCCAAGGAGGGTCCGTCCGCCGGCGTGACGATGGCAACGGCTCTCGTCAGCGCAATGTCGGACCGACCCGTCCGCAACGATGTAGCGATGACAGGCGAGTTGACGCTGACCGGGCGCGTGCTGCCGATCGGCGGTGTGAAGGAGAAAGTGCTGGGCGCCTGTAGAGCGGGGATCAGCGAGGTCGTGCTCCCGAAAGAGAACGAGCACGACATAGAGGACATTCCCGAGGAAGTGCGCTGCGAAATGCGATTCCATCTGGTTGAGACGCTGGACGAGGTCCTGGCTGTGGCACTGTCCGGCGTCAGCCTGGAAGAAGGCAAGCTGGTGTTCGATAAGCCAGGGAAGCCGGGGGCGGCGGAAGTTCTCGTGTCAGATGAGGCAGAGGGCGGATCGCAGCCCGATGTGTTGAACTGATTGGGAATTATCGAAACGGGTTCGACGAGTGCACATTCTGGAATACCGGAAGTGGAGGTGACTGACTGTCCGCTTCCAAAGTCCAGAGTCCGCACTTGTTGAATCCGCTTCAACAATTGAAACGAAGAGCTCGGAATTCCCCATTTCGGAATCCCGAGCTCTTCGTTTTATGATTCCCACCACCTAGAAGACGGATATTTTGAGGTATCTCCCCGGATTCTGCATCAAGTCCAAAGTCAGCTTGTCCAGATTCTGAACCGCCGCCCGCAGATCCTCGTACAGCCCCGGGTCGTTCACCATCAAGCCCAGCGTCCCCTCGCCGCGATCGATCTTCTCGGCGATTGACTTCAGCGATTCCGCCGACTCCTTGAATGAGTCCGCCGTCTCCGACAGCTTTGCCGCCGTGTCTTCCAGGTCGGCGATCAGCTGCTCGACGTTGGCATCGCCCACCGCGTCTCTCAAAGCATCGGCTGTCTCGCGCAGGCTGACGCTCAACGCCTCGAACTCCGCACCGCCGTTGCGGGCAAGCCTTTCAAGGCTACGCACCGTTCCCGGCAGACCGGCGACGGCGCCGTGCACCTGGTCGATGGTCGCCAAAAACACCGACCGACTGCAGCACGGCGCGTGAATCACGCGGCAACTGCAACCCGCGATGCAGTCGCAGTCGCACGAGCACGCGGCTCGGCCCCTCGAGGTCGACGGCGCTCACAGCACCGACCTCGACGCCGACCATATGTATGCGGTCGCCCTTGCCGAGACCGCCGGCGTTAGGCATCACCACGTGGACGTTGTAGGCACGTTCGCCCAGCGGCAGGCCGGTCAGCCAAAAGTAGCCCCACAGCGTGACGATCGATGCGATGATCACCAGCAGTCCAATCCACAGTTCGTATGTCGGTCTACGACGCGCCACTTTGTCCCCCTAGTAGACGCCCGTTATGACTTCATCTGGGCTGACGAACCGGCGTACCACCGGGTCGTCGCTGTTGCGAAACTCATCCACCGTACCCTCGAAACGGACCCGCGTCTCGTATAGTAGGGCGATGCGATCGGCGACACGGCAGGCGTTGTCCAGGTCGTGTGTGACCATGATGCTCGTCACGCCGATCTCCTCCTGCAGATGCTCGATCAGGTTCGAGATGATGAACGCGTTCTCCGGATCGAGCCCGGTGGTCGGTTCGTCGTACAGCAGGTAACGCTGATGCCCGGCGAAAGCTCGGGCGATAGCCACGCGCTTTTGCATGCCGCCGGAGAGCTCGATCGGATAGAGACCGGCGACCTCCGGATCGAGGTTCACGAGCCGCAGACACTCCGTAATCCGCGCCTCGCATTCCGACAGCGCTCGGCGACAGCCGTCGACATCAATACCGAGCTGGATGTTCTCACCGACGGTAAGCGAATCGAACAGTGCTGCACCTTGAAACACGTACCCGACGCGTTGGCGGACCTCGTTCAGCTCGCGACGAGTTGCATTCGGAATCGAGACGCCATCCACGATCACGTCGCCACCGTCGGGTTCCATTAGGCCGATGATGTGCTTGATCAGCACGCTCTTGCCGGTGCCCGACGGCCCAAAGAGGGCCATCGTTCCGCCTTCATGAACGCGCAGGGAGACGTCGCTCAGAATGACGTTATCCCCAAAGGCTTTGCTGAGCCCGATGATATCAATCATCAACCAAACGCCTTCAACAGCCGCGCCAGCACGGCGTCCCAGAACATGATGGCTACGGTGCCTGTGACCGCCACCGACATTGTCGTTCGCCCCACACCCTCAGCGCCACCCGAAGTATTGAGACCGATGTAGCAACCGATGAACGTGATGGTGGCACCAAACACAGCCCCCTTGATGAGTCCGAACCAGAGCGCGAAGCCGTGAAAGTAGCTGTGCACCCCATAGACGAACTCGGCGCTGGTGATTGGCAGCGTGATCAGCGCGCCCAACCAGCCGGCTCCGATGCCGACGAAGTCCGCTACGGCGACGAGCGGCGGCAGCATGAGCGTACCAGCCAGAACGCGCGGGACCACCAACTGTTCGACGGGGTCGCGACCCACGGCGTGCAGCGCGTCCACCTGTTCCGTCACGACCATCGTGCCAAGCTCGGCGCCGATCCGGGAACCGATTCGACCCACCAGCACCAGCGCCGTGACCAGCGGCCCCAGCTCGGTGAGCACGCTGGCGGCGACGACGCTACCGATGATCCAGATCGGGACGGTACCCGTGAACTGGTAGCCGCTCTGCTGCGAGGTGACTGCTCCCGATAATGCGGCGACGAGGATAACGACGGGAAGACTCCGGACGCCCATGTCGTAACACTGGGCCATCAGGTCCCGGTAGTAGTTCCGCGGGCGTGCCATCCCCAACAGCGTCTGCCATGCCAAAGTAGCGGCGCGGTTGGCGTGGGTCAGCGATATCGCTATACCCGTACCTATCGCCGTGGGAACGGCGGTTGCCACGTCCCCCAGCTTGCGCGAGGTCTGAGTATCAGTATCGGCCATTCAGTTCATCACAGGAGATAAGTGCCGGTCGGGCTGGGGCCGTTAGGAGACCGGTTAGCCGCCGGAGTCATCCACCGCCCTGGCGACAGTCGGCTCCAGGATCCGGGTAGCCGGCCGGCGGCAAGGCGGAGTATAAGCAAATCCACCCAACTCAAAAAGGCCGCCTCTTCCCCGTCTGGCGGTGTTCTATTCGCTCACGAACTCGTCTACAAAGGGTCCCGGAGAAAGACGCGAGCCGGTCGCACCCTCCAACAGGTCTTGCCAGTGCACAGACGCCCCTGGTGCGAACCAACGCTCGCGCAGAAAGGCGCCGACGTCCCTGCGACCGACATATCCGCGGGGCTCGTCGCTGTTGAGGACTTCGCGACGCAGTGCCGCACCCAATTGCGAAGCCATGAGTTCGCCGAGCAGGTAATTGTGGTAATAAACCGGAGCGATCGTGAAGTGTATCTTCGCCGCCCAGTCTGGCTCCGACCGGTCCTCGAGTCGCGGTACGAGCTGCAATTCCTCCACCAGCTCCCACCAGTACATATTGAGGTCGTCGCGCCATGGGTTCGCGTACAGCTCGCGCTCGAACATCGTCATCACGAGTACCCAACGCGCGATGAGCAAGCTCTCGAACCGCAGGTGTCGGGACAATGCGCTCCGCATCTTCTCGCGATCCGGAAGACTCATCCCGGCAGCCTTCTCCAGCCAGTCGACGTCATAGACCAGCCGGTCCATGAACATGGCGATCGCCTCGGTGCTTGCGATATGTGCCGGTTGCCGCAGCAGCCAGGGCAGCGAGTCGGGGAAGTACTTCTCGAACGCGGCGTGCCCAAGTTCGTGAAGCAAAATCCCCATCCAGCGCTCGTCGGCCTTTAGATTGCAGAGAATTCGCACATCGCTTTCGCGATTGATGTTTGTGCAGTAGGCGTGCTGGTCTTTTCCGTCCCGTTCGTACAGGTCGCTGCGCTGAAGCACGTCGGTCAACGGTAAACCTATTCCCTCGTAAAACCGATCGGCGATATCCAGGACGTCGCGTCTCCTGAACAGCTCGCCCAGACCCAGTTTCTCTGCCAACGGCGGCTCTTGGAAGAAGGGATCCTCGTAGTGCCAGGGTCGGAGCGCATCGGGGCTCGTGCCGTAGCGTTCGGCGAGGCACTCGTCCACGTACGCCTTTGCTTCGCGAAACGGTAGATCGGTCCTTCGCTTCAGATCGTCGAAGACGGCAGACAACTCATCCTCATCGATCTCCTGCAGCTCGAGCTGCATCCGGTAGTAGTCGCGGTAACCCAGCGAGCGGGCAGATTCGTTACGGCGCTCCACCAACGCCAGCAGACGCGGCGCCACGCGCGGGCCGATCTGCTTTGATGCATCCCATGCAGCTCTTCGTCGGCTTTCGTCAAGCTCGGTGCGCAGCACATCCAGGATCTGGTTGTTCGTGACCTGACGCCCGTCGAGTTCCGCTCGGAACGTGAAGAACTCCGATTGGATCTCCTTGCTGCGTTGCACAAGGTCGTCGATGACCTCTTCCGAGAGCTGATTCGGCCGTTGCTCCAGGTAGAGCAGCGTGAGTTGTCGGCGCGTGAGTGGATCGACGGCGTTGGACTTCAGAAGATCTGCGGTGGTCTTGTGGCGAGATGCCGAGCTTAGGAACAATCGCAGCTCCGTCTCGCTCTTTGCGGCGCTCGCCAGTGCTTCCGGCGTGCCCTGGGTGCTGGCGTCCCAGTCCGCAAGCGCCGTGGAAACGGCCAGCGGCTTTAGCTCGCTGACCGTCTCCTCAACAAATCGACCTGTAGCTTGTTCGGTCATCGTGAAATGGACCGCCTCATCTCGCGTACTCTGCCGCGATCTCGTCATACAGGCGCGTCATGATATCGATGCCCTTATGGTAGAGATCGAGGGAGATCCACTCGTTGGGCGAATGGAGGTTACACCCAGGAAGGGCGAATCCCAGTAGCAGCATCGGCGTGTTGAGCGTCGTTTCTATCATCGGCACGATCGGAATCGAGCCACCTTCACGAATGAACAGCGGCTGTCGGTCGAAAACACCCAGGATCGCGGTCGTCGCGGCTCGGAACAGAGGGCCCTCTGGATCGGCGCCCCAGGCCAATCCGTCCGAGTGCATGTCGATTTCCAGGTCCACGCCATCCGGCTTCAGCGACTTCACGTACGATTCGAACAGTTGGCGAATCTCCTTTGGGTCCTGGTCCGGTACCAGGCGCATCGAGACCTTGGCCATCGCTTTCGCGGGGATGATCGTTTTGGCTCCCTCTCCCGTGTAGCCGGAGAGAAAACCGTTCACGTCGAGCGTCGGGCGAGCCCAGATCCGCTCCAGCCAGTGCACGCCGGCTTCGCCGTCACCTGTCGCGGAAACACCCGCCTCCGCCGCGAATTCCTCTTCCGTCACCGGCAGCTCGGCCAGCGACTTCTTCTCAACGGGGCTCAGATCCCTAACCTTGTCGTAGAAGCCAGGTATCGTGATTCGCCCGTCGTCGTCCTTCAGTTGGGTGATGATGCGCGCCAACGCGTTCGCCGGGTTTACCACACCACCGCCATATTGCCCGGAGTGCAGGTCCTGGCTCGGTCCGGATAGGCGCAGTTCCATATAGACCATTCCACGCAAGCCGGCGCAAATGCTCGGTAGGTCTGGCGCTAACATCGGCGTGTCGGAGACTACCGCCGCGTCGCACGCCAGTTTCTCTTTGTTGCTCAGTACAAAGTCCTCGAGATTTACACTACCTACCTCTTCCTCACCCTCGAACAAGAACTTCAGGTTCACCGGCGGCGTGCCCTTAGCTTCGCGGTACGCCTCCAGCGCCTTCATGTGAATGTGTATCTGCCCTTTGTCATCTGCCGTGCCGCGGCCGTACATGTTGCCACCACGCACCGAAGCTTCGAACGGCGGCGTCTCCCACTCATCGAGAGGCTCTACCGGCTGCACGTCGTAATGTCCGTAGACAAGCACGGTGGGCGCGTTCGGGCCGGCCTCCATCAATTCGCCGTAAACGATGGGATGCCCAGGCGTGGACAGGATCTCCGCCTTCATCCCCATCTCTCCGAGCCGCGCCGCGACCCACTCGGCGCAACGGATCATGTCATCCTTGTGTTCCGACCGAGCACTGACGCTCGGGATCGCGAGAAACTCGGCGAGCTCCTCTTCGAAACGGCTGCGGCTCTCTTTCAGCAAAGTCTCGAGCGACATCAATCCCATGCTCCATGGTTTAAGTGTCTCGCTTCACTCCTGCCCGTTCCTGCTCGTGCTTTTGCTCTTACTCGTGTTCGTAATCGTGGTCGCGTTACTATCGGGATCGCCAATAGTCTCGGCTGCGAGTCATTAGGGACCACGATCAGGAGCACGAGCAGGAGCACGATTCCCAGGTGAGGTTCGCGGTAAAAATAAGGGTGATGGGCTGCACAGGCCACAATGCACCGGCGGGACGGGAAAGGGGGGTGATCCCTTGCCGGAGCGGCCCAATCTCCCAAGTTTGCCCCACCCCGATCTGGCACCGAATCACCAGTATTTCACGACTGCTGGAGGGCAGGATCATGCGGTCATTGTGCGGATTTCTCCTGTTTATGGGCCTTGCGGGGAGCGGTGTCCTGGCAGCCCCCGACCTTGCCGCCCAGGAAGCCTCCTCGACAACCCAGATGAGTGGCGTCGAAGTCGTCGAGGCGGCAGGACTGGGCAAGATGTGGACGTTCGATCGGCTACCGCTCGATTATCTGAACGAGCGCTACGAGTTCGATCCGGGCTCGGAGTGGTTCGATCATGTTCGGCTAGCGTCGCTGCGCACCGGCGGCTGCTCGGCCTCATTTGTTTCGCCGCAGGGTCTGGTGATGACCAATCACCATTGCGCTCGCGGCTGTATCGCCGCCAACTCGGACGAGCAGAGCGACCTGATGGTCGACGGCTTCTACGCCGGGCACCGGGAGAACGAGCCCGTGTGTCCGGGCATGTTCCTGGATCAGCTGCTCGAGATCGACGACGTGACGGAAGCGGTGAAGGCGGCGGCGGCCGGAGCTTCCGATGAGGATGCGGTTCGTTTAAAGAACGAGGCGGCCGATCGCATCGAGGATGAGTGCTCTTCCGAGTCCGGTCTCCGGTGTCAGGTCGTTTCGCTTTATCACGGCGGGGTGTACGGCCTGTACAAGTACAAGCGCTATACTGATGTGCGACTGGTCTTCGCGCCGGAAGGTCAGGCCGCGTTCTTCGGTGGCGACCCGGACAACTTCACGTATCCTCGGCACGATCTCGATGTGACGTTCGTGCGCGCGTATGAGGATGGTCAGCCGGTCCAGCCCGAGCATTTCTTCAAGTGGAGCGTGGCTGGCGCCGACGAAGGTGAGTTGGTGTTCGTGACCGGCAACCCGGGCTCTACGGGTCGACTGCTCACTGTGGCGCAGCTCGAGTACCTACGCGACGCGTCCTATCCGCTACGGATCCAGCAGTATCACGAGCGGGTGGATGTGATGCGCGAGCTGATCGAGATGCACCCGGAACGGGAACAGGGATATCGCAACCAGATCTTCGGACTTGAGAACTCCATCAAAGCGGTGGGCGGATACTTGAGCGGACTGCTCGATCCGACTCTCATGGAAGCCAAGGTTGATTGGGAGAAGGGATTCCGTCACCAGGTGATGATGGATTCCGAGCTCAAAGCGAACTATGGCGGTGCCTGGGATGCGATCGCGGAGGTGAACGCGAAGTTCACGAAGATGAACAACGAGCTGGTCTATAGCTCGTTCGCACACTTCCGGACGCTGACCATCGCGCGCGACATCGTCCGGCTGACGGCCGACCTGGCGAAGCCGGAGAGCGAGCGAACGACTAGCCAGCAGGCGATGGCGGCAGCTCAGCGCAGAATAGCCTCGGAACGGCCTCTCGATGTTGGGTACGAGGTACACTTGCTAGCCCGACGATTGGCGGCGGCCAGCGAGGCACTGGGTGCGGATCACCCCTTTGTGGTCGCGGCGCTCAACGGGCAGGAGCCGATGGACGCCGCTCATGCACTCATAAGGGACTCGAGCCTGGGCGATCTTGAAGTGCGGCAGGCGCTGGTTGAGGGTGGGGTGACCGCCGTGAACGCATCGGACGACCCGGCTATCGTGCTCGCTCGTACTGTAGATCCGTGGGCCCGCGAGCTGGCGGAGAAGGTCACTGAATTGCGTGCTATCGAAGGTGCCAACGAGGAGAAAGTCGCCGAAGCTCTATTCGCGATCTACGGCACGATGTTGCCGCCGGACGCGACGTTCACGCTCCGTCTTTCGGACGGCGTGGTATCACGCTACCCGTTGAACGGAACGTTCGCGCCATACAAGACGACGATTTTCGGGCTGTTCGATCGGGCGGAGTCGTTCGGGCACAATGACCCGTGGTTCATCGCACCTAAGTGGATGGCGGCGCAGGATCGGGTCGATATGACGACGCCGCTCAACTTCGTTTGCACCGCCGACATCATTGGCGGCAATTCCGGCAGCCCGGTGATCAACCGGAACGCGGAGATCGTCGGTCTGGTGTTCGATGGCAATATGGAGATGTTGCCCAATCGATTCCTCTACCGAGATGAAGTGGCGCGCACGGTGTCTGTCCACTCGATGGCGATCATCGAAGCGCTCCGTAGCATATATGATGCCGGCGCACTGGCGGACGAGATTCAGAGCGGCAACTAAATAAGAGCCGAACCATGGCCGATACGACTGATCGACGCAGACTGTCACCTAAGGCGTACGAAGAGATCCCCGGCGACCAGTATCCGCCGTACGTACCGGCGGATACGAGGATCCCGGAGTTCACGCTCCGCTCCGTCGTCATGGGAGCGTTGTTCGGGATCGTGTTCGGTGCGGCGAATGCCTACCTGGGTCTCCGGGTCGGGTTAACCGTTTCCACATCGATCCCGATCGCCGTGATGACCGTGGCGATCTTCCGCGCCATGCAGGGTGTGTGGGGGAAGTCGACCATCCTGGAACACAACATCTCACAAACGGTGGGGTCTGCGTCGTCCAGTCAGGCCTCCGGGCTGATATTCACAATCCCGGCGCTCTTCATGTGGGGCTTCAGCCCGGCGGTCAGCAAGCTACTGGTGATAGCGCTGGCCGGCGGACTTCTGGGCGTGCTCTTCATGATCCCGCTCAGGCGGTTCTTGATCAAGAACGAGCATGGGAAACTGCCGTATCCAGAGGGCACAGCGTGCGCCGAAGTTTTGGTGGCGGCGGACGCCGGTGGAACGCACGCGCGACCGGTCTTTTACGGCTTGGGGATCGGGATGTTCTACACGTGGCTGATGAGGGGGCTAACCCTGTGGCCGCGTGATGTCTGGATTCCTCTCAACAAGATCCTTCCCAAAGGTCAAGTCGGCGTCGACGTCGCGCCGGCGTTGATCGGAGTCGGCTATATCCTCGGTGCCCGCATCGGTTTGGTGATGGTCGGCGGCAGTGCCATCGCTTGGCTGATCCTGATTCCGATCATCGAGCTGATCGGGCGCGGGATGACCGAGCCGTTGTACCCGGAGACGGTCGAGCTGATCGTCAACATGGATCCCGAGCACATCTGGACGCGCTACATCCGATACGTGGGCGCCGGAGCCGTGGCGACGGCCGGCATCGCCACTCTGCTCCGATCCATCCCGATGATCATCTCGTCGTTTAAGGAGGGGATGCGCGGACTGCGGGCGCGGATGGAGGCGGGCGCCACGAGGACGACGGCGGTGGTGCGAACCGACAACGACTTGCCGCTCAAGTTCGTGATGTGGGGCGTCCTGACGATCGTCATCTTCCTCGCTCTCATGCCGCATGTGTTCGGCTTCGTGGAATCGATCCCGGTGCGGGTGGTGGCGTCGCTGCTTGTAGCGGTGTTCGCCTTCTTCTTCGTTACCGTCTCGAGCCGCATCGTCGGTCTGGTCGGCGTGACATCGAACCCGACGTCCGGGATGACGATCGCCGCGCTGCTGGGCACCGCCCTGATCTTCGCGGCGCTGGGTTGGACGGGTGATATGGGCCGCGTGGCGGCGCTCTCAATCGGTGCCGTCGTTGCGATCTCGGCCTCCATCGCCGGCGACACTTCGCAGGACTTGAAGACCGGGTTCCTGCTCGGAGCTACGCCAAGACGTCAGCAGACGGGCGAGCTGATCGGTGTACTCACGGCCGGTCTCTTCGTCGTCCTCAGCATCATCGCTCTGGAACGAGCCTATGGCTTCGGCTCCACCGAGCTGCCCGCGCCGCAGGCCAACATGATGATGTTGGTGATCGATGGCGTACTGCAGGCGGAGATCCCGTGGCGCCTCGTGCTCGTCGGCGTCGGACTCGCCGTGCTCGCTGAGATTGCGCGGCTGCCTTCGCTGGCGTTCGCCGTCGGTGTATATCTCCCGGTCACAACTATGATGCCGATCTTCATCGGCGGGATGATCCGCAAGATCCTCGAAGACAGGCAGCCGGATGAGGGATCCAAGAACCGGGTGCGCGAGCAAGGCGTGCTTTTCTCGTCAGGCCTGATCGGCGGAGACGGGTTGATGGGCGTAGGCATCGCGTTCTGGGCTGGCGCGTTCGGCATCCCGCGCGGTTTCGGGCACGACTGGATGGGAGTCTTCGCCCAGGTGCTCGCACTCGTGATGCTGACGGTACTTGCGGTATTGATCATTCGCATGGCGCGCCGCGCTGCGGGCAACAACGGCGCCTAGAGGAGATAGGTTCGATATTGCGGCCCTTGCCGCCCCTATTGCTGGCCACGTAGCTTTTTGGATATGAGAGAGCAGCAGAAGGCCCCATCCTCCGCTGAACTCCCGGGTTCAGCTGACGCCCTCGAGCGCGTCGGAGTACTCACAAGTATCGCCGACGGCAAGGACTACCCCCTGGGCTTCGGTAGCCTGCGCGTCGGGCGCGAGCGACGCGCCGATCTGGTGATCACCGACAAGACCGTCTCGCGCCACCACGCGGACGTCATCTACGAGGGCGGTCGCTATGTACTCTACGATCACAGCTCGAACGGGACGTGGGTGAACGGCAGCCTGGTCGTCGTCGCGCATAACCTGCGCGATCAGGACGCGGTCAGGTTCGGAAAGATCGAGTTCGTGTTCAGTACACGAGCGGTGCCGAAGGATCAGGCGTTGCGTTCTGGGGAGGCCGCGATTCCCACGAGGGTCCCGGGATCCTCCACGGCCGTAATGAAGGGCGGGAAACCGAGAGCAAGCTCGGGGGCGCCGCTAAAGTGGTTTGGGATTGTTGTGCTTGTGCTGGTCGTGATTGGGGCGGTCATCTACTTTGCGCTGCCGGATCTCGCCAACCGGATCATCTCACTGGTGTCTGGATAGCGCCGTTCAATCAAACGCGGAGCCTGGCGCTCATCCCCCGGGCGGGACGTAGTCGATGGGCTCACCTTTCATGAACGGCTGTCCGTCAGTGCCGTAACCGACCAGCTGCATCGTTCCGTCCGCGGTCTCCATCTTGACCATGCCGAACGGGACGTCGGCGATCCAGACCGCCTTCGTCTCGTCGGGCGAACGATAGTGACGGGCGATGAAAGCGCCTGCGCTCACGGTAATTCGCTCGTTTCCGAGATCAACAGCTGACGCGCACTCATCCCTCCAGCCGGCGGTCGCCGATTGGGCCAGCTGCGGGATCATCTCGTCAGGGATCCTGATCGGTGGTTGCCCGGGCATCTGCACGATGTAGCCCTTGAGGTCAGTAGTCTCGAACGGGTAGTTGGGAACGAGCATCTGCACGATCACCGTATCGACACCGTTCGTGATGACGCTCACGAACTCCACCCAGTAGTGCTTTTGACCCTCGACATCGTCCTCGCCGACGATCGTGAAGCGAACGGGCATGCTCAGGGTGTCCCCGGTGAAACGCAGCTCTGCGTAGTCGCCAATCTGCGGTGAAGGGTACATTCCGGGGCACGGCCCTTGATCCTGAGCCCACAACGCATTCTGGCCACAAATCACGGCTAGAACTGAAACGAAGAACAACGTCCTCATGCTT
This sequence comes from Gemmatimonadota bacterium, assembly GCA_039586795.1. Classification (GTDB taxonomy): domain Bacteria; phylum Gemmatimonadota; class Gemmatimonadetes; order Palauibacterales; family KS3-K002; genus Kutchimonas. The sequence continues at coordinate 17,537 of JBDHJS010000046.1, forward strand.
CCTCCCGTGCGACGCGCCATGATCTGAGCCGGTCGAAACTTCAGGCACACAGCGGAAGGTAGAGGGGCCTCAGTACCCAGGTCAACTTTGCGGGTCGAAAAGAAAGCGGGCGACCCGAAGGTCGCCCGCACAACAGGCTTGAGCTGCTCGAATTTAAACGAGTGCCAAAGCAAGCAATGCCATTCCGAACTCGAACATCCCCATGAAGAAGTCGAACACGTCCATCATGGCTTCAAACAGGCCAGCCAACGCTACCATCTCCTGCTCGGTGAGCGGGTCGCCGTCACCGTTGGTGATGCTGGGGTTCTCCATCGTCCCGGAGATAATGGCGACGGTCGTCCCGTTGAAGGCGATTCCGCTGCCCGCCAGGATATTGTCCTGCCCGTCGACGCTGAGCGTAACGACGATGCTGTTCCCCTCTCCATCGGTGAACGTGGTCGTTACGTCGCCGCCCGCCTCGTCCAGGCCGGTGAGCGCGAAGCTGACCGTCAGACCGGCGGCCGACATGGACCACGTCAGGTCGATGGAGGTGTCGGATACCGTGGCGTCCAGCGAGAAGGTTAGCTGGTTCGTGCCGTCGGAGATGAAGCCACCAAAGTCCAGAATCGCGGTCTCGGTGACCTGGTTGAATGTCGCGCTCGAGGAGATGTTGATCAGCGTGTCTTCGACCGTGCCTTCCACGAGCACGGCGATCAACTGGATGCTGATCGTCGGGAAGTTGCTGGTGTCGCGAATGTCGACGTAGCCGACCTCGGTGAGCGGCTCGACCGGCTGGAAGAGGATCGGGTCAACGGCGTAAATGATGAACCGCACCCCGTCTTCCGGTGCATCGGTCCGCTCGAAGTCCGGTACGTACCCCTCGCCACCCCAAACGAAAGTCGTTCCGAGAACTCCGACCGGCAGGTTCTGCATCCCACCGTCAGACAACTCGGCGACCATCGCCTGGGCCCTGCGTGTCGCGGCGAGCGTACCGTCAGAGGGCAGCATGTCGATCATTGCCCCCGCGGTCGGCGCGCCAGCGCCCAGCGCCGCGAGCATCCCCTCGCTGAAGAACTCCAGGCCTTGGACGGCTTCGTTGTCATCGAAGAAGTTGGCGACGACGTCGTCCATCACTTGGGCGGTCCCCACGGGATCGGCGTCCTCGGGGCTCAGCGAGTCGTCACAAGCAGCGGCGACCGCCAACACCATGGCGAGAACGGCGATCCGGCTGAGCCAAATCGATTTCCAAGTCTTCACGCTTCTGCCTCCCTTTGTGATGCGCGTTGTTGGGAAAACACAATTGGAGCTAATGCTGTAAACAGTTATCCCTATTGGACTTTGGGACAGGGGATCCGTCGTCGTGGACACGACGCGCTGAGGGGAGCAGCGAAATCCAAGCTATCATACACACCGAACGGCGCAAGGTTTCCGCTCTGTTGTTTTTTGGAACTAAGAGGCTATTTGGCCGATGGGGTCGAGATTCTGAATGCAACGTAGAGCGCCAGAGCGAGCGAGATCAGACTCAGAGCGCCGAGGCGTTCACGCAGCGAAGTGATGAGCAAGTTCGGGTCGGAGAACACCGCTGGAAGCCCGGTGATACCGCCAAGGCCAAGCGCGGGATCGAATGCCGCCAGGGCAGCGGCTGCCAACACGGCGCCAAGTGCGCACCCAAACAGTGTGATGAGTACCGCGACCACTTTGAATGGCGCCGTGCGGCCGTTTCCGCGCAGCCGCACGCTGAACCCAACCATCACTCCGACCACAACAGCCAACGGGTGCGCGCTCTGGCCCGCGGGCACGGCCAGCAGACCCCACACCAACGCTCCCGCGATGGCGGCGCCGACGCCGCCGCCGATTGCCCGCAAAAGGCTCGGGCTTTCAAGTCCGACGTCCGAGAGCGACGGATCATCCGGGTCGACTTCGAGCTTGATCCGCTGTCCCGACGCGGTCTCGATCACAGCCGTGTGCGCGTCGGCGTCCATGTAGTCCATGTCCTCTACGCCGGTCAACGCTCTTCCGAACTCCTCCTCCGGGAAGTACGGCGGGTAGGGCAGATCCTCTTTTTCTTTCGCGGCGCCGACGAGATCGGCGGTTGGCGTGGCTGCCGCCTCGGTGTCGCTCTCGACATCGAGCAGGTATTCCAGCGCGTCGATGTCCTCTTCGGTGGCGTCGTATTCGCCGCCGGCCATCTCCGGTACGACATCGGATTCTGGTGCTCGCTCATCCTCCGGACTCGGCAGCGGCTCGGAGTCCGCGCCGAGGCTGGTTGGTTGAAGATCAATAGCCTCGACTTCTGACTCGGACTCGTCCGAGTCGAACCCAGAAGCCGCAGGTACCGGCTCGACCGCAGGTGGTTCGGGCGCCACCGGCGGCGCCGGTGTAGGCGGCGCCTGTGCTGTCGGAGTTGCTGGCGTGGGCGGCTTCGAGGCAGCCGGCGGGGTCGTCGTGTCGGCCACAGGCGTTACTGGCTCTGGGGTACCGAATTCACCTACTTGATGCTCGAAGATGAGACCGTGCTTGCTCAGCTCGTACGAGACACGGGTGAAGAACTCGAGTGATACGGGGGGTGGCTGGGCTTCCGTCACCAACCGAACGATCGTGTTGTCCGGCTTCTGGCTGTGCTCGGCATTGAACTCGGGGCTGCGGATGTAGCGGACGTAGTTCTTCACCTTCGCGGCCAGCTGCCGGTGCATGAGGCCGGCCTCGTCCCAGCTACGATCCTCCTGAATGAGGAGAACGAGCTTCCCCGTTAGTTCATCGACAGTGGTGCTGTCGATTGACGAGGCATCCGACATCATCCTCCCGTCACCCCCGCTCTCCAATGACTAACATCAAGAAGAGATCTGAGTTCACTCTCTAAAGGCCTTCGCCAAGTGGCGACTGCACGCGGTACACGACGTCGCCGGTTTGGCCAGGCTCCACCACGGCGCGCCCCTCAGCGACGAGGGACATCAGGGCGTGCTCTATGTCCATCGCCGGTAGCCCGGCGTGGGCAGCAGCCTCCGCGGCCGTGATTCTACCGTCCTGGGCGATCGCTTTCCAGAAGATCATCTCCTTGATCCCGGCCAGGCGCGCCTCTTCCGGATCTTTGCTCTTCGACCCGCTGCGGAAGCCGTACCATATCATGGCGGCACCGACGAAGAAGGGGATGACGCCCAGTAGGAACGTCGCGGTGATCTGAATACCGCTTGGCAAGCTCACAACGAACGTGAGCAGTGCCAGCATGACCAGACCCGTTACCAGAAGAAGCCCGCCCAATGACGTTTTCGACACGATAGCAAGCTAGTATTTAGGGTTAGACGGGGCCAATCAACAACGGCAGGGATAGACATCAGAACATGTAGTCAATATCCCAGATTCCACCGGGTTTCACAAGGGCGTAAGTCGCGAAAGCTAGGGCATATGCGAGGATGAACCAGGCCAGGCGCGCCGGCGCGACAATGGGCCGGCCTGCCTCCTGGCGGCGCCAAATCTCGGGGAACACGAGGGCGAACTGAAGTCCCACGATGATGACAGTGCCCGGCCGCAAATACTCCGCCCAGGGATAGCCCAGCGCCAGCCCGGCCGCTAGGAAGCCCAGGTTCTCGCCGACGACCACGTTGATCACCGCGGTGAAGCCCCGGTCGCTTCGTGCCCTGACCGCGAGCACGACGTAGGTAGCTCCCAACAACAGCGATAGCACGAACGCTGGTGGTAACAAGGGCATTCCCCGCAGCTCGGCGGTCCACATATAGCCGAGGTGAACGGTTGCCAGGAGCGCCAGGATGATCGGCCCCGCTACTGGTCTTGTCGTGCTGCTGGGTTCGGTGGTCAGGCTCATAGCCCTCGGGGTGCGGGGCGGGAGGCGGTCGCGAGTCGATGCTTTGACCGCGGATCGGCTGGCAGACAAAGATACTAATAGGCGGAGAGGGGCGCCCGTGGCTGGCGGCCCGGCTGGCAGCCCGGGCATGCGCGAGATACTTTGGCGACCATGAATCTCAGCTTTGCGGCTTTTGGTGTAGCACTGCTAGCGGCGGCAGTGGCGCCTGCGGAAATGAGCGCTCAGGGAGGTGCTATCGATCCAGACCACGGTGTGGTGGCTGTGTCTAGAGCGTTGCGCGGTCTGGGCAGCGTCAAGCGGGTGCTGATCATCGGAGCCCACCCTGACGATGAGGACACGGCACTGCTAACGGTGCTCGAGCGGGGGCTGGGTGCCGACGCCGCCTACCTGGCGTTGAATCGGGGTGAGGGAGGTCAAAACCTGATCGGGCCAGAGCTGGGGGTTGGGCTGGGCCTGCTACGAACCGAGGAGCTGATGGCGGCTCGGCGATTGGATGGCGCCGAGCAGTTCTTCACTCGAGCCTACGACTTCGGTTACTCGAAATCTGCAGAAGAGACGTTTCGACTGTGGCCGCGCGATTCGCTGCTCGCCGACGCCGTTAGCGTCATCCGCAAGTTTCGACCTCAAGTAGTGGTCTCGATCTTCTCCGGCACGCGTCGTGACGGTCACGGCCAGCATCAGGCTGCAGGCATCATCGCCCGGGAAGCGTTCACGGCTGCGGGTGACGGTAGACGTTTTCCGGAACAATTGAGTGAAGGCGTCGAACCGTGGTCGCCGCTGAAGCTCTATCGTTCCACCCGGTTCGATACAGCGTCGTCCACGCTGACGGTGGAGACGGGCGCCCTCGATCTGCTATATGGCCGGTCGTATCATCAGATCGCGATGGCGAGCAGAAGCCAGCATCGGTCACAGGATATGGGACGCGTCGAGAGTCTTGGACCTCGGCGGACTAGCATGCAGCTGGTGGAGAGCCGTGTCGACGTGGGAGGTGAGGACGACACCTCGCTGTTCGACGGTGTAGACACGACGCTGATCGGAATGCTGCCCGCGATTCGAGATCGAGACGCGCGAGGCATACTGGCGGAGCTTTTGACCACCTATGATGCCCACCTTCGAGATTCTCGGTCGGCCTTGGGGCAGGGGATGTCGTCGGATCTTGTGGCTCATCTGAGCGCTGCTCTGGCTTCGGTGCGTCAGGCTGTCGAGGCGGCTGACCGGCTGGGCGACGAAGCGTCGTTTCTGCGCTTCACGCTGCAGGTCGACGAAGCCAAGCTGCAAAGAGCCGTCGCGGAAGCGGCCGGCGTCATCGTCGATGCGTTCGCCAACGATGATCTGGTGGCGCCCGGCCAGAGGCTTCAGATCGAGGTCCAGGTGTGGAACGGCGGTGATCGGCCGGTCGAGCTCGAGAGCATCTCCATCGATACGCCGGCGGGTTGGGTGATCGAGCCGATCGACGGCCCCGTCGCCCAGGTCGCGCCCGCAACGCTTGCCCGTCTAAGGTTCCGCATGACGTTGCCGGATGATGCTCGGCCATCAGAACTCTACTACTTGAGGACGCCTCTGGTTGGGGCCGTATACAACTGGCCGCCCGAACCGGATCAGCGAGGCCTGCCAAGGGGGAAGCCAGTAGTGGAGGCCGACGTCGGCGTATCCATCGCCGGGCAATCGGTGAGACGGAGAGTGGAGGCGGTGTACCGTTTTGCCGATCAAGCGCGGGGCGAAGTGCGTCGGCCGGTCCTCGTCGTGCCGGCGATCGGGGTGAGCGTAGCTCCTGCGGTTGGAATACTCCCGTTGGGCCGCGAGTCCGTTCTCACTTTCAGCGTGTCCTTGAGAAGCGAGGCGTCCGAACCGATCGACGGCCGGGTGTATATCGAACTTCCCGAATCTTGGGCCTCGGAACCTGCCGAGCTGGAATTTCGGAACGGTACACCGGGCTCGTCGACGACCTACGACTTCATCGTTCGTGCCCCGGCCATGCTCGCTGCAGGAACGTACAAGCTAACCGCGGTGGCCGAGACTTCGGGCGGACAGCGCTATGCATCGGGATACTCCGTCGTTGACTACGAGCATGTACGCCGAAGCCTCCTGTTTAGAGAAGCGACGGCTAGAGTCGAGGCCCTCGATGTGGCAGTCGAAAACGATCTCCGAGTTGCCTACGTCCCCGGAGGTGCAGACGTCGTGGCGGCCGCGATCGTCTCGCTGGGGGTCAGCGTCGAACTGCTCGACGCGGTCGACATAGCAACCGGCGATCTCTCACGATACGATGTCGTGGTCCTTGGGATACGCGCCTACGAGACGAATCCGGCCCTCGTCGCCAACAGCGACCGGTTCCTGGACTGGGTGCGGTCCGGCGGCACGCTGATCGTTCAGTACCAGCAGTATCGATTCTTCAGAGGGGATTTCGCGCCCTACGCGCTCAGCGCGAGGAGGCCTCACGACAGGGTGACGGATGAAACGGCACCCGTCCGGATCCTGGATTCGGGCCATCCGATGTTCAACGTGCCGAACGTTATCGGCAAAGCGGACTTCGATAGTTGGATCCAGGAGCGAGGTCTGTACTTTGCGTCTGAGTGGGATGAGAGGTACCAGCCGCTCCTCGAGATGGCTGATCCCGGCGAGGAGCCCAAGCGGGGTGGCCTGCTCGCGGCCAGATACGGGGATGGCCTCTACGTGTACACTGGACTCTCGCTGTTCAGGCAGTTACCGGCCGGTGTCCCCGGTGCGTACCGGCTTTTGGCAAATCTATTGAGCTTGAGATGATGAATCGCCTCGTCGCAGTGATCGCCGCGATTTGTGTGTCGCTCGTCTCGTGCGGCGAGCCGAGGACCGTACTTACCGTCTACTCTCCGCACGGCAAAGAGCAGCTCGTGTTGTTCGAGGAGGCCTTCGAGGCGGCTAACGCCGGAGTCGACGTGCAGTGGGTCGATATGGGCTCGCAAGAAGTCCTCGATCGGGTCCGTTCCGAGCGTGCCAACCCGCAAGGCGATGTATGGTATGGCGGTCCGGCTCTGTTCTTCATCCGGGCGGCAGCCGATGACTTGCTCGATCCGTACCGACCGGGTTGGGCTGAAGCTGTGCTGCCGGAGGCGCGCGGGGCGGGAGACACATACTACGGAGTCTATCTCACGCCGGCGGTGATCGCGTACAACAGCGACGTGGTTTCGGCCGAGGACGCCCCACGTGAATGGGATGATGTGCTTGACCCACGCTGGGCGGACAAAGTGTTGATCCGCGACCCGCTGGCCAGCGGGACGATGCGGATGATCTTCGGCATGATCATGTACCGCGGCATAGAGGCGACCGGCGACACAGCCGCCGGCTATGCGTGGCTGCGGCGTCTCGACGCGCAAACGAAAGAATACGTCCTCAATCCGGCACTGCTGTACCAGAAGTTGGCGCGCCAGGAAGGGATCATCACGCTGTGGAATCTTCCCGACGTACTGCGGGTGCAGGACCGGAGTCACCTGGGCTATGTGCTTCCCGAGAGCGGCACGCCGGTATTGGTGGACGGGATCGCTGTGATAAGAGGCACCAAACAACCGGATCTGGCGCGGGCATTCGTGGAGTTCGTCGGATCTGTCGAAGGCCAACTCCTGGCCGCGCGTAGTGCGTTTCGGAATATCACGCGGACTGACATCCCTTCCGACTCGCTACCCAACTGGCTGTTACGTGTGAGCAGCGAGCTGAACGCGATGGAGGTGGATTGGGAGATGCTGGAATCTCAGGGACGTGAGTGGATGCGATACTGGGACTCCAACATCCGGGGCTCGAGCAAGCGTTGAGTATCTTTCTGCATCTCGACTCACTAAACCGCTCTTTCGATGGCGCTCCCGCCGTTCGAGATCTATCACTCGATATCGCAGAGCATGAGATCATCACGCTCCTTGGCCCCAGCGGTTGCGGAAAGACGACGACGTTGAGGATGGTGGCGGGGTTCGAGTCGCCGGACTCGGGGCGAATCGTACTCGAAGGGCGTGACGTCACCCGCATCACGCCACGTCATCGCGGCTTCGGAATGGTCTTTCAGCATTACGCTTTGTTCCCGCACCTCGATGTGGGCGCGAATGTGGCGTTCGGGCTCGAGAGCGCTGGACTGACACGCGCCGAGATCGAACGACGCGTAGCCAGCTCTCTAGAGCTTGTGGGGTTGCCCGATACGGAAGCACGATCGGTCGGCTCGCTGTCCGGTGGTCAACAACAGCGAATCGCGTTGGCCAGAGCTCTGGCACCGGAGCCCAAAGTGCTTCTTCTGGACGAGCCGCTGTCGAACCTCGACGCTGCCCTCCGTGAACGGACACGTCGCGAGCTCCGCACTCTCGTCAAAGACATCGGCATCACGAGCATCTACGTGACCCACGATCAAGAAGAGGCCTTTGACCTGTCCGACCGGATCGCCGTGATGCGCGATGGTCGGCTCGATCAGGTCGGGCCCGCAGAGGAGCTGTACCACAGTCCGGCGACGGAATTCGTCGCCAAGTTCCTCGGCCGGGCGGGCGCCGCACGGGGGATTGTAGAAGAGCGGGCTTCCACCGGATCGGTGCGCTGTCGGATGGGCGCAGGCCCCGTGTGGGAGGCACAGGCCTCCGACAGCGGCCAGCCCTACGCGGCGGGCTCGGACGTTCGGTTGCTGGCGCGTCCCGAGGCGCTAGAGATCTGCAATCCTCAAGCGGATGGCGCCGTTCGGGGCGTGGTGGTCGATCGTCGATTCGCGGGATCGTTCTACGTCTACGCCGTGGACGTGGAACGTGGCGAGCTCGAGGTCCAATCGACCGCCGATGTTGCAAAGGCGGGAGAAACGGTGGGTCTGCGGCCACTGGCGCCGCCGGCCGGCCTCTTCGCGTTCCCGCTAAGGGACGAGCACGGCGAATAATGGGACGCCCGCATTTGAGCTGGCGGGGGCGCGCGCTCGTAGCCTCGGTCTTCGTGGTACTCTTCTGGGCAGTCATCTACCCCAACGTGGTGGTGCTTCTGGAAAGCGTGAGCGGTGATGCCGGTTTCACGCTTGGCCACTACGCTGAGTTCTTTCAGACTTCCTCCGAGCTACGGGCGCTTTGGTCGAGCGTCTGGATCTCGGTCCTGACCGTAGTCCTCTCAGCGGCCATCGGCGTACCGCTGGCGTTCCTATTCGCTGGGTATGAATTCCCCGGACGGTGGGTGCTTGGCGCCCTGGCGGCGATGCCGGTACTGCTGCCGCCTTTGGTAGGCGTTATCGCGATCCTCTTTCTCTACGGAGAGAGTGGCATCGCCACCCGGTTCCTGCAGTCAGCGCTTCGACTCGACGCGCCGCCGTGGCGACTTCAAGGCCCGGGCGCCATCCTCGCGGTTCACGCCTATTCGATGTACGTCTACTTCTATCTGTTCAGCCTAGCCGGGCTGGCCCGCATCGATCCGGCGGTATTCGAGGCGGCGGCCTCGCTGGGGGCAGGCAGGGTGCGCACGCTGACCCGTGTCGCACTTCCGTTGCTCACCCCAACGCTGGCCGGCGCGTCGCTCCTGACCTTCATGACATCGATGGCGTCGTTTAGCGCACCCTACGTGCTGGGCGGTGGCTTTCGGGTGATGACAACACAGATCTTCAACAGCAAGCTCCAGGGCGAGATGTCGATGGCGATGGTCGAGGCGGTGATGCTGGCCGCCGTGTCGATACTCGTGTTGTGGCCCCTCTCCCGTTGGGAGGGGAGCCGGGAATACGTAGCGCCGGGCAAAGGGACTCGCTCGGCGCGCGTGCCGGTGAAGTCGAGGTGGGCACGATTCGGAATAACGGCTGCGGCGGGCCTTGGCGTCCTGTTGCTCGTGCTTCCGCACCTGACGCTCGTGCTGGTCTCCTTTGTCCCGGACGGAGCCTGGACGACCGAGACGTTGCCGCCGGCATACTCGTTCGAGAACTACCTTCAGCTGTTTTCGGATCCGCGGACGCTACGTCCCATCCTCAATTCGCTGTTGATGGCAAGCGCGGCGACGGTCGCTGCGGTCGCACTCGCCGTCGCCGTCGGGCAGCTGGTCGTTCGCTGGCGTGTGCGGGGAAGCAAACTGCTGGAGGGAATGGTGATCCTTCCCTGGGCTCTCCCCGGAACCGTGCTCGCCATCGCCCTGGCAACGACCTTCAGCGTTAATCAACCGTGGGCGTTCCGATTCGTGCTTGTCGGCACCCCGTGGATCCTGGCGCTCGCCTACACGCTTCGCGTCCTCCCGCTCACCGGGCGGGCTCTGCTGGCTGGATATCGGCAGGTCGACCCGAGCCTGGAGGAAGCTGCCGCCTCTCTTGGTGCCGGGCCGTGGCGCACCCTGCGTCGTGTAACCGTCCCGGGATTGCTTCCCGCCATCGCTGTCGGCGCGTCGCTGGCCTTTGTCACCGGGCTGGGGGAATTCGTCGCGTCTATCGTGCTGTATACGTTCCGTACCCGGCCAATCTCCATCGAGATTCTCTCCCAATTGCGAGATTTCGACCTGGGCGCCGCTGCCGCCTACGGTGTGCTATTGATGATTCTGGTGGGCGCCGCCTTCATGTTCGGTCAGCGCTGGCTTCAGACGGGCCGATCGTGATCTCGATCCCCACACGAAAGCGGCCCCGAGCGCATCGCCTGTGCTCGAGGCCGATCTTGACTGGATTCGGGCTCTTCCGGTTAGCGCCTGTCTCCCCAGATGTTCGTCCCGTTGATCTCCTTATCACCGGCTTTCACGCCGGTGAATACACCCACGCCGAGCGCCGCCGCCGTCAGCCCTCCGACGATTGGCAGCGCCGCCGCCAGGGGGACGGCTAGTAGCGCAGCACCCGCTCCGGCTACCCACGGGGCCGCCTTCTTCCTGGCCTTGGGGACGAAACGCAGCTTCCGGATGACGAACTTCTTCGTGTATTTGAAGCCGGCGTACGCGGCGCCGCCGGCCAATAGTATCTCGATCATCTGTCCCTGTCCTCGGTTCGGTACCGGGCTCGTTACCCGCTTCTTCTAGGCTCACTACGGCCTAAGTGCCCCTCAGGATTCAGTCGGGCCCAAAAGCCCCGCATCCTCTAGCAATTGCCGCGCCAACTCCAGGTCGGTTTCCGCCACCTGCAGCTGTACGCCGTTCACGACGGGGCCCTGGTGGCCCGGCCCAAAGATCCCGACGTCGTCTGCACGGATCGTGTGGGCGATACCGTTGTTCTCCAGTATTCCCGCCGCAATCCCGGCCTCCAGGCGGCTGGGGAACTCAGCGACTGTAATTAATTTCACATTTATGCTCCTGCGCTTTAGAGCTTGAGCGATCTCGCATAAGTAATGTCTTCCACGGCCTGTTTGCCAACGTCTGAAGATAGCTTCCGGTGGAGCTGCCGGGCCAACCCGCGGCATCAGCGCCACCTTCCAAACGGCGGAACCTTTAGGGGTGTTCACAGCTTCTTAATAACCGATATCCGTCATTCTGAGAAAGCCGTGCCGACACGGCTGCCCCAACCAGAACCGGGAAAAAGGAGAGTAGAATCATGCGGTACCCGGTGGTCCTCGTCGTATCTCTTATGCTGGTGACGGCGCCTTTCGCGCTTGCGCAGGCCCAGGATGAAGCGCAGCTAGCGGTGCCCCCGGCCATGCTCGCCTCGGCCAGAGTCAACCCCGAGCATAGTGAAACCAACCCGGTGATGATCGAGATCACCCGGGGCGACACGATCCTGTTCGAAGGCATCCTGCGGGATGATGTGGGCGAGCGTGTCGAGGGTGCACGGTGGGGCATCTACCCAGAGCCGAGCGTGTTCGATGTGCAGTCGATCAAGGACAGCGTACCGGACAGCTACATGCTGTGGGGTGTAGCGCCGGGTGAGACGGAATTGCGCGCTATTCTCATCGTTCCGGGCGAAGAGCAACCGCAGATGCGTCCGTTGTTCAGCGTAGTAGTTCGCGTGAACGACTGGCCTGCAGCACGGATCGAGATCGAGGATCCGGCCTACGCGCCCTACGTGGGCAGCACGTTCAGCCTGGTGGGACACGTGATCACGACCCACGAGACCGAGCACCAGACTGCTAAGCTGAGCTGGACGAGTTCCAACCCGGAGGTCGTTTCGGTTTCCGCGGCAGGTGTAGCCACGTTTCGGAAACCCGGCAAATCGGAGATCCGTGCGGAGGCGGAAGGGCTCAGCGCGGTCTACGCCATAGAGGTGGTAGAGAGCCCTGTGGCGGAAGTGGCCATCATGCCTTCGGCGGAGAGTGTTCGCACCGGGGATGTCGTACGGTTGGGCGTTGAGACGAGCGACCGGGACGGTCGTTTGGTGGATGACGTGCACGTCGCGTACTCCGTCAGCTCGGTCGAAGGGCCGGATGGTGGCGCGGTGGTCTATAGCGACGGCGCGTTCGTGGCCGAGGAAGCGGGCGCCTATCGCGTCATCGCGACAGCTGGCGGTCAGGCCGCGTCGACGGTGATCACGGCGGCTCCCCGCAACGCCGACCGGGCTGTGAACTTCGTTTCGCAAGGCCCGGTTGCCCATGTGACGACGAGCGACCTCTGGGTCTTCGAGGGTCGGAACGGTCGTGACTATGTATACACGGGGACGCACGCCGATGGCGGCGGCGAACGGATGTTCGTCTGGGACGTAACGGATCCCGAGTCACCGTTCCTCACGGACTCGATCTTCGTCGATGCGCGCGTCGTCAATGATGTCAAGATCAACGATGATGCGACGATCGCCGTCATCACCCGTGAAGGCGCGAGCGACCGGAAGAACGGGATCGTGGTCCTCGACATCGAAGATCCGGCGCACCCGACAATCCTCTCCGAGCTCACCGAGAACCTGACCGCCGGAATACACAACACCTGGTTCAACGGCGATGTGCTCTACGCGATCAACGATGGCACAGCCGCGGTCCACATCATCGATCTCGTCGACCCGGCAAACCCACAGCACCTGGGCCGCTTCGAGTGGCGACCCGGCGAAGAGAACAAGTATGTGCATGATGTGTGGGCGGCGGACGGGCTAGCCTATCTGTCCTACTGGGACGACGGCTTGATCATCATCGACATCGGAGCCGGTATCAAAGGCGGCACACCGCGTGAGCCGAAGTTCATCTCGCAGTACAAGTATCCCATCGGCAACACCCACACGGCGTATCGACATGGTGACTACGTATTCGTGGGAGACGAGATATTCGGCTGCGAGGACTGCACGAACGGTCCGCGCGGCTATATCCATGTCGTCGATGTGAGCGACATCGAGAACCCGCACGAGGTAGCTCGATTCGAGGTACCGGAAGCGGGTGCTCACAACATCTGGGTCGCAGACGATGTCCTCTACATCGCCTACTACCAGGGCGGCCTACGTGTCGTCGATATCTCTGGCGAGCTGCGTGGCGATCTCTACGCCCAGGGCCGCCAAGTCGCCCACTTCCATACGGCGGGCGCCGAAGGCAAAGCGATGCATCCGAACGCGCCCATGGCCTGGGGCCCGCAGCCCCACAAGGGGTACATCTTCGTTTCCGATATGAATAGCGGGCTGTGGGTCGTGCAGCTCGAGCCGCCGAAGGAGGCGGTTATACCGTAAGACGTAGACGGTAAGCGGTAGACGGTAGACGGTACATGTGGGCAGGTGTTCGACCCACACCGTCCACTGTCTACCGTCTACTGTCCACCGAGGAGTAACCACAGTGAGTATCATTCTGCCACTTGCGGCCATGCTGACGCTAGCGATCGGTCCCGCCAAACCCAGCGCCAACTACTACGTGTACGTCGCGAACGAGTCGTCGGACATCGTGAGCCTCGTGCGCTTCGGACCGGATGGCGCCGTTGTCGAGAAAGACATCGAGGTGGGGATCATGCCGGCCGATATTGACGGCGCCCACGGGCTCAGCGTTGAGCCGGGTGGCAAACATTTCTACGTCACCATCGCGCACGGAACTCCGTTCGGGAAGATCTGGAAGTTCAGGACGGGCGATGATGTCCTGGTCGATAGCGTGACCCTGGGACGATTCCCGGCCACGATCGGGATCACACCCGACGCCTCCACCGCGTTTGTCGTGAACTTCAATCTCCACGGCGACCCGGTGCAGTCGACGGTATCCACCGTCTTTCTGCCCGCAATGTTCGAACTCGAACGCATCGACGCCTGCGTGCGGCCACACGGCGCCCGGGTGAACGGCGCGGGAACCTACGCCTACGCCGTTTGCGTCGGGGACGATCAACTCGTGGAGATATCGGTTGAGCGTCTGGCGCTGAGTCGCCGACTCTCGGTCCGACCGGGCTCCGAGGGGATCATCAACGGCCCGGACAATCCGGCGACCGGTGAACGCTGTGGACCGACCTGGGTTGTCCCGTCCCACGACGACCGGGCCCTCTATGTCGCATGCAATGCTCATGGTGATATCTTGGAGATAGACGCCGGGACACTCGACATCACCCGCAGGTTCGAGGCCGGTAAGGGACCGTACAACCTGGCTGCGACCCCGAACGGCCGCCTGCTCCTCGCCACGAACAAGGGTGAGCAGTCGGTCAGCGTTTTTGACCTGCACTCCGGCAACGAGATCGCACGTGTGCCTACGACCCAGCCTGTCACGCACGGAGTAGCCGTCTCTCCGGATAGCCGCTACGCTTTCGTCTCCAATGAGGCGATAGGTTCGGTTAGAGGAACGCTAGATGTGATCGATCTCGAGGCTCTGGAACGGGTGGCGTCCGTCGAGGTTCACTATCAGCCCGGCGGTATCGACTTCTGGAAGATGCAGCCCCTCGGGAGGTAGCGATGGACCTGCTGAATCGGGCAGCGCTTCGGTCGCTCATCGACGAGCGTGATGTGCCCTGTATCTCGTTGTACTTACCCACGCACCGAACAGGAAAAGAGATCAAGCAGGACCCGATCCGCTTCAAGAACGTCCTCAAGCAAGCGGAGGAGAGACTGTTGAGGAACGGACTGCGGCGAAACGAGGCGGAAGAGATTCTGGCGCCTGCGCTGCCGCTGCTCGAGGACGATGATTTCTGGCAGCACCAGGGCGATGGTCTCGCCGTCTTCATCTCGACGAAGATGTTCCGCTTCTTCCGTCTGCCGTTCGCTTTCTCGGAGCTCGTGGTTGTCACCGACCGCTTTCATGTCAAACCGCTCCTGTCTCTTCTGAGTGTGGATGGACGCTTCTACGTTCTCGCGTTGAGTCAAAACCAGGTGCGCTTGCTGCAGGGGACTCGGCAGAGCGTCGGCGAGATGAGTCTGGACAGCGTGCCGAAGAACCTGGCTGAGGCGTTGGGCGCCGAGGAGCGCGAGCGACAGTTGCAACTGCATACCGCGTCGCGTGGTGGATCGGCGATCTTCCACGGCCAGGGCTCGTCGGGCGATGAGTCCGAGCACAAGAAGGATCTACTACGCTACTTCAAGGCAATCGACAAAGCGCTGCATGACCTGCTCTGCGTCGAGCAGGCGCCAGTCGTGCTGGCCGGCGTCGACTACCTACAGCCCATCTATCGCGAGGCGAACAGCTGCGCTCAGGTGATGGACGAGGGGATAGACGGAAACCCGGAACGACTCAGCGACCGGGAGCTGCACGATCGCGCCTGGGCGATTCTCGAGCCGTATTTCGCCAAGGAGCAGGAGAAAGCGGCGAGCCAGTATCGAGAATTGGCCGGCGTGGGACGCGCCTCGCACGACCTGGAGCAAATCGTGCCGGCGGCGCACAACGGACGCGTCAGCTCGTTGTTCGTGGCTGTCGGTGTCCAGCAGTGGGGAGCCTTCGATATGGGCGCCGGCGAAGTGCTGCTGCACCCCGAGCGGGAGCCAGGCGACCAGGACCTGTTGGACCTGGCGGCGGTTCAGACGTTGGTGCACCAGGGGCAGGTGTATGCCGTGGAACCGGAGAACGTCCCGACCAACGGCGGCGAAGCTTCAATCGCGGCGTTGTTCCTACGGGTCCAGGGCATCGTTGGTCAGCGTGTTGGCCGGGGCTTCTCGGAAATGGAAAGGCACGAAGACGTTGCCTTTCTGAACGCTGGTTGCGGCCCGCGCCTTGATCGTTATCGTCCCGCGCCTCGTGCTCAACATCACCATGTCACCGTCGCCCAGTCCCATCTCAGCCAGGTCACTCGGGTTCATCTCGCAGATCGCTTCAGGCTCGATAGCGTGCAGAGCCTTCGATCTGCGCGTCATCGTTCCGGTGTGCCAGTGCTCCAGCAAGCGACCTGTGTTAAGGATGAACGGATACTCATCGTCCGGTAGCTCCGCCGCCGGTTCGTGATCGACGGGAGCGAACTTGCCGCGACCACTCGAGGTGGGGAACCCGTCACCGAACAGGAGCTGGATTCCGTCGCTATTCTGCGGATCGGGGCATGGCCACAGTTTGCCCGACGGTTTCAAGTTGTCGTAATCGAGCCCCGAGTAGCTGGGCGCCAGCGATGTGAACTCGGCGAAGATCTCCTCGGTGCTCTCGTACGTCATCGGGTAGCCCATGCGCGTGCCGATTTCACAGACCAACTCCCAATCGAGTCGCGCCTGACCCGGCGCCGTCAGCGCCCGCTGGCCCACCTGCACGCGACGGTCCGAGTTGGTATAGGTGCCGTCCTTTTCGAAGAATGACGTTGCCGGCAGGATGACATCCGCGAATTCGGCGGTTTCGGTCAAGAAAATGTCTTGCACGCAGAGGAAATCGAGATTTGCGAGCGCCTTGCGAACCTTGTTGACGTTGGGGTCCGACAAGAATGGGTTCTCGCCCATCATGTACATCCCTTTGATGCTGCCTTCCAGCGCGCCCCCGATGATCTCGACGACCGTAAGCCCGGGCTTGGGGTCGAGCGACACGCCCCAGGCCTGCTCGAACTTCCGCTGCGCTTCGGCGCTCGCCACGCTCTGATAGTCCGGGTACACCATCGGGATGAGCCCGGCGTCGGACGCGCCCTGCACGTTGTTCTGTCCGCGGAGCGGGTGCAGACCGGTGCCGGGGCGACCGACGTTTCCGGTCAGCAACACCATCGATATCAGGCAGCGGGCGTTGTCGGTGCCCGTCGTATGCTGGGAGATGCCCATCCCCCAAAAGACGATCGCCGCGTTTGCCTGACCGAAGATGCGGGCAACATCGCGGATCTTCGCCGCCGGCACGCCGCAGATCTTCTCGGCAATCTCCGGCCTGTACTTCGCGACCAGCTCCTGTAGTCCCTCAAAGCCCTCCGTGTGTTTGGCGATGTAGTCCCGATCGATCAGGCCCTCAGCGATCATGACGTTCATCATGGCGTTGTAGAGCGCTACGTCAGAACCCGGCTCGATCTGGAGGAAGTGATGGGCATGGCGGGCAATCCCCGTCTCCCGCGAGTCGATTACGATCAGCGTCGTTCCGTTCGCCGCCGCGTCCTTGATGAACGTAGCCGCCACCGGGTGATTGTCCGTCGTATTGCTTCCTGTCACGACGGCGACGTCGGCATTGTGAACATCGGCAAACACGTTGGTCACCGCCCCGGAGCCGATCGTCTCGAGGAGCGCGGCTACCGAGGAGGCATGACACAAGCGGGTGCAGTGATCAACGTTGTTCGTTCCGAACGCCGCGCGCACCAGTTTCTGGAAGAGGTACGCCTCTTCATTGCTGCACTTCGCGGAGCCAAACCCGGCCAGCGCAGATGGGCCGCACTCGTCTCTGATCCCGCGGAGTCGAGACGCGACCAGGTCCAACGCTTCATCCCAGGTCGCTTCGCGAAATGCCGGCATCACCTCGTCGTAGTCCACCAGGCCGCCGGGCTTCTTGCGCCGCTCGTCCCTAACATCGGAAGACAGCGGACCCTTTGGGTAATGACTGTCGTTGCGGATCAGCGGTACCGTGAGCCGCTGCGGGTGCTTGGCATAGTCAAATCCGAAGCGGCCTTTCACGCAGAGACGCGAGTCGCTGGCCGGGCTCTCACGGCCCTCGGCGAACACTACGGCGTTCTTGGCCTCATCCACGTGATAGGTGATCGCGCAGCCGACCCCGCAGTAGGGGCAAACCGAGTCGATCTGTGTCAGGTCCTGGTCGCGTTTGATCGGCACGGTAATTGACTTGATGGTCAGCGCACCCGTTGGACAGACGGCGGAGCATTCGCCACACGACACACATGTGCTTTGGCCCATCGCGTCGTTCAGGTCGAACGATATGCGGGACAGGTAACCCTTGCCCGTTCGACCGATGACGTCGTTGTGCTGGACATCGTCGCAGGCGCGGATGCAACGATCGCAGAGAATGCAAGCGGCGTGATCTACCGCGATCACGGGTGAGGAATCGTCCTGCGGCCTGCCATCGCCGGATGGCAGCTGGGTCCGGGCGGGATCGAGCCCGTAGTCAGAAGCCAGCTCGAGAAGCAGATCGTCGCCGGTCTTTTCATCGCGCGCCGACCTGGCCGGATAATCGGACAGCAGCAACTCCGTCAGCGACTTGCGGCATCGCTCGACCTTGTCCGTGCTGGTCTTCACGACCATCCCATCCGCCGCCTCGCGTACACACGCTGCTGCCAGGACACGCTCCCCCACGTCCACCGCGCACATGCGGCAGACCCCTACGGGCCGTAGTCGCTCGTCGTGACAGAGAACGGGGATCTCGATTCCCGCATCCCGCGCTGCTTCCCAGATCGTGGCGCCTTCCGGGGCGGTGACGCTCTTGCCGTCTATCGTCAGAGTGATGGTGCGAGTCGCTGTATCTGTGCTCATCCGACTGTCCTCTTACCCGTCAGCTCGCAGCGACAATTCGCCGCGTGTGGTCGCTCACTTGCCAGCCGCTCTCCGGGGTGCGCGGGCGTCGAGCTCGTCGCCCCAATACTTCAACGCTGATGTGATGGGGTTGAGTGCCACCTGACCCAATCCGCATATCGACGTCTCGGCCAGGGTCACCTCGAGATCCGGAAGCGCTTTCTTGAGCCTCGATCCGTCGGCGCCGGCCAGTATCGCATCGAGCATCGTGACGACCTTCTCGGTGCCGACGCGGCAGGGGACGCACTTGCCGCAGGACTCGTTGCGGAAGAAGCGCACCACGTTGGTCGCCGCCTCGATCATGTCGGTCGTCTGGTCGATGACGACGAGCGCCGCAGAGCCAAGCATGCTTCCCGCCTCGGCAATCGACTCAAAGTCGATCTCGACGTCTACCTTATCGCCGGGCAGGAAGTTCGAGCTCGCTCCACCGGGCGCGAATGCTTTCAGCTCGCTACCCGGCTTCATGCCGCCGGCCAATTCGATCAGCTCGGAGACTGTTGTGCCCATGGGGATCTCGAAAACGTCCGGCGAGCGAACGCAGCCAGACACGCCAATGAACTTGAGGCCCGCGTGTCCGCGAACTCCCTGCGATTTCCACCAGTGCGGCCCGCGTTTCACGATGGCCGGGACCATCGCCAACGTTTCGACATTGTTGATCAGCGTCGGCTTTCCCCACAGCCCTTTGTTGCCCGGGTAGGGCGGCTTGTTTCGTGGCTCGCCACGCTTGTCCTCCAACGCCTCGAGCAACGCCGTTTCTTCGCCTAGAATGTATCCGCCGGGTGAAACGAATATCTCGATATCAAAATCCTCGCCCAGGACACCAGCCTGGCGTGCTCTGTCGATCTCGCGTTGCAGGGAGTGCCGCTCCGGTTCGTATTCGTGGCGGATATAGATCCAGCCGCGTGACGCTCCCGTCACCAGCGCGCCCAGGCATATCCCCTCGATCACCAGGTGGGGTAGCTCGGACATGATCATGCGGTCCTTAAAAGTCCCGGGCTCGCTCTCGTCGGCATTGCAGATCAAGTACTTGGGTTGTGCCCGCTCCTTTCTGACCAGCTCCCACTTGAGGCCCGTTGGAAAACCGGCGCCGCCCATTCCGCTGAGCCCGGCCTCTTTCAAGCGCGAGATGATCTCCGTGGCGACCGGATCGTCGGGACGATCGCGATAGGACTTGACCACGGCGTAGCCCTCCGATTCGGCATCGGCACCGCGATAGACGTCGATAAGCCACTCGCGGCCCGACTTGTCCGACGGGACTGCTTGCAGCTTGCCGGGGTCGCGGGCCAAAGCCGCCACCTGTTCCGCGGTTGCCCCAGTCACGGGAACACCGTTCACCATTGCGGCGGGTGCGCCTTCGCATCGACCCAGGCATGAGACCTCATGTACTTCGATGTCTCTGTCGCGAGATAGCTGACTACGCAAATCGGCACAGAACCGTTCACCGCCGTTTAGGAAGCAGGACAGATCGCGGCAAACCGACACTTCGGACTTCGGTGGGCGTGTCCGCCGAAAGTGTGGGTAGAATGAAACGACCTCCTCGATACGGTAGAGAGGCACGCGGACGCGCTCCGCCAGATCGCGCAGATCTTGTTCCAGGAGGTATCCCCGTTGTTCTTGAAGTCGGTTCAGTTCACCAATCAATTCCATGCTCACCGTCTCCCACGAGCAGGGATCATTCCGATTCGTCTGAAGACGAATCGGAGGCCGTTTCTTGCCCGCTCACGAGAGCGACAAGTTTTTGCCCCGGACTCGGCACAGGCGGATTCTTGACGGTGAAGACCAGAAGTTTCCCGGTATCATCGATCAAGAATAGTGGAACCGCGTCAGGGTTACGATTCATGAACGATTGGAAATCGAATGCTTCCGTCAGGTTCGTCGTCTTGAATGTCGCGCCGGAATCGTAGCGGGAGGTCACGTACCAATAATTCGCCCGGGCATCGAACAGGAAGAGACCGCGCAGGCGTCGCGGCATCATTTCGTCGCCGTTCGTTTCCAGTCGCTCGGGCGGAAGCTGGAAGACGTCATCGTGACCGAAAATCTCGCTATAGTTCACCGCCGTCAGCGAGTTCACCTCGTCGTTGGAGGTAAACGCTAGAAGTCGGCCGATACCCTCCAGGTCGATTTGATCCAGCGCACCCTCAGTGAGCGCGTTACCGTAGTGAACCGGAATACCTGCCATCCGCGCCGCGGACACGTTGCGGTAGTTCGAATCGACCATCCGCACGGCGATTCCTTGGCGGCCGAGCTCGCCCGCAATCTCACGGGCCCAGGGGTGAGCCCCGACGATCAGGACGCCCTGCGGGTCGGGCTGGGCTAACCGCAGTAGTCGCGCTAGCGGCGAGGCGCCCAGGCCGTATATGGCGACCGTGCCGACGATCACCATGAAGGTGATCGATACGAACAAGTCCGCCTCCTCATAACCGGCATGGGCCAGCTCGAGGGCAAAGATGGACGCTACCGCCGCAGCCACGATTCCTCGCGGTGCAATGGAAGCGATGAGGGTGCGCTCACGCCAATTGAGGTCGGATGCGATAGTCGATAGCGCTACCGCTACAGGGCGCGCCACGAGGATCAATACGCCGAGAAACCCAAGCTCGCGGAGCCCGATGCTCGTCAGTTCCGTCAGCTTGAGACGCGCCGCTAGGAGGATGAACAAGCTCGAGATCAGCAGTACGCGAAGGTTCTCCTTGAACTCGATGATATGCTCAACGTCGACTCGACGCTGGTTGGCAAGGATCACGCCCATCAGTGTCGCCGTAAGCAGACCCGACTCTGGTTGTAGTAGGTTCGATCCGGCGAAAGCGGCAACAACGATCATCAACGCTAGTGGGCTCTGCAGGAAATCCGGCACCCAGCCCCGGTCCAGCAGAAGAACCAACAGGCCCGCACCAGCTGCCGACAACACTCCTCCGATGAGCAGCGTCTTCAACAGCCCCAACAGCACAGCCGTCGTGGCGGCCTCCACGCTCACGGCAATCGCGGCCTCGAAGACAAGAACCGCTAACACCGCCCCGATGGGGTCGATGAGGATGCCTTCCCATTTGAGCGTGTATCCCACCGCGTGAGTTGGACGAACGTGCCGCAACAATGGAACGATGACCGTCGGCCCCGTGACGACGAGGATCGCGCCGAGCAGCAAAGCGCCCTCCAACTCGAAGTCGAGAAGCAGGTACGCTGCCCCCGCGCCCACTACCCAAGTGACCAACGCCCCAATCGTCACCAGGTTGCGGATCACCCCGCGGACTTGTCCTAGCTCCTTGAGGTGAAGGCTCGCACCACCCTCGAACAAAATGATCGCCACCGAGATCGACACGATCGGGAAGAGCAGGTCGCCAAAGATGGCATCGGGGTCGAGAAAGCCGGTGATTGGACCCGCGGCGAAGCCGACCAGCAGCAACACCAGGATCGACGGCAGGTGGACGCGCCACGACAGCCATACGGCGGCGATTCCCAATGTGATGATGCTGGCCAACGCGACGAGTAGGTCCTCGGTCACCGTCTATCTCCCGATTGGAATGGTCGTCTCAAAACCCGAGTCATCATACCGGTCCGCCAGGCTGACCGGAAGGGTGCAACCCGGGCAGGGAAGTGGGTGGGCGGATACTGCCAATCTGGCGTACCCGAAGGGGGTGCCGGGGCGGCCTCATCGACGTGAGGCCTAACATTATTTATTGCAAAGATTTACGGGCATGCTCCTTGAGCACGCGGGCTGGCATACCGATTGCTTCTTGGGTGAACGACTGTTTAAAGGGCGTAGCGGACCTGGGCTCCTAGCAAAGTTCGGTGGGGGCCCAAAGCACTCAACACGATTCGGAGGAATAGATCATGACGAGCAATTGGCTAGTCGGGAGTCATCCAGTACGCGTACGTCGGGGATTCGATCGACTGTTCGAGGATGTGTGGGGCAGCTTCTTGGCCAACGATCGGCGTTCCGGTTCGCCGGCCAGTGTCCTGCCGGCGATGAACGTTTGGGAGGAAGGCGATACGTACCACGCGGAGCTGGAGGTCCCCGGGATGAAGCTCAATGAGCTGGAAATCACGGTGAAGGGTAACGAGCTTACGATCAAAGGTGAGCGTCAGGAGAAGGAAGAGAGCGAGGATGTCACGTTCTTGCGATATGAGCGTCACAGCCGAGCGATCAACGGGACCATCCGCTTGCCCGCGGAGATCAACATTGAGAAGGTGGAGGCGCGTCTGGAAGACGGGATTCTAAAGGTGAGGTTGCCGAAGGCAGAGAAGGCGAAGGCTCGTAGCGTTCAGATTCAGGCGAACTAGTCGTCCATAGCGAAAGCGAAGTAAGAGAGCCGGCGTCTTCTTCGGAAAACGCCGGCGCTTTTTCGTGACATAATGTTGGCCGCTAGAAGTAGAAGGCGGCCCTGGCGTGCCCGCCGTCGAAAGCGGGGCTCGAGGTGACATCCCCGTCGAGTTCGGCATTGAAGCCGAAGAAGATGAACGCGGTCTTTCCGAACGACCATCCCAGGTCCATGCGTAGACGGACATTCGTGGCATCGAGATCGGTGTTGGACGGCATTCTGTCTTCACCAATGATCTCTCGTGCTGTGAAGTCGACTCCGATGGCGCCGCGAAAACCGCCAGTGGCCTGATAGACGAGATTGCTGCGTCCCGCCCAGGTTCGGTCTTCGTAATTGACGTTAGGCGCCACAGAGGTATCGGGTCGCACGCGATCCTCGACTCGCCAGATGTGGGCGAGCCATACTTCCGCTGAGAACTTCTTGAAGTTGTGTATTCCGTAGGCGCCCAGTTGTGATGTTCTCTCGGTGAGGTCAAAGTCGTCTTCTGGCAAACCGAGTGATAGCGCCTCGCGGCCGAGGCGGGCCTGTACCCAGGTCGCGAAGCCGGCGATGGCGGTGGCCCGAGTGGGCTCCCACTCGACCAGGCCGCCGGTGTAGGCATAGCGCTCGTCCTGGGAGAACCCCTCTTCTGGAGCCGTCTGCCGCTCCACTGTGACGCTGGCCGGTGTCATTGCCAGCGCGTAGGCTTCGACTCGCCATTGCCGTCCGATTGGTATGTTGAGCGCCGCACGCAGCGTGAATGGATTGGACGTGTAATTGAAGGCGGTGTCAGCGATGCTTGGCGGAACACCGATTCCCTGGTAGATCGGATCGCTGAACAGGTCGAGTGCGGCCACTGCGAGGGTCAGTTGGCTGGCGCCGGGAGCCAGGATGGCGCCGACTTCTATGTCAGATTCGGGCTTCTGAGTCTTCACCCATCCGGTTAGGAAGGCCGATATGCGTCCCGACATGAAGCTCTTGCGAAACCCCGCGCGGAATACTGAGCGCTTTGCTTCCAAATCCTGTTGCAGATCGATGTTGATGGGGACCGACCAGGTCGAGCTGAGGGGTATCGAAGCCGCAAACTGCACGTGCTGCGCTAGCTGCACCTTGTTGATGCTGGCGCCCTTGTAGCGGACACCCTGGCCTCGCTGATACCACTCGTACTCTTCAACAAGGGTGAAGGCGTAGGAGACTTGGTCGAGGGTGTATTCGGCGTCTTGCAGGCGATTGAACCGCTGGAGAATGCCGACGCTGCTGGATCGACCGAAGTAGGCGCCACCGCGGTCGAAAATGATCAACCGCAGCTGCTCATCCCACCCGAGTAGGGTGCCCCGGGCAACCTTGAGCGAGTCGGTTTGTGAGTGGGCGGCTGTTGGACTCCCAATCGCGCAAAGGCAGGCGCAGACCAGGAGCCCGCGCCAGGCCCAGGATCTGTATGTCATGCCGAGATGCTGTCAGCTTGCTGCAACGTGTCGGGCTGCTCCGCCGGCGCATCCTCGACGGGTGCGGGTATCTCTTCGGGCTCCGGCGTGTCGAACGTAGCTGGGCCGGGCGGCATATCCGGCTTCGCGACCCGAGCGATATCCGGATTCTGCATGAACGGTTGGTATCCGGGAACCTCGAGGGCCACGGTGTCGCCCTCCTCGACCAGCAGGTTGATCTCATCCACCCGCTTCTTGAAGGTGGCCAGTATGGCGCCGGCGTGTGTGGAGACGGTGAGCAACAGCCGGTCGTCCTCCGTTTGCTTTGCCGTCACCGGGCCTTCCAGCACCTCGTATTTGCCGCGCACGGCCTCCGGAAGCCGGCTGCCCAGCAGTGGTTGCACAACGAACGTCCCGATGACGCCTATCACCAGGCCGATTGCGAAGGCGATCAATATGCCGCGGCCCCCCTTCCGGCCACCCTCCGCGAACCCATTCTCTTGCATTGCCCTGTACCTTGTCGTGGCGGCCTTATGGCCGTCTTTTCATCAGCCGATGGGCGGGGCTCGATGTTCTCGACACCTGACCCCGCCGCGAAGATAGGCCGATGAGGCGGTGGTGTGCTAGCTGCTGACGATTTCGCGCAAAAGACCAATTGGCACGAGCTGCCAGCCGAAGGTGTGCTGGCCGATCTCGCTACGACGACCGACGGACTGAGCGAGTCCGAGGCCGCGCAGCGGTTGGAGCGCTATGGTCCCAACGCTCTGGAGATCGCCAAGCCGACATCCGCCTGGAAGATCCTCGTCGACCAGTTCAAGAGCCTCGTCGTTCTCCTGTTGATTGGTGCGGCGGCGCTGGCCGTCGTGATGGGCGATACGGCGGAGGCCGTCGCCATCGGTGCCGTCCTCCTGCTCAACACCGCCATCGGCTTCTGGACCGAATGGCGGGCACGCCTGGCGATGGACGCGTTGCGACGCCTTCAGGTCCAGGAAGCCGTAGTCCTGAGATCCGGCGAGGGTCGCGCGGTCGATTCGCGGGTGCTGGTTCCCGGAGACGTCGTGCTCCTCGAGGCCGGTGCCGCGGTCCCCGCCGACGCCCGAGTGATCGCCGCCACAGAGTTGTCCGTCAATGAGGCGCCGCTGACGGGGGAATCGATGCCGGTGGCGAAGCGTGCGGACGCGATCACGGAGGAAGATGGCGGCGAGGTCCCGTTGGCGGAGCGAAGCTCGATGATCTACAAGGGCACGCTCATCGCCGCCGGATCGGGTCGTGCCGCGGTCGTCGCTACAGGCGTCGCGACGGAGATCGGCCACCTCAGCAAGCTGGTCGAGGAGACGGAAGCGGCGGAAACGCCGCTGGAGCGGCGCCTCGATGATCTGGGTCGGCGCCTCGTCTGGCTCACGCTGGGCGTTGCGGCGGTGGTGACGAGCCTCGGCGTGCTTCGCGGCGAGGAACTCCTGCTGATGCTCGAGACCGGGCTCGCCCTCGCCATCGCCGCCGTGCCCGAAGGTTTGCCGGTCGTTGCCACCATCGCGCTGGCTGTGGGCGTGCGTCGCATGGCCCGTCGCCGGGCGCTAGTGCGACGGCTGCCGGCGGTGGAGACGTTGGGCTCGGCTACGCTCATCTGCACAGACAAGACGGGAACGCTCACTGCCGGCGAGATGACGGTGACCTCCGTGTCGGTGGCGGGCGTCGATCTGAAAGTCAGCGGCGCTGGATACACACCGGTGGGCGAATTGTCACGGGACGGTCGCCCCGTCGATGTCTCGGAGATGGCGGGGCTCGAACTCGCGCTGCGTATCGGTGCGCTGGCCAACCGGGCGACCCTCAGACGAGAAGATGACGGCTGGCATGCTGTCGGTGACCCCACGGAAGCGGCGCTTCTCGTGTTGGCCGCCAAAGCGGGGCTCGACCGTAACGGTCTGAAAGCGAGCTACCCGGAAGTGGCCGAGGTTCCGTTCTCAAGCGAGCGGCAGCTCATGGCCACGTTCCACGAGACGCCCGAGGGTGGGACGGTCGCCTACGTGAAGGGCGGTCCCCGGCGCATCGCGGAGGTCTCCACGCAGATGCTGACGCAGGACGGTGTCGTCGCGATGCCCGACGCGGAGCGCGATGCCGTCCTCGATCACAACAGAGAACTGGCCGGCCGTGGACTACGCGTTCTGGCGTTCGCGTTCCGACAGCTCGAGCCACACGAAGAACCCGGGCCCGAGGCGGTGCGTGATCTGAAGTTTGTCGGCCTGGTCGGGATACAGGATCCGCCGGCCGAAGGGGTGAAGGAAACCATCTCTATCTTCCACGACGCTGGCGTCCGCACCGTGATGATTACGGGCGATCAAGCGGTCACAGCTGAAGCGGTCGCGCACGACCTGGGGCTGCTGCGGGATGGGGGGGGCACACTCCGCGGTCGTGAGCTAGCAGAGCTGACGGACGAGCAACTTGCGGAGCGGGTCTCGGAGATCGCCGCGTTCAGCCGCGTCACCCCGGAGGACAAGCTAAAGATCGTAAGGGCGTATCAAGAAAGCGGTGAGATCGTAGGGATGTTGGGCGATGGAGTGAACGACGCGGCGGCGCTGAAGCGTGCCGACATCGGCGTGGCCATGGGCAAGCGTGGCACCGATGTCGCCAAGGAGACGGCCGACCTCGTTCTGCAGGACGATCGCTTCGAGACGATTGGCGCGGCGGTCGAGGACGGACGTGTCATCTTCGACAACATCCGGAAGTTCATCTTCTATCTATTCTCGTGTAACGTTTCCGAGGTACTGACGTTGCTCATCGCCGGGCTGGTGGGTATGCCTCTACCCCTGCTACCGCTACAGATTCTCTGGTTGAATCTGATTACCGATGTATTTCCCGCGCTCGCCCTGGCGATGGAACCGCCGGAACCGCGAGTGATGATGAGGCCGCCCCGCGATCCAAAGAAAGCCATCCTGTCCCGGGCATTCGTGGCGACTGTGGGGACTTATTCGGCGTTGATTACGACGGCCACGCTCGGTGTGTTCGTTTTCGGCCTCTATGTCTGGGAGGTCGAGCTGGGTCATGCCGTCACCCTCGCGTTCATGACCCTCGCGCTTGCCCAGCTCTTCCACGTGGTGAACGCACGGAGCCCGGAACGAATTCTGTTCACGCGTCGCATGGGTCGGAATCCGTGGGTGCTTGGTGCGCTGATACTGACCGTCGGTCTCCAAGTGGCCGCCGTGTACGTGCCTGTGCTTTCGGATGTCCTGCGCACGCATCCGCTGGTTTGGGCCGATTGGGGGCTGATCCTTGGCGCAGCCCTATTGCCTCTGGCCGTCGGGCAGCTGTTGAAGCCGCTGTCGATTTCCGAGACAAACGATCGAACGAGTCTTACGGCCGGGCCCTGAAGGGGCTATGTTTCTGCCCTTGTGACGTGGTGGGCAGGCACGGGACCCGCGACCTGACATGCTCAGAGACCTCATTTACGGCTTCAGTCCGGCGGCCGCCTGGACCGCCTTCATCGTTTGCTTGCTGATCATCCTGTTCACCGGAGCGCGGCTCTCGCGCTATGCGGACCTCATCGCGGTGCGCACCGGGATCGGCGGTATGTGGATCGGTCTGGTGCTCGTGGCCACGGTCACGTCGTTTCCGGAGCTGGTCACGGGTCTGAGTGCGATTCTGGTGGTAGGCCAACCCGACCTGGCGGTTGGCGCGGCGCTGGGCAGTTGCATCTACAATCTCATCATTATCGCCATCCTCGACTTCCTTTACCGGCCGGGCTCGATCTACAGCGGCATACGTCACGGGCATAGTCTCTCTGCTGGCTTCGGGGTCATCCTGCTGGGTGCCGTGGCCAGCGCGATCTTCGTACAGAATCAATTCACCGCCATCGCCGTCGGACCCGTAGGCGTCTACGCTTTCGTGGCTCCGGTCATCTACGTCATTGCGATGCGGAGTGTCTTCATCTTCGAGCGTGATGCGGATAGCGTCGGCGAGTTGGCGGGCGCCGAAGAGGTGGCGCATGCAAAGGAGAGAGGGCTGAGCCGAGTGTTTGTGCTGTTCTTAATTAACTCGGCTGTCCTCATCACCGCAGCGATAGAGTTGCCGATCATTGGCGAGTCGCTGGCGCAGAACATGGGTTGGGAGGAGACGTTCGTCGGAACGATCTTCCTAGCGTTCGCCACCTCAGTGCCGGAGATCGTTATCTCCGTTCAAGCGGTGCGCATCGGCGCGGTCGATTTGGCGATCGGCGGCATTTTCGGAAGTAATCTTTTCGACCTGCTCATCATCGCCGTCGAGGATGTTGCCTACACCCAGGGCCCGATCCTTGGCGCGGCGAGCGAACAGCATGTGCTCACGGCGATCGCGGCGCTCACTATGACCGGTATCGCAATCGTCGGGCTCTGCTCACGACCACAGGCCCGCGTCTTCAAGTTGGTCGGGTGGGCCAGCCTCGGCTTGCTCGCCGTGGGGCTATTCAGCGCTTTGGTACTGTACTTGTTGGGGTCGGGAGGCTGATTAGCTTCCCCAATCCACACCCAGCCTGAACCCTATGCCGACTCGATCGCCGCCGACGTCGATCAACGAGAACGCGGGTCGGTCGGCGGACCACACGGACCTCCAGCCCCAACCGCCGGTGCCGATCGCCGACCCGATTAAAGTCGTCACGGTGGTTGTCGCCAGGTAGGTGCCCACTTTCGCGCCGGACCCCGTGTCGCATTGCTCACCGCAGATCCCATAGACACCTGTGGTGAGCAGGATCCCGAAACCTGCTCCAATCAAAGCGCCGGCCCACGCATTGCCGACTCTGACCTCGATCTTGGAGACCTGTGAAAAGGCGAGCGGTCGGCCGAATCCCCGCGTACCACGGGGCGGACGCTTCTCGAACTGAGCGCGTCCGAAGCTCAGGCCGCCTGCGCTCAGCTCGGGAGCGTACAATTCCACCTCACCCCAGGGTGTCGTGACGCGGATGCGTTCCTCGCCGTTGACCTTCAACTGAAGCTCTTCGAAAGTCGGCGTGCCGGGTACGAGGGTATCGGGTGACACATCGTTTTGAGCTGTGGCTGGCGAGGTAGCGATTAGCAGCAGAAGAAGACCAATCAGTGGCCGGAGCAGCATTCCGATCTCCATCAGGTGTAGCGACAATATACTGCGCGGGCGCAAAACCGTGCCACCTGACCAGATTGCGGGTTGTTCGGCCAAGCGATCATCATCGTGCCGGTTGTATCGTGCTTGGCGAGGCTACGGCTGGTGGCCGTCGCGCGACCAGCCAGATGCCTACGAACAGACAGGCGCCGGCTATCGCCATGCCGGCGGACGGGCGTTCGCTGAAGACGATCCAGCTAGCCAATCCCGCAACAATCGGCTGTCCGTAGATGTACACGGCGGTCGTCGTCGCTCGGACTCGGGCCAAAGCAAACATGTTCAGCAGATAAGCCAGTATCGTCGGGAGTAATATGATATAGAGAAGCGACAGCCACGCCGTGGTGTTGTCGGACTGGGCGATCAGCGTTTCGCCCCGTACGAAATACGGTAGATAGGGAAGTGCGAAGATATAGACCCAGCCGATGACGACGAGAGGCGGATAGCGGCTGACGAGCCGCTTAGATAGAACCAGGTAACAAGCGTAGGAGAAGCCGTTCAAGGCGATCAGCAGGTTGCCGAACCCATGTCCTCGAACGAACCCGTCGCCCCTGCCGACCAGCAAGACCACGGTGCCCGCAAGCGCGATGGCGACGCCGAGCGCTCGGACCAGGCTGAACCGCTCCTGTTTCACGGCAGTGGCAACGGCGAAGGTGAACACCGGGATCAGCGACATCATCAACCCGGCGTTCATGGGAGTCGTACGAGCGAGTCCCGCGAGGAATAGACTTTGGTTCAGGGCCGCGCCCAGCAGGCCGCAGACAGCGAACCGCAGCAGGTCGCCGCGCTGGGGGATCGCGTCGCGTCCGTAAGTGATGAACGCGAGACTCCCCAGCGCCAGCGCGCCGGCGGCAATTCTCCAGCTGACTACCCCAAGCGGAGTGAAGCCGCCGTCGCTGAACGCCAGCGTTCCAAACACGGGGAACAGGCCAAAGAAGACCTGCACCACGGCGAGCGCCGTGTGTCCGGCGACGACGCGCCTGTTCACATCCCTCCGATACGCACCGATCGGCTACGGCGCGCTCGGTCCTACGACGACGGCGTTCAGGAACAGGCGATTCATCCCGCGAGTGAACGCGCGAAAATTGAGATCCTCGACGAACGCGATAACACGACCGCCGCCGACACGCTCTTCATACGCATAGACGGCGTCAGGCAGACGCTCGAGCGTTTCATCCCAAGCGTGACCTGATATTAGGGCATCGTAGGTTGCGATGGCCCGCTGCCGGGACGACGGCGGCCCTTCGGGCATCAAGTAGATGCTGCTCGAGTTGACCAACACGGGCAGTTCCTTCACGTCATACCCGGCGGTCAGCCACTGGTGTTCGTTGAGCTTCGTGTTGAAGATCGCTCCCGGCACACCGATCCGCCGGGCGTCTTCGTTCTCCTCCAACTCGTACCAGGAACGCAGCGAAATGAGCTCCAGCTGGCTTCGGGCGAACTCCGTCGCTCCCCCGATCGTGACCAGCGTTCCGCCATCGCGTACCCAGTTCGTCAGCCGTTCCTTTCCGCTTTCGCCCAGAACTCCAGCGAGCGCACCGGAGGTGGCCGGCACGATGATCACGTTGAATCGGTCGAGCTGCATGTTCCCCACCGAGCCGGCCCGCAACACTGTGACGGGGATGCTGTACTGCTGGTCCAGCGTGTACCATGCCCAGCCGAACGAATAGCCGAAGATCGGGGATTCGGCGATGATGGCGATCTCCGGTTTGCTGACCATGAACGTGTGATCGCCCGAGCCAAGTGTCGGGAAGCCGGGCTCCGAGTACCCCGTGTCCGTGCCGCCGACCCGCAAGCCGAAGTGCTCGGCGATCGCGCGGATCGCGTCGTGCACGGTGTCGTCGTTCTGGCCCAGTCGCACGATTACGGAGCCGCCGGCGTACTGAGTGCCGCCAATCCGCGTCGGGGCGTCGAGGAACGAGGCCCGATAACCCTTCGCCTTCAGGTGATAAAGCGCCGCGGCGGAAGCCGCCTGGCTGCCGTCGATCAGGTAGGCGTAGCGCGGCTGCGTCGCGGGGAGCGATGCCGCCACCCCAACAGGCGCCGTCAGGCGATCGGCGGAGATGCTACGTCCATCGCTCGTGCTGTACCCGCCGACGTTGAAGATCAGCGGCAGCGACCAGGCCGTCACGTCGTAGAAGCGCGGGCTCGCGGCCCGGTCGATGCGCGCCCGTGCTTCCTGCAGAAAGTCCGCCGGCGTGGGCACGTCCGGCTC